>CAMXSH010000007.1 GCA_947246475.1 uncultured Roseburia sp.
ATCTATCACCGGATACAACCTGGGGACCAGACAAAGCCCCGGATGTGACGCCAGATACAACACCGAATAAAACGCCGGATCTATCACCGGATGTAATTCCAGGGATAACGCCAGACGAAGTGGCTTCCCCGGAGGAGGTACGGGAAGAACCAGGAATTTCACAATGGATCCAGATATTTGATAACTGGCAGGAGAGAAAATATATCAGGAGCGGGGAGGGGGAGAGCCGACCCGGCAGAGTCAGAATTAAAGAGGTTAAGCGGAAGAAAAAGTACATTTGTATCCGGTGGAAAAAGCTGGAGAGAGCTATGGGATATCAGGTGCAGTATTCATCAAAGCGGTCAATGAAAAAGGGTGTGAAAAGAAAAAATGTCCGCAAAATGCGGACAAGTTTTAAATGGAAATATCCTAAAAAATGCTATGTAAAAATCCGGGCGTATTCTACAAATGGGAAGAAAAAAATGTATGGAAAATGGAGCCCGATACGCCGGGTAAAAGCATCAAAAGGATAATGCGAATTATTCATTATCCAGAAATCGCATCTTACTGTTTGCAGATTTGGCGACTTCACCGATAAATGCACCCTGTATATTTTTTGAATGTACACAGTTGGCGCAGTAATTTCCAAAACGGATCGGAACGCCGCAGCTTTTGCAGTGAATGAATACGGAAGAGTTTTCCGGTATTTCTACTCTGCCCAACCGGAGATATTCCCCGATCTTTGATTTGCGGACCCCGGTATTTGCAGACAATTCAACGGCGTTGGTAGGACCGTTTTCATCGAGATATTTTTTTATCTTTCCAAAATCATTATATTCTTCACTGCCACATTTTTCACATACGAATTTACCAGCATATTTATATTGCATTAAAATATGGCATTCAGGGCACCAGAACTGCGAATCATCAGAATAACGTTCTTTTTTAAGTATCACTTTATTATCTGCCATTGTGCCACCTCCTACATATTATAATTAAAGTTTACTAAAATCAGAAAGAAATTGCAATACATATTCGAAAGGAAAAGTATTTTTTTGTGGTCAAAGGGTAAAAAGGCTGCTCAGCGGAGCAGTCTTTTTATAGTAAGAGAATATAATTCGCTGCTTTGTTCCCGCCAATTATTACATATTTTTACAGCATCCGCTTCCGTTGGTACAGATAGCTTTGTTTCAAAGAGAATATGATTGTTTTCCCGGAGTGAACAGGTGGCGATATATTCCCCGTGATCTAAAAGGGTATAATCACTGATTACTGTAAGCCGGTCTATGATGGGCAGATTGTTTTTTTCCAGATACTCGTCGATTTCCTGGCGGATTTCCGCGGAAAGGCTGGAAATAAATAAGTCCAGTGTTTCCCTGCCTGCGTCTGTAATGCTGTAAAAGGAAGTGTTATAGGTAGCTGAACAGGATATGAACTCTGCCTCCATCAGTTCTGCAAAGGCATTTTGCACATTAAAATAATTGGTATACCCCCGCTCTGTTATATAATCCGAGATTAAATTCAGGGTCATAGGGGATTCTACCTGGTTGAGGGTATACAGGATAATCAGTTTGTAAATGGTAAAGGCTTCTTTCATCAGGCGTTATACTCCTTTCCCTGCCATATATTCCGGATCCTAAGCTGGCGGTGAATCTCATTGAGTACCTGTCGTTTGCGGCGGCTCCACTCTGGGGCGATGAGCAGATTTCCTGGTCCGTCTCCGGTCAGACGGTGGATGATGATGTGTTCCGGCAGAATGGAAAGAGAATGGAGAACCATCTGTATATACTCATCCTGTGACAGAGGGCTGAATTCATGATTCATGTACATATCTGCCAGAACTGTATTTTTTAATATATGCAGCAGTTGTATTTTTATCCCGTCAGATCTGCTCCCCACATGGGAAACCGTTTCAAGAAAATCGGATTCAGTCTCATGGGGCAGTCCGGCGATGACATGAGTAACTACTTCAACGCCAATGGATCTCAAAGATTCTACAGCTGTATTATAGATTTTGAGAGGATATCCCCGGTGAATCAGTTCTGCGGTGGATTCATGAATGGTCTGAAGACCCAGTTCTACGATTATGGGCTTGACCCTGCGGCATTCTTCCAAAAGTTTCATAACCTCTGCCGGCAGACAATCCGGCCGGGTGGCGATAGACAGCATAACTACATCTGGATGCTCCAGCGCTTCCATGTACATGGGGCGGAGGACTTCTGTCGGCGCATAGGTGTTGGTAAAAGACTGAAAGTAGGCGATAAAACGATTTCCCACCTGTTTTCGTTCTGACAGTCCTTGGATGCCGTTGTCGATCTGAGTGCGGATCGAATCGGTTCTGGGAGAAGCGAAGTCTCCAGAGCCATTTCCACTGCAGAAGATACAGCCTCCCCGGTTCAGGGTTCCGTCCCTGTTGGGACAGGTCAGTCCACTCTCAAGAGATACTTTATATATTTTTTCACCATAACGCTGCTTCATCTCATAGTCCAGAGAGTGGTAGGGTTTTTCACCCCAGAGCCGTCTCATCATGAATATGTTCCTTGACTGCCAGGCTGACGACATCCGCCACACGGGGATCAAAAGCTTCTGGCATAATGTTGTCTTCGCTTAGTTCATTTTCAGGAACCAGGGATGCGATGGCAAGCGCGGCAGCCAGTTTCATCTCTTCTGTGATCTGGGAAGCATGTCCTTCCAGGGCGCCTCTGAATATACCTGGAAAGGCAACCACATTGTTGACCTGGTTTGGGAAATCCGATCTGCCGGTTCCTACCACTTTTGCGCCGGCCTTTTTAGCGAGATCTGGCATGATCTCCGGAACCGGATTTGCCATAGCGAAGAGGATAGCGTCCTGGTTCATAGTGGATACCATCTCCGGTGTGACGATATTGGGAGCAGAAACACCCACAAATATATCTGTACCGACGAAGGCATCTGCCAGGGTACCGGATTTTCCTTCCAGATTGGTAATTTCCATCATTTCCTTCTGCATCCAGTTCAGATCCGGTGTCTGCTTATTTAGGATCCCGGATCTGTCACACAGCGTTATGTGGGGGAAACCGTATGTTAAAAGCAGCCGGCTGATGGCGATACCAGCGGATCCGGCGCCATTTACGACGATCTTACAGTTTTCTTTTTTCTTCCCTGTTACTTTCAGGGCATTGATGATACCGGCAAGAACGACGATGGCAGTTCCATGCTGGTCATCATGAAAGACTGGGATATCCAGCAGCTCCTTAAGCCGGTTTTCAATTTCAAAACATCGGGGAGCTGATATATCTTCCAGATTGATCCCGCCAAATGCTGGGGCAATATTTACAACGGTTTTTATGATCTCATCGGTATCCTGGGTGTCCAGACAGATCGGGAAAGCATTGACGCCGCCGAATTCCCGGAATAAAACAGCCTTTCCTTCCATCACGGGCATCGCCGCCTCTGCACCGATATTTCCCAGACCGAGAACAGCGCTTCCATCGGAGACGACAGCGATGGTATTTGCTTTAATCGTATAATGGTATGCTTCTTTTTTATCTTTGGCAATGACCTTGCAGGGTTCTGCAACTCCCGGCGTATAGGCGATGGCAAGGTCCTCTCTGGATTTGACCTGGCATTTTGGGGTGACATCAAGTTTCCCGTTCCATTCTTTATGTAAGGCAAGTGCCTTTTCGTTATAACTCATAGTGATCCTCCGTTTTGTAAAACTCCAAATTTACCTCATTAATTCTACCACTTTTAATAAGTAAAAACAATATATAAAAAATCTTCTTTACTTTCTGAAAACTACTTGTGCTTTTTTGGATAAATGGTACAATAGAGTATAAATTAGAAAATTTTGAGAGGAAGGTTTGTCAGATGACGTTAGAACAAGCAAAAAAGAAGCTTTCTGCTGTCGGTCAAGAACATTTGCTTCGTTATTGGGATGAATTGGATGAAGAACAGAGGTCTTATCTGCTGGAACAGATTGAAGAACTGGATACGGATCTCCTGCAGCTGGTTCAGGACGAGTCTGGAGAGACGCCAAGAGGAAAACTGGAGCCTCTGGGTGCATTGACGATCGATGAAATACAGAAAAACAGGCATAGGTATGAGAGCGTCGGGATCCAGACCTTAAAAGAGCGCCGTGTGGGTGCAGTGCTTCTGGCAGGCGGCCAGGGAACAAGGCTGGGACTGGATAAGCCAAAAGGGATGTTGAATGTAGGGGTGGAGAGGGAACTATATCTTTTCGGACAGTTGATCCAAAATATGCTGCATGTGGTGGACAAAACGGGCAAATGGATTCCGCTGTTTATTATGACCAGTGAAAAAAATCATAAAGATACAGTTGATTTTTTTGAGGAAAAAGGTTATTTTGGATATGAGAGAAAGTATGTTTATTTCTTTGTACAGAAGATGGCACCATCCGTAGGATATGATGGTAAAATCTTTATGGAAGAAAAGTATAAGATCTCATCTTCGCCAAACGGTAATGGCGGCTGGTTTATTTCCCTTGAAAAAGCCGGTCTTCTGGACAAGATTTCAGAGATGGGAGTAGAGTGGCTCAATGTATTTTCTGTGGATAATGTTCTCCAGAAGATTGCGGATCCGGTATTTGTCGGCGCTGTGATCGAGAATGGATGTGTCTGTGGCTCTAAGGTTGTGGCAAAGGCGGATCCGAATGAAAGAGTTGGTGTGCTGTGTCTGGAGGATGGGAAGCCTTCCATCGTGGAATATTATGAGATGACAGATGAGATGATCCATTCGCGGGACGAAGAAGGAAAACTTCTTTATAATTACGGCGTGATTCTGAATTACCTTTTTAATGTAGAGGTTCTCACAAGGATTATGAATCAAAATCTTCCTAACCATATAGTGGAGAAAAAAATCCCTTATATTAATGACAATGCGGAATATGTAAAACCAGAGGAACCAAATGGATACAAATTCGAGACACTGGTATTGGATATGATACATATGATGGATAACTGCCTGTCTTTTGAAGTAATAAGAGACAGAGAATTTGCGCCGATTAAAAACGCTACGGGTGTGGACTCCCTGGAAAGTGCAAGAGAACTTATGAAGAAAAATGGAATCGAATTTTGAGACAGATCCCCTGTCCAAGACAGGCGGTGAAAAATGAGAGAGCTTATGAAGAAAAAATGGAATCGAATTTTAACTGCCGAAACATTCGGGACGGATTTTGTTTGAGAATCGTGTTTGGCTTTCAGAAAGGACAGAAAGAATGGATTTAGCAAAATTATCATTGAAAGAACTTCGTGAAATGGCGAAGGAAAAAGGGTTGTCCGGCGTGTCTGGTCTGCGGAAAGGAGATCTTGTGCATGAACTGGAAAAACTTACACGATCCGAAGCACGAAGGGAAGCGCAGCCAGAAGAGTACCCAAAGAGAGAAAGGACCGTTAAAAAATCTGAAGGAAATGTGGTTCAGACGACAGAAAAGGAAGAAATTAAAAAGCAGGCATATACATATGTTCCCAATCATGGGGACAGGGGACATGCCAGAAATGGCAATGCTGTCGTACACCGCAGCGAGAACCGGCAGGATAGTCACATTGAGCAGCAGGAGAGCCAGCCGCTTCGTACTATTGAGGATGTAGTGAAGGCGGGACTGATCACGATTGCCAAGGATCGTCAGGTGTCAGATGTACATCCCAGGGAGATTAAAGAGCTGGACAGTGGTATCACTAAAAGGGGGATTCTGGAGATTATGCCAGAGGGATATGGTTTTATCCGCTGTGATAATTTCCTTCCCGGAGAAAATGACGTCTATGTTTCACCGGCATTTCTCAGACGCTTTGGTCTTCGTACCGGAGATATCGTAGAGGGAAATATCCGGGTCAGGACACAGAATGAAAAGTTCAGCGCGCTTCTTTATATGAAGAGCGTCAATGGGCGTCCCATCACGTATCTTGCCCGCAGGCATAAATTTGAAGACCTGACACCGATCTTTCCTAATGAGAGGATACATTTGGAGACGCCTGGTTCCGGCGTATCCATGAGGATGCTGGATTTGATCGCGCCGATTGGAAAAGGTCAGAGAGGGATGATCGTATCCCAGCCGAAAACCGGTAAAACCACTCTGTTAAAACAGGTGGCGAGTGCCATTACAAGAAATTATCCGAAGATGCATCTTTTGATCCTGCTTATCGACGAGCGTCCGGAGGAGGTTACAGATATCAAAGAATCCATCGAGGGAGAACGGGTTGAGGTGATCTATTCTACCTTTGATGAACTTCCGGAAAATCATAAACGGGTTTCGGAAATGGTGATTGAGAGAGCCAAACGTCTCGTGGAGGGTGGTGATGATGTGGTGATCCTTCTTGACAGTATCACCCGTCTTGCCAGGGCGTACAACCTCACTGTCACTCCCAGCGGGCGGACACTTTCCGGAGGTCTTGATCCGGCGGCCCTGCATATGCCAAAGCGTTTCTTTGGTGCGGCAAGGAATATGAGGGAGGGCGGAAGCCTTACGATTCTTGCTACGGCGCTGGTAGATACCGGAAGCAGGATGGATGATGTGGTATTTGAAGAATTTAAGGGAACCGGCAATATGGAACTGGTTCTTGACCGCCACTTGTCGGAAAAACGTGTATTTCCGGCGATCGACATACAGAAGTCAAGTACCAGGCGGGAAGATCTTCTGCTGAGCCAGAGAGAGCTGGAAGCAGTGTTCCTTATGCGCAAGGCACTGGGATCAAATTCCAATACGGAAAACAATCTGGAGCAGATCATCAACCTGTTCCGCAAAACCAAAAATAACGAAGAATTTATCGAAACAATAAAAAAAATCAAGCTCCATTAAATATTAGAAAAATGTAGGCATATATGAAAGATTATATAACGAAGATTTATCGAAACAATAAAAAAAATCAAGCTCCATTAAATGTTAGAAAAACGCAGTTATTTATGAAAGATTATATAACGAAGAATTTATGAAACGATAAAAAAAATCAAGCTCCATTAAATATTAGAAAAATGTAGGCATATATGAAAGATTATATAACGAAGATTTATCGAAACAATAAAAAAATCAAGCTTCATTAAAAGTGCTTGCATTTTAAGAAATATTATGATACAATGAAAAAGCCGTTTTTGAGAATTGAAAATTTTAGTAGTGAGGTGAAAATACATGAGAGAGGGAATCCATCCGGAATATTTTCAGGCAAAGGTTGTGTGCAACTGCGGAAATGAGTTTACAACAGGTTCGACCAAAGAAGATATTCACGTTGAAGTATGTTCTAAATGCCATCCATTCTACACAGGACAGCAGAAGTCCATGGCAGCTCGTGGTGCGATTGATAAGTTCAATCGTAAGTATGGCTTAAAATAAGCAGATTATGAACAGAGTATGGCTCCGCATGTTTCTGTATTGACGATACTGAGGCTTGCGGAGTTGTTGCATATTTAGCTCGACGATGCAGGGGGATCAGCCGGCGCCGTCGAGCTTACAGTAGTTTATACACAGAAAAGGATGATGTCAGATATGAGATATTCAGGTATTGGCGGTCAGGCTGTGATCGAAGGCGTTATGATGAAAGCGTCAGACCAGTATGCGGTTTCTGTGCGCAAACCGGACGGAAAGATTGAGGTAAAGGTAGAAAAATACAAGAGTCTGAAAGATCGGTATGCCATAGCTGGCATTCCGGTGGTTCGCGGGATTGTTGCTTTTATTGAATCCCTGGTTATGGGGATGAAGACATTGAATTATTCGGCAGGTTTCTGGGAAGAGGAAGAGCAGAAGGCAGCGAATCAGAAAAAAACTAATAAAAAAAAGGATCAGGAACAGGGCAAAGGAAATGATCTCGTGATGGGGCTTGTGGTAATGCTGGCAGTGATTCTGGCAGTGGGGCTGTTTGTTCTTCTTCCTTTTTTCGTATCAGAATTATTATCAAAGTCAGTCCCTTCTGTTCAGCTGCGGGGGCTGATCGAGGGTGCGATCCGTGTGGCGCTTTTTGTCATATATGTGAAGACGATTTCCTGTATGGAGGATATCCATCGCGTCTTTATGTACCATGGAGCAGAGCACAAGTGCATCAACTGTCTGGAAAACGGACTGGAACTGAATGTGGATAATGCACGGAAGCAGACAACAGTGCACAAAAGATGTGGTACCAGTTTTATGCTGGTGGTCATGTTTGTGAGTATCTTGTTTTTTATGTTTATATCCGTATCGACGCTCTGGCTCCGTATGCTTCTGCGTGTTTTACTGATTCCTGTGATTGCTGGACTTTCCTACGAATTTATTATTTTTGCAGGAAAGTCGGAAAATCCGGTTGTAACGGCGTTGAGCAGACCAGGACTCTGGCTGCAGTCCCTTACCACAAAGGAGCCGGAAGATGCGATGCTGGAAGTAGCAATTTCTTCGGTGGAGGCAGTTTTTGACTGGAAGAAGTTTCTGGAAGAAGGCGCAGAGCAGCCCTTCCAGCGGGAACCTGTCCTGGAAGAGACTGGAAAAAACATAGAAGAAGCTGCTGCCACAGATGAGAAGTCAGAATTGGAAGCCGCCGGTTTTGAGATGGTTGAGGTCGGCGACGATGAAGAGGATGATGAGATCCTGCAGTCACTGGACCGGTATTTTGATGACCCTGAAAAACCGGAAACCGGGGAGGATGAAGCGTGAAAGGAATCTTTCAGCCCGTCAGCTGTGCGCATATGGAGGAAAAAATGACACTGAGACAGATGCTGGAACAGGGGCGGTTGGAACTGATTCAGGCAGGGGTGCCAGAGCCGGAAGAAAATGCCTGGTATCTTATGCAGTCATGTTTTAGCGATAAGGACTTTTCCTACCGCCGGAGCGATTATTTTCTCCATCAGGAGGACGAGGCGGATGAGACGGTCCAGAGACGGTTTTTTACGGCGGTGCAAAAGCGCAGCCAGCGGATTCCCCTGGAGTATATATTAGGTTATACAGAATTCATGGGACTGGTCTTCGAGGTGGATGAGAATGTTCTGATTCCAAGACAGGATACGGAGCTGCTGGTGGAGACGGCGGTTCCCTTTTGCGCTGGAAAACGTGTTCTGGATCTTTGTACCGGTTCCGGGTGTATTGGTCTGAGTATCGCGGTGGCAGGCACACCCGATGAAGTGATTCTCAGTGATATTTCAGAGAAAGCGCTGGAGACGGCTGGGAGAAATCTGCAGCGGTTACAGAGAGAATATGGGCTGCTTCTGCATACGAAGCAGGGGATTTCCATAATTTGCGGTGATCTCTGGGAATCTGTACAGGGGACATATGATGTGATCGTGTCGAATCCACCTTATATTGAGACCAGAGAGATACCAGAACTCATGCCAGAGGTAAAAACTTATGAACCAAAGTCAGCCCTTGACGGAGGCGTGGAGGGGATGGATTTTTATCACAGGATTGCAGAAAGAGCGTTGGAGTATCTGAACCAGGGGGGAATGCTGTTCCTGGAAATTGGTTACAATCAGGGAGAGAGTGTGAGGACGCTTATGAAAAGACAAGGTTTCTCTGATGTCAGGGTAAGTAAGGATCTAGCCGGGCATGACCGGGTGGTGGCTGGAAAATATATAGATCAATGAGGAAGGAAAGAAGTTTATGTTTGATAAGCTGGAAGATACATTACTGCGTTATGAAGAGGTGCTGAATGAGCTCAGTGAGCCGGATGTGCTCAATGACCAGAGCCGCTACCAGAAGTTGATGAAGGAACAGGCTGATCTGGAGCCTGTTGTGACCAAATATAAAGAATATAAGGCGGCGAAGGATGGTATCGAGGACAGCCTGGCGATTCTCGAGGAGGAAAACGACGAGGAGATGAGGGAACTTGCCAAAGAAGAGCTGAGTGACTGCAAGGCAAGTATCGAAGGGATAGAACAGGAGCTTCGCATCCTTCTTCTTCCCAGAGACCCCAATGACGATAAAAATGTGATCGTGGAGATCCGTGCCGGGGCCGGAGGGGATGAGGCGGCTCTGTTTGCGGCAGATCTTTACCGCATGTACTGCAAATATGCAGAGACGAACCGCTGGAAGATTGATACGATGAATTCTAATGAGAACGGTATTGGCGGTTTTAAAGAAATTGTGTTTATGATCAATGGTTCAGGAGCTTATTCTAAACTGAAATACGAGAGCGGGGTCCACCGGGTCCAGCGGATCCCGACGACGGAATCCGGCGGGCGGATCCATACCTCCACAGCGACAGTGGCAATCATGCCAGAGGTAGAGGACGTGGAGGTGGAGATTGATCTGAATGACTGCAGATTTGACGTGTTCCGCGCCTCCGGCAATGGCGGTCAGTGCGTCAATACGACGGATTCGGCAGTGCGGCTCACTCATATCCCGACTGGGATCGTCGTTTCCTGCCAGGATGAAAAATCCCAGTTGAAAAATAAAGACAAGGCGATGAAGGTTCTCCGTGCCAGACTTTATGAACTGGAGTGTGCCAAGGCACATGATGAGGAGGCAGAGAAACGAAGAAGCCAGATCGGGACAGGAGACCGTTCCGAGAAGATAAGAACCTATAATTATCCCCAGGGAAGAGTGACGGATCACAGGATCAAGCTGACGCTGCACCGTCTGGATTCCATCATCGACGGGGATCTGAATGAGGTGGTCGACAGCCTGATTGCAGCCGACCAGGCGGCGAAATTGGCAAATATGAACGAGTAGGGGATGTGTATAGGAGCCAGGAAATGCTAAATTTACAGCATTTCCTGGCTCGATTTATATCTTTTTGATTTTTGTAGGGAGAGTTTCACGAAGTGACGAAGAAAACGGGACAAAACACCGATTATCCGGCAGATATTACCACTCATAATTATGCTATTTATTGGTATCATGGAATAAAAAGCAAAGGGGCAAAAATATGGGCGAGAGAGGTAATGAGGATGTGCTTATTGGTGCAAATCTAAAGAAATTCAGAGAGGTTTTCCAAATAAAAAGAAAAGATCTAGCGGAGATTTTCCATATTTCAGAAGATGGAGTATACCGGATCGAAAGAGGAGAAACTGGTCTGTCGAGTTCTTATGCCTATATACTGGCGAAAGAACTGCATTGTGATATGAATTTTATATATGGGATTACTCCGGAGCCCGCGCTTTTAAATACAGGTGATACAGAAACCCAGCTGACACCTGAGGGTATTGCACAAAGATTAAGGGTATATGCCCGGTTTTTGGAAGAAATGAACAAAGGAGAAAAGTAAAGAGATGTTGACCTGTATAAATGCAGTGCTGGAAATGATAGCAACTTTAATCTGTGTGAATCATTTGTTTAGCAAGAGATATCATTTCCAGATTTACGATGCTGTGTTTATATTATCGGAGCTGATCATAATAGAAGGTGCGAATTATCTGGGGCTGTCCAAAGGGATGGCTCTGTTTGGGTATATTGGCATCTACATTTATGAACTGGTAAAGTTTAAATGTTCTATCAAGGTGGCAAATGTCAATTTAATATTGTTTATTACATTTGGTGTAGTGATACAGGTCATCTGTTCCATTCCCGCTTTTTTAATGGAAAGATATGTTGATATTGATGTACTTATGATCAGTATTAATGCTTTATTGATACTGGCATTTTGGTGGATCAGCAGGAAAGGAAGATTGTTAAAGGTATCCAGGACTGCCATGAATTTTAATATGTTGATCAATATTGCAACTGGAATCTCATTTATCGGTGCATTTTATCTTCTGGTAGCATATAAACTGACAGATTTTATGAGAGTGACAGACTATATCATATTTGGAATGTGGACAATTCTGATTGCAGTTCTGATCATAAAGTGGCAGCAGGAAAAAACTGAAAAAATAGCAAGAGAAAAAGAAATTGAACTGAGAAACACCTATGACGATGTATATAAGCAGTTGTTAGAAACAATCCGTAAGAAGCAGCATGACTTTCATAACCATATCAATGCGGTATATAGTTTACATATAGTGGCGGGGAATTATAATGAACTCGTATCCATGCAGAAAGAGTATTGTGGTGAACTTCTTAGAGATAACCGGTATTCCCGGCTACTATCTGGGGGTTCACCTATTATTATTGGCTTTCTTTATTCCAAATTTATGGAGGCTGAGAGCAGGGGATGCAGCATTGGGTATGAGGTAAAGGTAGATGAGATGAAATGCCGTATTCCTCAATACAAGATTGTGGAGATGCTGGGTATTTTACTGGATAATGCCATTGAGGCAGTGGCAGAGCGGGATTCTAAGGGGATTTTTGTGAAAATCTGTGAATCTGCTGATTCGATCTATATTGCAGTAAAAAATGATTCCGAGATTTTTTCCAGACGGGAGTTTGGTCGGTTTATCCAGCCAGGCTATTCGACAAAGGGAATAGGAAGGGGAACCGGTCTTGCCAATCTGGTTGATATGTTAATGGAGTATGACTGCAAACTAAACATCTATTTTGAGAAAAAAGAGAATACCCGTATAGTATTTATGATTCATATAAATTAATGAGAGTACTTAAAGAGAGCCGTGGGATTTTTACTATTTACTTTATCTCATGTACCATCATAGCCTGGATGGCACCAACTTGAATGAGTACAAATTGGTGCCCCGCAGAATTGGCAATTATTCATGCTTTGGTTCTTCTGGATATTTTTGCTCTCCGAACAAAAGCAGACTCATCTTTGTCCAGTGAAGGATCCCGCCAGCGATAATGCAGAAATTACATGCTTTAAATAACCAGGATTTTGCAAAATGTTTCATGAAACAGACCTCCTTTTTAGTATTTTTGCTGCAATGAGTTGTAACGACTGCAGCTGGATTATCCAAAAACCAGTAACGGTATACTGATTGAAGGGAACAATAAACATGATCATGGCATATACCGTGATCATAGTAAACGCCTGACGTCTGGACTTCCTTACCTGTATACCATTTGGTATAGGACGGTAGGATGAGACAACAGGGGCAAAGAGATAATTGGCGATCACACAGACTAAAAGGAATATAAAATATGCCGGCCTGGGAAGTGTGATGCTGGGAAGCTGGCATATGCCAAGATAAAAAATGACAAATGACACAAGCAGACAGCTGGAATAGTGTTTAAAATGTAATCCTCCCGTACAGGTCCTCAGAGCGAGCAGTACGATGATGGCAGTGAGGTACTGGGGAAATTGATGGGTCATTGTAAAAAAAATACCCATGATAAAGAGCTTACTTATTTCTGAAAGCAGGCTTACTACGGTATAACGAATCTGTTCAATTTGAAAATCTGTATAGCCAAAACTGGCTTGTAAATAATTCTGAATCATCGCGACGTACCTCCTGCAGAGACTTTAACAAAAAATGAAATGGGAAATTGAAATAGTTTACCAGGTGGTTGTTTGTTGTAGTAAAAGCGTATTTTTAATCGGATATTTTTGCATTTTATGAGGTTGTCCGGCTAAAAACGTAGTTTATAGAAATGTATTACAAAGGAGTGATTGGTTTGAAAGAGATTCTTATTCTGGAAGATAAAAAAGCTGCCAGGGATGCTTTGATTCAAATGGTTAAAGAGTTAGATCCTGGTGCGGTGATCTATGCTTTTGCAGGAGAAGAGGAAGCGTATGCAGCCGCCATGAAAAGAAGTATCGACCTGTTTCTTGTAGATATTATCCTTCATCCGGAAATCATGGGAGATCAGTCCGGTGCTGATTTTGCACAAAACATAAGGAAGGTTGAAAAATATATGTTTACGCCGATCGTCATAATCACTTCTTTGTATGATCCTAAAATGCATATGTATGCAGCAGTACACTGTTACCGGTTTATTGAAAAGCCCTTCGATAAAGAGAAGGTCAGGCAGACGATCCGGGAGGCGATGCGATACCACACACCGGATAAAGGGGACCGGAATATTATTTTTCATGTGGATGGATTGCTGCATATGGTTCCTGTCAGTGAGATTGTTTACATTCAGAGCAGAGAGCATGTGTTGTACATTACTACGATTGATGACTATTTTTCTATTCCGAATAAGTCCTGTAAAGTTATGCTGGAAGAGCTGGACTGTGAAGACTTTGTAAAATGTAACCGGGGTACTATCGTGAATATGTCTTATATTAAGAAAGTCGATTCCGTTAATCGATATATTTATCTGCGGGGAAGCGGAGACATACTGCAGATTGGATCGATCATGAAAAAGTCTTTTATGGATCGGTTTTTCAGGCGGGGAAATGTCGAATAATGTCGAAAAACAGAGAACGAAATATGGGGTGAAATAACCAAATTCTGTTTACAATCTCAAATCAATCCTTTATTATAAAATTAATACAGCACTTTAAAAGAAAGAGGTGGTTTATCCGGGAAGTTAAAGTTTTTATTTATTCACAGACTGTTATGGAGAAGTAACAGATGATGAATAATTAAGTATTGGAGGTAAAAAGAAAAATGAAAAAAATAGTGAAGTTTGCAGCGTTGACATTTTGTACTATGTTTCTTTGTGCATTCAGTTTTCAGACAGCGCAGGCAAATACAGAAGCAATTAAGAATGGCGGCATTGAAAGCGGACTGACAGACTGGACAGGACAGAATGGCTCGACACTGAGCCTGGCATATTATACCAAGGCAAGTGGAGAACTGGGATTGAAAGTAACCGGCAGAACCTGTACTTCTGCAGGACCATCCCAGGATATTACCGGAAGGATACAGGCTGGTAAAACCTATAATGTATCTGCAAAGGTTCAGTACAGACAGGATGAAAGTGATCCGGACAGCGTGAATTATCCGGCAGAAAAAGCATTTCTTATGACACTTCATTATGGTGACGGAACCTATGTCAATATCGGAAATGTAACAGCAAAAAAGGGCGAGTGGGGAACGATCAAAGGAACCTATACCGTTCCAGCGAACGCTGATTTATCCAAAGTAACAGTTTTTATTGAAACTCCATTTGTAACCAATCCGTCACCAGCCAATGATCTGATGACTTTTTATGTGGATGACGTTTCCATGAAAGGAGCCGATTCGGTTATTGAAAATGGTGGATTTGAGAATGGTTATGACAAATGGACAACCATCGGGGACGCGACCCTGAATCTTGGATATGTTACGAAATACAGCGGCAACCACTCCATGCAGGCAAAGGACCGGAAAGTAACAGCTGCTGGTCCTCTGCAGGATATTACCGGAAAGGTTCAAAAAGGTCAGAAGTACAAAGTAAGTGCAAGAGTTTATTTTACAGAGGGAAGCAGAGCACAGCAGACCTTTAATATCTGCATTAAGAGCGGAAGTAAGATAAGCATCATGGCAGGTGCAAACGTAACCAAAGGGAATTGGGGACTTGTAGAAGGAACCTATACCATTCCGGCGGATGCTGATCTGTCCAGCACAAAAGTTTTTGTTGAAACTGCTTTTAAGAGCAGCCCAGCTGCAGATGATCTGATTCCATTCTATGTAGATGACATTTCTATGATCGCTGCAGGATCAGATACCGGTAATAATGAGACAGTTGATCCAAACTACTCAAAGCCAAAATCATTCATTGATGCAAATTACAATACACCAGCTGATTTTGACCAGAAAAAAGCAGGAGTTACATATGGAGAAATAAAGACAATCGAATATTATTCCTATGTTGCAGAGATGAACCGAAAAGCTACCGTTATTCTTCCACCAAGATATAATCCGTCTAAAAAATATCCAGTATTATATCTTCTTCATGGAATCGGAGGAAGCGAGACTGAGTGGCTGGACGGAAAACCGAATGAAATCGTAAGCAATATGGTGGCTGCTGGAACTGCAAAAGAGATGATCATGGTTCTTCCGAATCAGTGTGTACGGCATAAAAATGAATCAAATCCGGCGCATCTGTCGCTGGAGCAGTTTGCTATGTATAACCGTATGCTGGATGATCTGAAAACCAGCCTGATCCCATACATCGAGAAAAGCTATCCTGTAAAACCGGGACGTGACAACAGAGCGATTGCAGGTTTGTCCATGGGAGGACGTAATGCCATTTACATCGGTGTGAAGATGGTAAATGATTTTGCTTACACAGGTGCCTTCTGCCCAGCTGTTGGAGTGCTGCCTTATTGGAGAGAAGATGGACTTCTCACAACCAGTACTCTGACAATACCACAGGCGTACAGAAAAAATACGTTGTATATGATCGTTGAAGGCGATGGTGATACAATTGTCGGAGACAGCCCGAAGCAGTACAGTACAACTTTGAAAAATAACGGCTTTGACCACATTTATTATAACTGGCCCGGAGGTCACTGGTGGGGACCATGGAAAAACGGACTGTATAATTTTGCAAGAAGAATTTTCCAGTAATATAGAGACGTGAATCATCTCTCTAAGTGCTGTGTGAAAAAATAAGAGATCAGCTCCTGTTGTGTTTCAGACAGGAGCTGATCTTTAATAAAAGAAAAAGTTGTATTCGGAAAGGGCTGGATATCAAATGAAAAGCGTGATATAATAAAACTTATCACTATCTAACCAGGGGAAATAGAATGTTTTGTAAACTACAGGATGATCGAAGTTAGGGAGGTACTATGAGAGGAAATTTGTGGAACTACTTGGGCTGCGGGATCATTGGATTGATTTTAGGGATCATTGTGGTGGGATGGCTGCTGCTGAGGGACAAAAAAAGGGTAAAGCAGCGGGGAGAGGAATTTATCAATCAGATTTCAAATAATATAGATATGGTTGTGCTCGTTTTTTTACCTTTGGAAAAAAGGGTAAAGTTTGTAACGGACAGCGTGAGCTGGATGCTGGGGATACGAAAAGAGCATATCTATCATGATATTAGTTATCTTTTTGAGAAACTGATCATTGTATCAGAAGAAAAAAATTTTATGAGGGATTTTTATGATGGAAATATCATCCTTTCAGTTCAGAAAGAGTGTGAAATCATCGATATACGTAAAAAGCAGAACCGTTGGGGATATTTAAAGATCGTGCCCCGGGATGACGGCAGTTATCTGCTTACATTGACCGACGCGACAGTGGAGCATGAATTAGCCAATGCATTGCTGGCTTCTGTAAATACGCTGGATGATGTGCGCAGAAAAGCCCCTGATCTGGTTTTGTCCAGTGTGGAAAAATTGAATCAGGATCAGGAAAGCAGATCTGTATTTGAAGAACCTGAGACCGCCATTCAGAGAGAAAATGAGAATTCGTGGCAGGCGCCAGTGGACATATATGAAAATAAGCGGGTGCTGATTGTGGAAGATAATGCCATCAATATGGAGACAGCATGTCAGATTTTAAAGGGTATGGGAGTGAAGATTGATAAAGCTGTGAACGGAGAAGAGGCTGTCAGGAAATTCCAGAATTCCTGGGAAGATTATTATGACATTGTTTTTATGGATATTCAGATGCCAATTATGGATGGAAACGAAGCGACAAAAAAAATTCGTGCCATGGAGAGAAAAGATGCCAAAGTAATACCTATTGTGGCAATGACTGCATATATTTTCACCGAGGATATCCGTGCTTCTATCCAGGCTGGGATGGATATGCATATTGCGAAGCCGCTGAATACTCAGAAGTTATCAGATGTTATGAGAAAATACCTGGCAAATTAGTACACTGGCACATGGTAAGACATAAACCTATGGAACCTGATAAGCAGCTTTATGGAAATGGAGGGGTAAAATGAAATTGGATACGCGGACATGTATCCGGACTGGGATTACGATCGTTGCCATCTATTTATTTATCCATTACTGGTCTGTAATCGCAGGGGGGATCGGGCTTGCTTTTCATGCAGCATCGCCGCTGATCCTTGGTTTTGTGGTAGCTTATGCAGTCAACATATTGATGAGTGTTTTTGAGCGTGTCTATTTTCCCAATACCCATAACAGGTTTTTAAACAGGAGCAGAAGTATTGTATGTATTCTTGTTTCATATTTGAGCCTGATCGGGATCATCGCTTTGATCATAGGTCTGATCGTGCCAGAACTGACCAATTGCGTCAAGGTACTTATCGCCAAGATTCCGCCATTGATGGATCAAATATCTGGTATGCTGCAGAACAATAGTGAAATGAGCGGGATTGTAAAAGAATTTGGTACAATAACGGAAAATGGAAATATTGACTGGCAGAGCATCGTGACAAAGGCTGCGGACTGGATGGCAGGCAGTCTTGGGGGAGCGATGGGGCTTGTGGGGAGTGTGGTCTCAGCAACTTTTTCCACTACTTTTAATATTATCATGAGCATTATATTTTCTGTATATCTTCTGGCAGGGAAGAAAAAGATATTGTCCCAGATAAAACGAACGGCGAAAGCTTATATCAAAACTGGAATATATGAAAAGATCCGTTATTTTTTTGGAGTACTCAATGAGAGTTTTCACAGTTTTATCGTAGGGCAGTGCCTGGAAGCGGTGATCCTGGGAAGTTTATGCGCCATCGGACTGTTGCTGCTTCGCATGCCCTACGCCGGCATGATCGGGGCCCTGATTGGTTTTACTGCACTGATTCCGGTGGCTGGAGCTTATATCGGCGGAGCGGTGGGATTTTTGATGATCGCTACAGAATCACCGTTACAAGCTGTGGTGTTTGTGATCTTTCTGGTGATCCTGCAGCAGCTGGAAGGGCAGCTGATCTATCCCAGGGTGGTAGGGGCCTCCATTGGACTGCCAGGAATCTGGGTGCTGGCGGCGGTCACGGTGGGAGGAAGTGTGATGGGAGTCAGTGGTATGCTGCTCTTTGTACCACTTGCTTCTGCATGTTACCGGCTGCTGAAAGAAGATGTGGATAAGAGGACAGGTTAGCCTGGCGGCGCCATTGTCCTTTTTCCTTTTGAGTGGGATGAACAATAAATTAAAGTTTAAAGCTTATGGGGTGTGCCCTGGCTTTTACGGTGAAAGGGGTAATTCGGTAATGGCTGCTTATACATTGATCACTGGTGCAACGGGTGGCATCGGACTTGAATTTGCAAAGATTTTTGCTGCGGAAGGAAGTTCTCTGATATTAGTTGCAAGAAACGAAGGGCGGTTGAAAAAGATTAAGAGGGCACTGGAAGCTGCTTACGGCATAGAGGTGAAGATTATTTCTGCTGATCTGGCTGAAGAACAGGCGCCAGAGAATATATACCACTATGTGAAGTCCCAGGGCTGGCGGGTACAGATCCTCATAAATAATGTTGGGTTTGGTGACCATAACTGTTTTTTTGATACGGGATGGCAGCGGCATAAAAATATGATTGATGTCAATATCACGGCATTGATGCATTTGACGCATCTATTTGGAGAGGATATGCGGAAAAACAGGAGAGGGAGGATCCTAAACGTGTCGTCCCTGGCATCATTTTGTGCAGGACCGTATATGTCAGTATATTATGCGTCTAAAAGTTTTGTGCGTTCCTTTTCGGAAGCGCTTTCGGAAGAGCTCAAACCCTATCGTGTTACTGTGACAGCTCTCTGTCCGGGACCAGTGGCTACCGGGTTTGAGAAAAATGCTGGTCTTCAGGATTCCAGAATGTTTAAACTGCTGCATGTATCCGATGCGGCGTCTGTTGCCCGTGCCGGGTATGTGGGCATGATGAAAGGGAAAGCGCTGGTTTATTATGGATGGCAGACCAAAGCGGCAAGCCTGTTATCCCGGATGTGCCCGAGAATGGTGACTCGGAAAGCTGCCATGTATATCAATGTAATAAAAGAGAGCAGGAAAGTACCAGATACTATGTGAAAGGAAGAGAAAACGGAGGGAATGCATATGAAGTACGAGTGGATGGATGAGTATTTGCTGGGTAAAAAAGGGGTAACCAAAGATCTCCAGAAGGATTGGAACTGGGTCCGTTATCAGATCGGAGGCAAGATGTTTGCAGCACTGTGTCTGGACGAGGAAGATATACCATATTATATTACGCTAAAACTGGATCCTGCGGAAGGTGAATTCTTGAGGGGAGAGTATGAGGACATACTTCCAGGCTATTATATGAATAAGAAGCATTGGAATTCGATCAAACCGGATGGGGAAGTGCCGGATGATCTGGTAAAAGATCTTCTGGACAAATCTTATCAGCTGGTATTGGGTGGATTGAGCAAGAAAAAGCAACAGGAGATCCTGGAAATGAGTTAATGACAGGCTGGTCATTTAGTGAAATGCAGTGGTACAGTACACCAGTATAGTGCGCCGATCTTAAGTTGTCGGGGCTGGGAAGGGGAGATTTTTTATGAAAGGGCCAAAGCATGTCAGTATCGCCCTGCTTGCCCATGTGGATGCAGGAAAGACCACCTTATCCGAGGCGATGCTTTATGCCTGCGGCGCGATACGAAAAGCTGGCCGGGTAGATCATCAGGACACCTTTCTGGATATGAATATCCATGAGAGGGAGAGGGGCATCACGATCTTTTCCAAACAGGCGAGGATGGCCTGGGGAGATACAGAAATCACCCTTTTGGATACGCCGGGGCATGTGGACTTTTCCGCAGAGATGGAGAGGACACTACAGGTACTGGATTATGCGGTGCTGGTAGTCAGTGGGACGGATGGTGTCCAGGGGCACACAGAGACGCTGTGGAAACTATTGGAGCATTATCAGATCCCTGTTTTTTTATTTGTAAATAAGATGGATCTTCCAGGAACAGACAGGCAGCAGCTGATGGATGAGCTGAAGTTAAAGCTTTCCTCCGGCTGTGTTGATTTTACAGATACGGGATCCGGAGAATTTATGGAAGAAACTGCCCTGTGTGATGAGGCACTTCTGGAGAAATATCTGGATCAAGGTGCACTGGATCTCCCAGAAGATCTGCGTTCCCTGATCGCCCAGAGGAAGCTTTTTCCCTGCTGTTTTGGATCGGCGCTGCGGCTGGAGGGAACGGAAGAACTGCTGGATACAATCCATGAATACTCTACATATGTAGAAAGAAAAAAGGAGTTTGCTGCCAGGGTTTTTAAGGTATCCAGGGATGCCCAGGGCAGCCGGCTCACCCACTTAAAGATCACAGGGGGAAAGCTCCAGGTGAAAGAGGTGCTGGGAGAGGGGGAGAAAGTAAACCAGATCCGGCTCTATTCTGGAGAAAAGTACGAGACCGCTGATGAAGTAGGCGCCGGAGAGATCTGTGCGGTGACGGGGTTGAACCATACGTATCCAGGTCAGGGACTTGGAACTGAACTGGATCTTGCGGGGGAACAATTAGAACCGGTTCTTCGTTATTCCATCTTGTTTCCAGAGGGTACAGATATGACGATGGCGGCAGGAAAACTCCGTCAGCTGGAGGAGGAAGATCCAAAACTTCATCTTTCCTGGGACGAGAAACAGCACCAGATGTATATTCAGCCCATGGGGGAGGTGCAGCTGGAAATCCTAAAAGAAATTCTGGCAGAACGTTTTGGGATGGAGGCAGAGTTCGGAGAGGGAAATATTCTTTATAAGGAGACCATACAGAACGTAGTGGAGGGAGTGGGACATTTTGAGCCACTACGTCATTATGCTGAAGTGCATCTTCTGATGGAACCACTGCCGCCGGGAAGTGGAATTGTGGTCGGATCGGACTGCAGCGAAGACAAGCTGGATCTGAACTGGCAGCGGCTGGTGATGACCCATCTGAAAGAAAAAGAATTTGCTGGGGTACTGACCGGATCCCCTATCACGGATATCAGGATTACGCTGGCGGCAGGCCGTGCCCATCTCAAGCATACAGAGGGCGGGGATTTCCGGCAGGCGACGTACCGGGCTGTGCGTCAGGGATTGATGCAGGCCAAGAGTGTTCTTTTGGAGCCCTGCTATGAGTTCCGTTTGGAGCTGCCGACAGAAAATGTTGGACGTGCCATGACGGATATCAAGCGGATGAGCGGTGAGTTTGAGGTGCTGCCGGAGCAGGCGGGCATGTCGGTGCTGACAGGAATCTGTCCGGTGGCTGCCATGAAGGATTACCCGGTAGAATTTGCTTCGTATACAAAAGGGCGGGGGCATATGAGCTGCATGCCAGCCGGTTATCAACCCTGTCACAATGAGATGGAAGTCAGGGAGAAGATCGGCTACGATGCGGAGGCAGATGTGGAAAACACCCCGGATTCCGTGTTCTGCGCCCATGGTTCCGGCTATGTGGTCAGATGGAATGAAGTGCCAGAGCATATGCATCTGGAGAGCGTACTAACATCTGCCAGGAGGCGTGGCGCTGAAAACCAGCGGAGGGATCCGGCGAGGGGGACAGAGGGAAACCGTTCTGTGGATTCCAGGGATTTTTATGCCGAGGAAAAAGAACTCCAGGCGATCTTCGAGAGAACCTACGGCGCGGTGAAACCTAAGGTGCCAGAAGCCGGATCTAAAGTGATCCGGGCAAAGGAAGAGAAACAGAAGGTACAGATCCGGGAAAGAAAGCCAGTGGAAGAGTATGTGCTGGTGGACGGTTATAATATTATTTTCGCCTGGGAAGACCTAAAAGAGCTCTCCCGTGTCAGCATGGATGCCGCGAGGATGAAACTGATGGATATCATGTGCAATTATCAGGGATATACTGGCTGTCATCTGATCCTTGTCTTTGATGCTTATAAGGTGAAAGGAAACCCCGGCAGCGTGGAGCAGTTTCATAATATCAGTATCGTATACACCAGGGAAGCAGAAACTGCGGATATGTATATTGAAAAGACAACGAAGCGCATCGCCAGGAAACACCGGGTGCGGGTGGCGACCTCCGACGGCATGGAACAGATGATCATTCTGGGACATGGCGCAACGAGAATGTCTGCTTCCGCGTTCAGGGAAGAGGTTCAGAGGGTAAGCTCCTTCCTGGCTAAATGATAGAAAGAAGAGAGACCAAATGATTGAAAGTATGAACAACACCCAGGTCAAACGAATCGGAAAACTGAAGAAAAGTTCCCGGTTCCGCAGGCAGGAAAAAGCCTTTATAGCGGAAGGATTCAAAATGGCGGCGGAAGGACTGGTCCACGGGCTGGTACAGACTATGTATGTGGCGGAGTCTGCGGGAGAAGAATATTTTTCAAAGTTATCCCATACAATAGGAAAAGAGAATATAGAATGGGTGTCTGACGCTGTTTTCCGGCAGTTATCTGACACTACTGCCCCTCAGGGAGTTCTTGCCGTGATCCGTATGCCAGAATATGAACGGGAAAAAATTCTGTCAGGGGATGCGGCGGCGCTGGTATGTCTGGAGGATATTCAGGATCCGGGAAATCTGGGAACTATTATGAGAACAGCAGAGGGAGCCGGAATGAGCGGGGTGGTACTGTCCAAGGGATGTGTAGACCTGTTTAATCCGAAAGTGGTACGCTCAACGATGGGTGCGCTGTACCGGATGCCCTATTATATAACAGAGGATATGACTTCAGAAGTAGAATTGCTGAGGCGCCAGGGATTTCAGATAGCAGCAGCGAGACTGGATGCAGAAGTGGACTATACCCACGCCGATTACTGTGGCAAAACTGGCTTATTGATCGGAAATGAGGCCAGGGGGCTCTGTTCAGAGACTGCGGAGAAAGCGAATGTGGGGGTGAAGATACCTATGGAGGGACATCTGGAATCTTTGAATGCTGCAGTTTCGGCCGCCCTTTTAATGTATGAGGTCCGCCGGCAAAGGAGATAGTAAAAAAATGTTGCACAAAAGAAAAAAATGTAGTAAAATAGAAGGGGAATCGTTTTATTTTATGAATAAAGGAGGCAATGAATATGAGTGCCAGTATTGTATGGCTGATCATTCTCGCTGTCATGATCATGATAGAGATCGCTACCCTTGGGCTGACGACGATTTGGTTTGGAATCGGTGCCATTGGTGCATCCGTTGTTTCCTGGCTGGGATACGGAGTATGGGCACAGCTTGGTATCTTTGCGCTCTTATCCGTGATCGCTATGGCGTTGTGCCGGCCTTTTGCTGTCAGGTATCTGAATAAGGAAAAGGAAAAGACCAATATTGATGAAGTTGTCGGTAAAACGGCGGTTGTTTCCAAGCTGATCAACAACGAGATGGCGACAGGAGAAGTTAAGCTGAATGGTATGGACTGGACAGCCAGAAGCGAGGATGGAAGATTGATCGAAGAAGGAAAAAGAGTTACGGTAGTATCTGTCCAGGGTGTTAAATTGATTGTAAAGTAAATGCGCTGCTGGCGTAAGTAAACCATAGATACATATATGGTTTAGGAAAGGAACAGGTGAAAGATTATGGGAGATTCAGGAGCAGGATTTGAAATCAGCGCAGGTCTGGTGATAGGTATTGTTCTGGTGGTGATCATACTGATCATACTGGCATCGTGTATCAATATCGTACCTCAGGCACATGCGTATATTATTGAGCGTCTCGGGGGATATCTGGGAACATGGTCAGTAGGAATTCATTTCAAACTTCCTATTTTAGACCGCGTGGCAAGGAAGGTCAATCTGAAAGAGCAGGTGATGGATTTTGCACCGCAGCCGGTGATCACAAAGGATAATGTTACGATGCAGATCGACACTGTCGTATTTTTCCAGATCACAGATCCAAAGCTGTTTACCTATGGAGTGGAAAATCCCATCATGGCGATTGAGAATCTTACGGCTACCACCCTTCGTAATATTATCGGAGACCTGGAGCTTGACCAGACACTGACATCGAGAGAGACCATTAATACCCACATGAGATCGAGTCTGGATATCGCTACGGATCCCTGGGGGATCAAGGTAAACCGTGTGGAGCTGAAAAATATTATTCCGCCGAGAGAGATCCAGGATTCCATGGAGAAACAGATGAAGGCGGAGCGTGAGAGGCGTGAGTCTATCCTCCGTGCAGAGGGTGAGAAAAAGTCTACGGTGCTTGTGGCAGAGGGTAAAAAAGAATCTGCGATCCTGGAAGCGGAGGCAGAGAAGGAAGCTGCGATCCTGCGCGCTGAGGCGAAGAGGGAAGCAATGATCCGTGAAGCAGAGGGTCGTGCCCAGGCGATCGAGACGGTACAGAAGGCGACTGCCGAGGGTATCCGTTATCTGAATGAAGCGTCGCCATCCCAGGGCGTTCTTACGATTAAGAGCCTGGAAGCTTTTGAGAAAGCAGCGGATGGAAAGGCTACAAAGATCATAATTCCATCGGAAATCCAGGGAGTGGCAGGGCTTGCAAGATCATTGGTGGAAAGCGTAAAGGAGAGCTGATGATCCAGCAGATGATTCGTTATTATTGCTGCCGGGCTGGAATGACAGTATGACAGGTAAAAATAGAATGGATAAAAAGAGGGAGTTCTTTTGTCCGGGGAGGACAGATGAAAACCCTCTTTCATACATCCTGGTACAATGAATACTAAATTTAACATTAAACAACTTAATATTCATTGTACTTGACGTGGCGCCATTGAGCCAGGATAAGGAGGAACAATCGTGGATTTAAAAGGGAAGAATTTTTTGACATTAAAAGATTTTACACCGGAAGAAATTACATATTTTCTTGATCTTGCAGAGGAATTGAAAGATAAAAAACGCAGGGGAATTCCCCATCGGGAGCTGGAGGGAAAAAACATTGCCCTGATTTTTGAAAAGACCAGTACCAGGACCCGCTGCTCTTTTGAGGTGGCTGCCCATGACCTGGGAATGGGAGTGACTTATCTGGATCCCCAGGGTTCCCAGATCGGAAAGAAAGAGAGCATTGCGGATACAGCCAGGGTACTTGGAAGGATGTTTGACGGGATAGAATACCGCGGATACGGGCAGGAGATCGTGGAGGAACTGGCACGGTATGCCGGGGTTCCGGTTTGGAATGGACTGACCAATGAGTATCATCCCACTCAGATGCTGGCAGATCTTTTAACCATACGGGAACAATTTGGCACTTTGAAGGGAATCAAGCTGGTTTACATGGGAGATGCCCGTTATAATATGGGAAATTCGCTTATGATCGCCTGCGCGAAAATGGGGATGGATTTTGTGGCATGTGCGCCCAAAGAATATTTTCCTGAGGAAGAACTGGTGGTTCAGTGCCAGGGGTATGCGAAGGAAAGCGGGGCTTCCATTACGTTGACAGAAGATGTGATGGAGGGAACGAAGGATGCCGATGTACTCTACACGGATGTGTGGGTATCCATGGGTGAACCGGATGAAGTGTGGGAGGAGAGGATCCGTGCCCTTTCACCTTATCAAATTAACGCAAAAGTGATGGCAAATGCAAAGGAGACAGCGGTATTTATGCACTGTCTGCCGGCATTCCATGATCTGAAGACGAAGATTGGAAAAGAGATTCATGATAAATACGGCCTCACGGAGATGGAAGTGACCGATGAGGTATTTGAAAAGTATGCAGATGTGGTATTTGAAGAGGCTGAAAACCGGATGCATACGATAAAAGCAGTGATGTATGCAACTTTAAAATAAGCAGAAGTATAAAGGAAAAGGAGGGCCAATATGAACAACAACCTTGATTTGGGATATAGACACGATTGGATACAGAAAATGGCGGATGTGTGTGAAGCCAGCAGCACGATTGACTCTACTTTATTTGATAAATATGAGGTAAAACGCGGACTTAGAGACCTGAATGGACAGGGTGTCCTGACGGGACTTACGGAAGTTTCGGAAATTCGTTCTTATACGGTGGTTGACCACGAGATGGTGCCATGTGAGGGAAAGCTTTTTTATCAGGGAATTGATATTGAAGAAATCGTGGGAGGATTTCTTCAGGAAAAGCGGTTCGGTTATGAAGAGGTGGTTTACCTGCTTCTGTTTGGCGATCTGCCCACAGAGAGCCAGCTTGAAGACCTCAAAGATGTACTTGCAGAATACCGAAAAAGTCTTCCTACCAGTTTTGTGAGGGATATCATTATGAAGGCGCCCAGTGCGGACCTGATGAATACGCTGGGAAGGAGTGTTCTGACTCTTTATTCTTACGATGATAAGGCAGACGATACTTCTACGGAAAACGTACTGCGCCAGTGTCTTGAACTGGTGGCGCTGCTACCAATGTTTGCTGTATATGGTTACCAGGCGTCGAATTATTTTCACGAGGGCAGCAGCTTTTTCCTGCACCCGCCCAAAAAAGAATATTCGACAGCGGAAAATATTCTACATATGCTCCGTCCAGACAGTCAGTTTTCGCCTCTTGAGGCAAAGATCCTGGACATTGCCCTGGTACTTCACGCAGAGCATGGAGGCGGAAATAACTCTACCTTTACGGATCATGTGGTGACTTCTTCTGGGACGGATACTTATGCGGCGATCTCTGCCTCCCTGGGATCTCTGAAAGGTCCCCGTCATGGCGGTGCCAACAAAAAGGTGTCGCTGATGTTTGAGGATATGAAAAAGAACCTGGAAGACTGGGAAGATGAAAATGAGATCCGGACGTATCTGACAGCACTGTTGAACCGTCAGGCATTTGACAAATCCGGGTTGATCTATGGAATGGGGCATGCAGTGTATTCTATCTCAGACCCCCGTGCCAAGACCTTCCGTCATTTTGTGCGGAAGCTTTCCGAGGAAAAGAATATGATGGCAGAATACGCTCTTTATGAAAAAGTGGAGCGGCTGGCGCCGGAAGTGATTGCCAATGAGCGTCATATTTATAAAGGAGTCAGCGCTAACATTGACTTTTACAGCGGTCTGGTATATAGTATGCTGGAGCTCCCGACAGAGCTGTACACACCGATTTTTGCTATTGGACGAATTGCGGGCTGGAGTGCCCACCGTCTCGAAGAGCTTGTCAATGCAGGAAAGATCATTCGTCCTGCGTACAAAGCGGTTTGCCCTCACAAACCATATGTTCCGATGAGTGAAAGGAAAGAGGGCTGATGGATGAAAAACAGGTGCTCTGTGCCTGCAGTGCATACGAGCAGAAATTTTATCTGAATCCCAGATATGATTCCCTTCCAGCGGGAGTAAAAGAGGAATTAAAGATCCTGAGTGTAATGCTTACTGCCGATGTGGGCGGTGTGTTCACTATGGAATTTGAAGAGGATGGAAAGCTGTATCTGTCTACGACAGCCAAGGAAAATGATTTCTATTATGACGAGATCGGGAGTTATCTGAAGATCAAACAGCTGCGCCAGGAGCACGGAGAGCTTTTGGAGGGACTGGAGGAATATTACCGCAGTTTCTTTTTGTGACAGGTGCTGGGAAATGAACAATATGAGATAAGAGGATGGACAGGATAGATGTTACTTGCGATAGATATTGGGAATACAAATCTTACATTTGGAGTGTTTGAGGGAGAGGAGCTTCGCTTCACCTTTCGTCTGACGACGAATCTTCCGAGAACCTCCAATGAATTTGGACAGGCCATCGGAGAAGCACTGTTGAGACAGGGGATCAAAGAATTCCAGATTCAGGATGTGATCATTGCTTCTGTAGTTCCCAAGGTTATGTATTCTCTGGTAAGCGGGATCAAGAAATATTTTCACACTACGCCCTATGTTGTGGGAAATGGTACCAAAACCGGGATTCATATCGCGGCTTCCAATCCGGGAGAGATCGGGGCGGACCGCATCGTGGATGCAGTGGGCGCCTATGAATTATACGGTGGTCCGGTGATTGTGATCGATTATGGCACAGCTACCACCTATGACCTGGTGACGGGAGAGGGTGTGTTTGCGGCACGTGTTACCTGCCCAGGGATAAAGATCAGCGCCAGGGCACTCTGGTCAAATGCCGCCCAGCTTCCGGAGATCGAGATCAAAAAACCGGCTTCGATCCTTGCGAAAAATACCATAACCAGTATGCAGGCGGGACTGCTTTATGGAACCATCGGTCAGACAGAATATATCATCCGAAAAATAAAGGAAGAGTCAGCCATTGAGGATATTAAAGTTGTAGCGACAGGAGGTCTCGGAAGAAGTATTTCGGAGGAGACGGAGCTGATCGATATTTATGATCCAAATCTTACTCTTCAGGGGACCCGTCTGATCTATGAAAAAACGAAGGCGGCAGAGAAGAAGAAAGGGAGTACCGATGAACCGGATGAGAGCAGATGAGCCATGGCGGATCGGAGATGTGATGGTGCCCGGAAAACTGATCCTGGCACCGATGGCAGGGGTAACGGACCTGCCTTTTCGTTTGTTGTGCAAAGAAAAGGGCGTAGATTTGATCTATACCGAGATGGTCAGCGCCAAGGGAATCTATTATAACAGTAAGAATACGGAAGCTCTTCTTGAGGTAAGGGAGGAAGAACGTCCGGTGGCACTGCAGCTCTTTGGATCGGATCCACAGATCATCAGCAGCATGGCGGCGAAGATCGAGGAGCGGAATTTTGACATTCTGGATATCAATATGGGATGTCCGGTGCCGAAGGTCGTCAATAATGGAGAGGGGTCTGCCCTCTTAAAAAATATCCCCCTGGCAGAGAAGATCATCCGGGAGACGGTGAAGGCAGTGCATAAGCCGGTGACGGTTAAATTCCGGAAGGGATTTCTGGACGGGGAAGAGCAGGCGGTGGATCTGGCGAAAGCGGCAGAGGCGGCGGGGGCGTCGGCTGTTGCCGTCCACGGAAGGACCAGGGAGCAATATTACAGCGGAAGGGCGGACTGGGGCGTCATCCGCCGGGTGAAGGAAGCGGTGTCCATACCGGTGATCGGAAACGGAGATATCTTTACCGGCAGAGATGCGGAAAAGATGTTTATGGAGACAGGATGTGATGCGTTGATGATCGGGCGGGGTGCCAGGGGAAATCCCTGGATTTTTCCTCAGATCCGTCATTATCTGGAGACTGGCGGGGAACTTCCCAGGCCAGAGCTGCCAGAGCTGGCACAGATGATCCTGCGCCATGCCAGGATGCAGACGGAATGGAAGGGAGAGTTCTATGGCATGCGGGAGATGAGGTCGCATTTTGCCTGGTACACTTCTGGATATCCCCATTCTGCTTCCATGCGGCGCAGAGTAAATGAAATTGAGACGATAGAGGATCTGGAGAGGTTGCTGGAGAGCTTCTGCGGGTGATTCTGGAAGCAGTATAAGAAAAATTTGTGTGAATTTGTGTTCTCACATCTTTCACATTTATATCAAAGTATGAACATCTTCTGTTCATACTTTTTTTCTATTCTAAATTCAGATACTAAATCCCCAACATCTTAATCTGAGAATATTAAAAAATAAAATGCAGGAGGTTCCATCAGTGAAAAAGAAAAGAAAGAAGTGGAAATTGTGTGTGTTCGGAGGGGCGGTCTGTGTCTTGGCAGCAGCCTTGGTGTTTTTTCTGAATCGAGGAAGAAACAGCGCCATGGCAGAGGACCAGGTTCAGAAACAGAGCAGTATTTCCCTGGGAAAAATGGATCTGACAAAGTCGGTCAGCGCCACGGGAACGATCACCAGCAGCCAGAGCCGGACGGTTTCGGCAGAAGTAAATGGAGTGAAGGTAAAAAAGGTATGTGTCAAGGCAGGAGATACGGTCCAGGAAGGAGACGCACTGGTACAATTTGATGCGAGTGATCTAAAGAAGGCTTTGTCAGAGGCAGAGCAGTCTCTGAGTGATACCAGGGCTGAGGCGGAAAGAAACCTGTCATCTGCCAGAAAACAGTTGTCAGAGGCAAAAGAATCTTACAGTGAGGGAAAAGAGGAAACAGCCAAAAAGGTAACAGAGACCAAAAAAGAGCTTCAGAGCGCCAAAAAGCAGGTTATAAAATTGAATGACCAGATTTCAGAAGAAAAGGATGCAGAGGCAAAGAAGCGCCTGCAGGAACAGCTCATGAAGGCAGAAGAAGCGGCAAAGCAGGCAGAGAGCGCCTATGAAGCGGCAAAGGAGTCCCAGAAGAACGAAGAAAAGCAAAATAAAAACAGTGTAGAAAATGCAGAAAATGCTGTGGAGACAGCTCAGTCCAATCATAAAAAGAGCATCCGTGAAGCAGAAAAGCAGGTAGAAGATGCGTCTACTGCACTGGAAAAGTGTGATGTAACAGCTCCTATTTCTGGAATCGTGACAGCAGTCGGTATTGAGGAAGGAGAAGTCTACAATGGTAGTGATGTAATCCAGATCGAAGATAATAGTTCCTATGTGGTTTCTACGATTGTAGACGAATATGACATCAGCAAAGTTGAGAAAGGACAGAGGGTGGCGGTACTGACAGAGGCGACCGGTGAGGATGAGATCCAGGGTGAGATCAGCTTTGTGGCGCCTGCCACAGGCAGCAGTTCCCTGGCCGGGACATCATCCCAGTCCACAGGAGGAACGGGGATGAGCAGCACCGCCTCATCCACCAACAGCGGGTACGAGGTAAAGATTGATGTGAAAACAGAAGATGAGAGGCTTCGTATGGGACTCACAGCCAAATGCAGTATTGTTCTGGAGGAAGTCCGGGATGTATATGCTGTGCCCTATGATGCGGTCCACGAAAATTCAAATGGATCTTCGGTAGTATATGTCTCAGAAAAGGCATCGGAAGGAAAATCTTTCACAGAGATTCCGGTAGAAAAGGGAATGGAAAGTGATTATTATGTGGAGATCAGCGGAGATCAGTTAAGGGAGGGAATGCAGATCCTGATCCCGACCGATGCAGTGTCCGACAATTCTGACGAGAAGCCCGCAGAAAATGAATTTGAGATGTTTGGCGGTGGAGTGCCCGGGACACCACCGGATGGCGGGGGAAGGACGCAGATGAAAGAAAGACGCGGAAACGGAAGTGCCAGGAATGGAGGCGGAAATGTCAGATAAAATAAAGCGGGTAATTGATCTAAAACATATTGTAAAGCGGTTTTATATCGGTCAGCCAAATGAACTTGAGATTTTACACAAGATCGATCTAAAGGTGGAGAAGGGGGAGTTTATTTCTATCGTGGGAGAGTCCGGCTCTGGAAAAACGACACTGATGAATATAATAGGCGCCCTGGACCGACCTACCGAGGGAGAATATTATCTGGAAGGAATGGATGTATGTCTGGCAAAGGACAAGAGGCTTTCAGAGCTCAGGAATCAGAAAATAGGTTTCATTTTTCAGACCTATAATCTTATCGCGAGAACAACAGCATTGTCCAATGTAGAGCTTCCGATGCTGTATGCCGGAGTGGCAAAAGCGGAGCGGACAGCCAGGGCGCAGGAGCTTCTGGCTATGGTAGGCATGGAAGACCGTATGCAGCACAGACCGGATGAATTATCCGGCGGTCAGAAACAGCGGGTGGCGATCGCCCGCGCCATGGCAAATGATCCGGCCATCCTCCTTGCCGACGAGCCTACTGGTGCACTGGATTCCAAAACTGGCAGGACGATCATGGATATCTTTCACCGCCTGCACAAAGAGCAGGGAAAAACCATTGTTCTCATCACGCATTCCACGGAATTGGCAGAAGAGACCAGCCGGGTTGTTACGCTCCGGGATGGAGAAGTAACGGGAATACGAAAAGGAGGTGCTGCATGCTGATCCTTGAAAATATCAAGCTTGCCTTTGGGGCGTTGCGAGCCAATAAAATGCGTGGGTTTCTGACTATGCTGGGAATCATTATCGGAATTGGATCCGTTATCGCCATCATGACAGTGAGTTCTTCTCTCACCACTTCCATTTCTGTCTCCTTTCAGGAAATGGGTGCAAATAATATTACGGTTGGTCTCAGACAATCCGGTGAAGAAGAAGAGGTCAGGCAGAATGGAATGAGATTTGGTGCTTCCGCCCGAAGCAGTACAGTGGAAGAAGAGGACCGGATCACTGATGCGATGCTGGAAGCATTAACTGCACGCTTTCCGGACCAGATCGAAGCGATTGCCATCAGTGAATCAGTGGCGGAGGGTACAGTCAGGAAAGAAGACAACACGGCGAATATATCCCTTACAGGTATCAATGAAGACTATTTTGCCAGCAGCGATATTACTCTTTTAGCAGGCAGAAGGATTAAAAAGGCGGATCTGGAGGGGAACAAAAAGGTGATCATGATCTCTGACAAGGCAGTGGACAATTTATTTGGCGGCAAATATGAAGAGGTCCTGGGGAAAGAGATCAGCGTTGAGATCAATGGTGTATATGCTTCTTATTACATCTCAGGTGTATACAAATATGAAGAGGACAGTTCCTTTTTCTCTGCTTCAGATGATGAGTTGGCCACATCCGCGTACATTCCTCTGACCACGGGAAAAGAACAGATCCATGCGGATGACGGATATGATCATTGTACAGTGGTCACATCAGCGGGGGTACCAAGTGTATCGGCATTTGCCCAGGAGCTGGAAGCCTTTTTTCTTCCATATTATGCGGCAAACGATGATTATGAGATCACTGCCACCACGATGGAATCCATGACAGAATCCATGAATGATATGATCCAGACGGTATCAGCTGCCATTGCGTTTATTGCAGGAATCTCCCTGTTGGTAGGGGGGATTGGCGTAATGAATATTATGCTGGTATCTATTACGGAACGGACTCGGGAAATCGGTACCAGAAAAGCACTGGGGGCGAAGAACAGTTTTATACGGCTCCAGTTTATCATCGAATCGATGATCCTGTGCCTGGTAGGAGGGTGTCTTGGAATTCTTTTGGGATTTGGACTGGGAGCGGTGGCGGCAAAGCTGCTGGGATATTCCGCCTCAGCACCAGTGTCGGCGATTATCACAGCTGTGGGATTTTCCATGACCATCGGGCTGTTTTTCGGATATTATCCGGCAAACAAGGCGGCAAAGCTGGATCCTATCGAAGCGTTGCGCTATGAATAAAAGAATCTTTACAAAAATGGAAAGGCATGGTACACTAGTACTGTGCTTTTTTATCGTTAATAGTGGTGCTGCTGAAATTGGCAGGCCAGTCCAAAAAAGTTCTTTCGATATTCAGATTTTGTTCCCGATTATTCCATATTTAACAGGCTTGAATCAATAGAAAAAAACAGTTGACAGTTTAGCGACATTGGTGTAGTATATCTATATACAGAACAGATGTTCTGAAATGAAGTTCGATTATGATTGATATTTGGAGGATATTGAAATGATGGAGAAAGACCAGAATAAAGTGAAAGCATTGGAGTCTGCGATTGCGCAGATTGAGAAACAGTATGGAAAAGGCTCGGTGATGAAATTGGGCGATACCACATCACGTATGGGTGTTGAAGTAGTACCCACCGGTTCCCTCAGTCTTGATATTGCCCTGGGAGTCGGCGGTATTCCAAAGGGAAGGATCATCGAGGTATATGGTCCTGAATCCAGTGGTAAGACTACCGTTGCCCTGCATATGGTGGCAGAAGTGCAGAAGCGGGGAGGAATTGCGGGATTTATTGATGCAGAGCATGCGCTGGATCCCACCTATGCCCGGAATATCGGGGTGGATATCGATGAATTATACATATCCCAGCCGGATTGTGGTGAACAGGCGCTGGAGATCACTGAGACGATGGTACGCTCTGGCGCGGTTGATATTGTGATCGTGGACTCGGTGGCAGCCCTTGTGCCGAAAGCAGAGATCGATGGGGATATGGGAGACAGCCATGTAGGACTGCAGGCAAGGCTGATGAGCCAGGCGCTTAGGAAGCTTACGAGTGTTATAAATAAATCAAATTGTATTGTCATATTCATTAACCAGCTCCGGGAGAAGATCGGTGTTATGTTTGGTAATCCAGAGACTACCACAGGTGGCCGTGCCCTGAAATTTTATGCTTCGGTGCGCCTTGATGTAAGAAGAGTGGAGACTTTGAAACAGGGCGGTGAGATGATCGGTAACCATGTCCGTGTAAAAGTCGTGAAAAATAAGGTGGCACCTCCTTTCCAGGAGGCAGAATTTGATATCATGTTCGGAAAGGGAATTTCCAGAGAAGGCGACGTTCTGGATCTTGCTACAAAGAACGATATCATTGCTAAGAGCGGGGCATGGTATTCCTATAAGGGAGATAAGATAGGACAGGGAAGGGAAAATGCCAAGACCTATCTTGCGGATAATCCTGCTGTATTTGAAGAAGTTGAGCGTCAGGTACGTGCCAGGTACGTTGAACAGCCCGAAGAAGAAACTGTACCTGGGGAAAAAGAGAGTAAAAAGAAAAAATCCCCAGTGAAGGAAGAGAAATGAGGCCTTATTCCATGAAAGACAGGAATAAACAGCCCGAAGAAGAAACTGTACCTGAGGAAAAAGAGAGTAAAAAGAAAAAATCCCCAGTGAAGGAAGAGAAATGAGGCATTATTCCATGAAGAATTGGGAAGCGAATGAAAAAACTTCATACCACTTTTCCGACGAAGAATGCAAAAGAGCAGCCTCCAAAGCGATGGCTCTTCTGCTTCACAAAGACCGTACCAGATCAGAACTTGCAAGCCGCCTTGACCGGGAAGGGTTTTCCGAACAGGCCTCGGTGGAGGCGATGGAATATGTTGAGTATTTTGGCTATATTAATGATCAGAGATATGTAGAAAATTATCTCATGTTTCAGAAGGGAAAACGAAGCCGCCGGGAGATTTTTTATAAGCTCTCAGAAAAGGGAATTTCAGAGGAACTGATCCAGCAGGTGATGGAGGAAACAGAGTACCAGGGTGAAGAGGAAGCGATTGAATTATTGATTTCCAAGAGATTAAAAGGAAAGCAGCCAGAAGCCCTTTCTTACGAGGAAAAGGGTAAGATATTTTCATATCTCGGACGGAAGGGATATGAGATGAATACCATAAAGAAAGTGTTTTCAAAACTTGACAACCAGCCATAAAAAGTGTAAAATTGAAGTGTTGTATTTATGTGCAATGAAAACTAAATTAAGGAGGTGCTCCTGTGCCAGAGTTAAGTGTAGGTTTTGTGGTCGGCGCAGTCATCGTAATCCTTGCTCTTATTGCAGTAACAGCACTGGTTGCCTGGAAAGGTGCTATTTCTTATCGTATTAAAGTTGGAGAAGCTAAGGTAGGAAGTGCAGAAGAGAAAGCAAGGGAGATTATTGATGATGCATTAAAGACGGCAGAAACCAAAAAGCGTGAAGCTCTTCTGGAAGCCAAAGAGGAAAATCTCAAGGCAAAGAATGAACTTGATCGTGAGACCAAGGAGAGAAGAGCCGAGATCCAGCGCTACGAAAAACGGGTGCTGGGTAAGGAAGAGACTTTGGACAAGAAACTGGATGCACTCGAGAAACGGGAATCAAAGCTCACTACTAAATTGGCGGAATTTGAAAAAGAGAAAGAGACAGTAGAAGAACTCCGTCAGAGCCATTTGCGTGAGTTGGAAAAGATTTCGGGTCTCACCTCCGAACAGGCGAAAGATTATTTATTGCGAACTGTGGAAGAAGATGTGAAACATGAGACCGCAGTTTTAGTAAAAGAATTGGAACGTCAGGCAAAGGATGATGCTGATAAGAAAGCGAAGGAGTATATTGTAAACGCCATACAGAAATGTGCGGCGGATCATGTGTCAGAAGCTACGATATCAGTGGTTCCATTGCCAAGTGATGAGATGAAGGGAAGGATTATCGGTAGAGAAGGAAGAAATATCCGGACGCTTGAGAATCTGACAGGTATTGATCTGATCATCGACGACACACCGGAGGCAGTTATTTTATCCGGCTTTGATCCAATTCGTCGTGAAATAGCCAGAATTGCTTTGGAGAAATTGATCGTGGATGGCAGAATTCATCCTGCTAGAATCGAAGAAATGGTTGAAAAAGCAAAAAAAGAAGTTGAAACAATGATTCGTGAAGAAGGGGAAGCAGCAGCACTTGAGGTTGGTGTGCATGGAATACATCCAGAACTGATTCGTCTTCTGGGTAAAATGAAGTTCAGAACCAGTTATGGTCAGAATGCATTAAAGCATTCCATTGAGGTTGCTCACTTGTCTGGTCTCCTTGCGGGAGAACTTGGAGCAGATGTGCGTATGGCAAAACGTGCAGGACTGCTTCATGATATTGGAAAATCAGTAGACCATGATATGGAAGGTTCGCACATCCAACTGGGTGTGGAGCTTTGTCGCAAGTTTAAAGAATCTGCATTGGTGATCAATGCAGTAGAGGCGCATCATGGAGATGTGGAACCAGAGAGTTTGATTGCCTGTGTTGTTCAGGCAGCGGATGCAATATCTGCGGCTCGTCCTGGTGCGAGAAGAGAAACCTTAGAAACATACACGAACAGATTGAAACAATTAGAGGATATTTCAAACGGCTTTAAAGGCGTCGACAAATCTTTTGCCATTCAGGCAGGTAGAGAAGTTCGAGTTATTGTAGTTCCGGATCAGATTGATGATGACGAGATGGTATTGTTAGCAAGAGACATATCAAAACAGATTGAGTCTGAGCTTCAGTATCCTGGTCAGATCAAGGTTAATGTGATTCGTGAATCCAGAGTTGTGGACTATGCGAAATAGGAATAGACAGGAATTTTGATTCCTTTGCATATGAAACATTATATTTGACATGAGTAAATAAACCCACTGTATAACAGAGCAGTTTTGACTGCCGATATACAGTGGGTTTTTGTATTAGTATGGAAGGAAACAGGGTGTCAGGTTCCTGCCAGCTGATCAAATGCGTTTACTGACCGTTTTTCAGGAGGTCATGGACATTTTTGAAAGCATCTTTTACAGCCAGTTTTTCATTAAACAAACCGCAGTATGGTCCGTTCATTTTAAAACTGTAGTCAGTAGGCTTCAGATCTGGTTCATCTATGATACCCCAGATGGAGATTGCCTTCAATGGTTTTTCTTCCCCTGAATTTATTTCCAGATATGCCTGGAATAGTTTTTTATAGTACTCTCCATGTAATGCCAGCGTTTCGGCGTCGTTTTCATAATTTCGGACGGCAAGCTCTGTCACCTGTACTTCTATGCCCAAAGAGGCAAATTTGAGAATGGCTGTTTTTACCATTTCAATATCGTTTTCGTTCATACATCCTGCCTGTTGTCCGTATCCGCCAATATAACTCTGCATGCCTACGCCATCACACAGTTTCACATATCCCCCCTTGTCATCTCGCAGGAAAGAATTGACGGAGCTTACTAAGTTGTAGATTGCATCCCGCTTTGACGCAAAGAATGTACTATAATCGTTATAATACAGTTTGATATCCAGTGTTGGCATGGTCTTCTTCAGCTCTTCAAGGACTTCGTGTGTATATTGGAAAGACAATTCCACGTAATCACGTCCTACCAATGTGTAAAATGGATTATCTTCATTATTACGTTTGGTGCGTACGTGGCGTTCGTCGCCTTCCTCATATTCTGTGTCAGAATCACCTACTGCTTCATTAACTACATCCCAGCAATAGATCACGCCTGGGTATTTTTCTTCAAAATGTACCAGTACCTGTTCAATATAATTCTGCAGTCTTGTCTTAACAACCTCTGTTGTGGCATAGGGTTTTGTTGAATCGTATCCTTCACGGAAGAACCAGTCCAGCATACCTGCATCCCAGACAAGGGCGTGACCGCGTACCTTTATATTATTTGCTTTGGCGAAATCCATGATTGCATCGGCTCCGGTGAAATTAAGAACAGGCATGGAATTCTCATCTGTGTACGCTTCCTTTGTTTTGGTGAGATCCAGCATGGAGTATGCTTTCATCTCATTAGCGGCAGTAATACTGTTGAAGTGATACTTCATCAAATCGCCATATTTTTTATCTGCTACTTTTCTGCCGTTCATAACAGTACCCATTTTCAGACCATAAGCGGCGCCCATCTCTGCCAGTGAAGTATAGTTTTCCATGGCGTCTGTGATATCTCTTGTATCCTTTATAAAGGAGATGGAATGAATGGTTAGGTTAATTTCTTCTGGAAGATCTGCAGATCCCCCGGGATTGTATTTTACTCCAAAACCTAGAGTGCTGTTAATGGCACTGAGATCACATATGTATTCCTTCTGTTCTGTAGTAATATCCGTAAAGGACAATGTGGTTGAAGAGTTTGCTCCCCAGTAGTCTGCAGTGTCATGGGTTCTCAGACAGATCGGCGCCTCTGCATCTGCAGATAGATGGAAGATAACTTTCGTATAATCGCTTAAATCTACCATGGATTTGGAAGGATCCATATAAAAGCCGATTCCGCCTCCGCCATATTGCTTCTTTAGTGTTACGGTAACACTTCCATCTGCATTATAGACAGGCTCATCTGCCGCTCCGGATGCCATGAAAGTATCTTTAGAAAAGATCATAGATGCCTCTGGCGCCATAGTAACCAGTGGTTTATCCGTAACTGCCGGTGTTGTTGACGGCTGCGGTGTCACTGATGGTGAAGGTGGTGCGGAAGGTTTCGCTGTCGGAGCAGCAGTAGGAGAAGAGGTTGGCTGTGCTGATGGGACCGTCGTTGGCTCTATGGTTGGTTTCGTGGTTGGTTCTTCTGTTGGAGACATTGTTGGCGAAGCGGATGGCGCAATGGTAGGTTCCGTTGACGGAGTTACGTCTGGAACTGCGGTTGCAGTCGCTGTCGGCGTAGAAGTTGGCTCTCCCGATGTGTCTCCTGCCGGCGTAGAAGTCGGCTCTCCCGGTGTGCCTTCCGAAGGTGTAGAAGTCGGTGTATTCTGGGGTACATCCGGATTATTTGGCGCCTGTGTGGCGGTATTTGCTGATGGCGCTGGCGGGACAGGGGTATTGGGGATAGGTGCCATATTCTTTATGGAAGAAACGGTCACCTTACAGGATAAAGTACGACGTGTCTTTCCTTTCTTTAATGTTGCGGTGATCTTCACCGTGCCTTTTTTCTTTGCTGTGATCTTTACCGCATATTTCCCAGATTTTTTTGCTGTTGCAATTTTTTTGTTTTTGCTCTTCCAGGAAATTTTCCAGCCTTTCGCCCGTTTTACTGAAAGTTTTGCTGTTTTTCCTATTTTTATGGAAAGCTTTTTCTTGCTTAATGCCGGCTTTTTGGCTTTTGCCTGAACAATTGTGGATGCTGGTGACAATACGCTGCTCAACAGTAACGCAGCAGTACATGCCAGTGATGTAATTTTTATGCCCTTCTTCATTGGTAGACCTCCCTAAATTTTTTCTTTATCATACAAAGGTTTTTTTGTTTTGACAATAGAGTTTATAAATATTTATGAGACATTTAAGACTTTTTATAAATCCTCTGTTAAGTTGAACTGATGATTGTTTTGTGATATGATAAAACGGACAAGGAGATGAAATCAATGAAAGTTCAAAAACTATTTTGGCTGTTTTGTCTGGTATCCACCCTTATGTTGGCTGGGTGTTCTTTGGAAGAGGCAGTGGAGTCCTTTTCTTCTGATAGTCATGGAGAGGGAAATATAGCTGGAACAGTGGTGGCAGATCTGGAAGGAGTTCCGGAATTTAAGGGTGAATCCTTTGTGGTGATCAATGATAATAAGCCGGAATTTGAAGAATCCGACTATACCACAAAGTCTTTTGAAAAATACAGTGAGCTGGATTCTTTGGGAAGGTGCGGCGCTGCTGTGGCAAATATAGGAAAAGATCTGATGCCTGTAAAGGAAAGGGAATCCATCAGCCCAGTGAAACCATCGGGATGGCAGACAGCAAAGTATGACTGTGTAGAGGGAAAATATCTGTATAACCGCTGTCATCTCATCGGTTATCAGCTCTCAGGGGAAAATGCGAATAAGAAGAATCTTGTGACAGGAACCCGTTATATGAATGTGGAGGGAATGCTTCCCTTTGAAAATGAAGTGGCAGACTATGTAAAAGAGACTGACAATCATGTTCTTTACCGGGTGACGCCAGTGTATGATGGAAATAATCTGGTGGCCAGCGGGGTCCAGATGGAAGCATGGTCCGTAGAGGATGAAGGGAAAGGCGTTTGTTTTAATGTCTATGCGTACAATAACCAGCCCGGCGTGGAGATTGATTATGCCACAGGAAAGAGCCATCTGTCGGGAGAGGAAGTCCCGAAAGAAAAGCCGGAGGAATCCTCCCATAATACCTCCAGGAAAGCTGCTGGGGAAATGGGAAAATACATATGCAATCTCAATACTCACAAATTTCACAATCCCGGTTGTTCCAGTGCAAAGGATACAAAGGGGAAAAACAGGAAAGAGACGAAGGAGACAAGAGAGCAGCTGATCCAGCAGGGATATGAGCCCTGTGGAAGATGTCATCCATAATAAATATTGAAAATATTTTGTGAGTATCAGGAGGAGACAGGAAAGAGACGAAGGAGACAAGAGAGCAGCTGATCCAGCAGGGATATGAGCCCTGTGGAAGATGTCATCCATAATAAATATTGAAAATACTTTGTGAGTATCAGGAGGAGAAAAGTTGAGACAGATTAAAATAATCATCGGGACAGTTCTGGTGCTGCTGTGTGTGGTTTCCTGTGGAAAAGAAGCAAATCCGGAGAGGGTCAGCCAGAAAGATACCCAGACTACAAACGTCATAAGCGGAAGTGCGGTAAATGCCGTAACTTCTGAGACGATCAAGACAAAGAAATATCTCCCGGTGAGCTGTCAGGAAAAGGATGACATGTATGAAAAGCAGCTGCAGTCGGGAGACTATACATGGGAGAAGCCATTGGTGATACAGAATCCTTATGGCAATTCCCCATTGACAGCCTATATACTTTTAAAGACCTCAAAGCCCTGTAAGGTGAGGGTTACAATTAAGGGAAAAGATAAAGATACGGATCTGACAGGAACCCTCGCAAAGACGAAAGAGCACCGGATCCCGGTGGTGGGGTTGTATCCGGACCATAAAAACGAGGTGGAGATAAGTTGTCTGGATGATAAAGATCAGGTGACAGATTCCCAGATCGTATCGATCCAAACAGACAAACTTCCGGAAGCTCTGCAAGATGCGGTAAGGGTGGAGAAGCATTCCCAAAAGACCGCGTATGGTCTTACGGTTATCTCCGGCCAGACGACGAAATATCCCTTTGCTTATGACCAGAATGGTGAGATCCGCTGGTTTATCACGATGACCACTGGCTCTTACGGCGTCTTTCCTCTTTCGGACCAGAGACTGATCTTCCAGACCAATGAGGCATTGACGCCGACAGAGGAAAAGCCACATACAACCCAGATGTACGAGATGGATTACCTGGGGCGGGCTTACCGGCTGTATTATGTGAAAAACGGCATTCATCACGAAGTGATCGAAAAGGAGCCAGGGGGAAATCTGTTTCTTCTAAGCAGTTCCATCGATGGGCATACGGAAGATGTGGTTCAGGAAATGGACCGCCAGACAGGGGAGATCATTCAGTCCCTGGATATGAGAGAGATTTTTGATGACACCTATGAGGACATGGTGGACTGGGTTCATCTGAATACAGTTTCTTATAATAAGGAAGATGATACCGTGCTGCTATCGCCGCGAAATATCCATTCGGCGGTGAAGGTGGGCTGGAAGGACAAGAAGATAAAATGGATCCTCACCAATCCTGAAATGTTTGAAGGGACCAAACAGGCGAGTTTGGTGTTAAAGCCTCAGGGGGATATTACCTGGCATTTTCAGCAGCACAGCGTGTATGAGATTCCCTATGATCTGGATGGTGATCCAGATACCAGACATATTATGCTCTATGACAACCACTGGCAGACCAAACGGAAGGTGGATTTTTTTGATGGCAGAGAGCAGTCTTTTGTATCGGTTTATGCGGTAGATGAAAAAAAGATGACCGTGAAACAGGAGAAGCTGTATCCAGGAGTGCGCTCCATCATTACCTCGAATTGCGCCTATGACAAAAAACAGGACCGGATGTTTTCCTTTGGGGGATATCTTCATCCCCTGATCAATGGGCAGAAGGGAATGATCTATGAATTTGATTATTCTTCCGGGAAGCTGCTCAATCAGTATTCTACAAAATATTATTTTTACCGGGGATATGGTATTGGAATAAACTGGAAAGACCTGGCGCGGCCTCTAAAGATCGGGGATGGGTATGTGAAGGGGACGCTGCAGGCGCCGGTGGTGTCAAAAGAGTCAGAGGTGCCGGAGGAGAAGATGGAGGAGAAAAACGCCGGTTTTACCCTGATGGAATCGGTGCTGTATATGAAGACATCCGATCACGCCATTTCCAAAGTACGGTTTGTGGGGCAGACCCACCATTATCTTATGGATTATACCAGTGCCGGAAAGGGAATGAAATCAAAACGCAATCAGAAATATGCCATCGCCATTCCCCTGTCCGGGCTGCAGCCGGATACCTACAGGATTGTCCTTTACTATGATGGAAAATGGTGCGACACGGGAAAGAGTATAGATAGGAATTAGCAGGAAGAGATGATAAGGAGATTATTCGATGAAAAATAAAAAAAACCGAAATTTAAAATTTGAAACGTTACAGCTGCACGCGGGGCAGGAGAGTCCGGACCCGGCTACTGACGCCAGGGCGGTTCCGATCTACGCTACCTCATCTTATGTGTTCCACGACTGTGAACACGCGGTGGCGCGGTTTAATCTCAGTGATGCGGGAAATATATATGGACGGCTGACAAATCCTACCCAGGAAGTGTTTGAGCAGAGGATTGCGGCATTGGAGGGAGGCGTGTCGGCTCTGGCAGTAGCTTCCGGCGCTGCGGCGATCTCCTATACGATCCAGAATCTTGCTCAGGCAGGTGACCACATCGTGGCAGCTAAAAATATTTATGGAGGGACCTACAACCTGCTGGCCCACACGCTTCCAGAATATGGGATCACCGCTGATTTTGTAAATCCTTTTGAAGAAGACGAAGTGAGGGCGGCGATCCGGGAGAACACCAAGGCGGTGTATATCGAGACACTGGGCAACCCGAATTCGGATGTGGTGGACATTGAAAAGCTGGCGGGCATAGCCCATGAAAATAAAATTCCTTTGGTCATCGATAACACCTTTGCCACGCCATATCTGGTGCGTCCCATCGAGCATGGGGCAGATATCGTAGTACACTCGGCTACCAAATTTATTGGCGGCCACGGCACTGCCATCGGCGGTGTGATCGTGGACAGCGGCAGATTTGACTGGGAGGCAAGCGGTAAATTTGCATCTTTGACAGAGCCCAATCCCAGCTACCATGGGATCAGCTTTACAAAAGCAGTGGGAGCGGCAGCATTTGTCACAAAGATCCGTGCCATTCTTCTGAGAGATACTGGCGCTGCCCTGTCCCCCTTCCATGCCTTTTTGTTTTTACAGGGTCTGGAGACGCTGTCTCTGAGGGTAGAGCGCCATGTGGAAAATGCCTTGAGGGTGGTTCAGTATCTGGCGGACCATCCCCAGGTGGAAAAGGTAAATCATCCATCGGTGTCTTCAGATCCGGAACAGACGGCCCTATATAAGAAATATTTCCCCAATGGCGGAGGCTCCATCTTTACTTTTGAGATCAAAGGGGACGCCGGGAAGGCAAAAGAATTTATTGATAATCTGGAACTGTTTTCCCTGCTTGCCAACGTAGCAGATGTAAAATCCCTGGTGATTCATCCGGCATCCACCACCCACTCACAGCTGACAGAGGAAGAGCTGATAGAGCAGGGAATCAAACCAAATACCATCCGTCTGTCCATCGGAACAGAAAATATAGAAGATATCATTGAGGATCTGCAGGAAGCATTTGAGACGGTAAAATAGGCGGAGGAGAGATATGTCAGAGCAATTTTCCAGAACCGGGCTGCTATTAGGAGAGGATGCGTTGCAGAAACTTTCCGGGAGCCGGGTAGCGGTGTTTGGAGTAGGGGGAGTCGGTGGCTATGTCGTGGAGGCGCTGGCAAGAAGCGGGGTAGGAGCCCTTGACCTGATCGATCATGATAGAGTCAGCCTGTCCAATATCAATCGGCAGATCATAGCCTTGCATTCTACAGTTGGAGAATACAAGGTGGATGTTATGAAGAGCCGTATCGCGGATATTAATCCGGCGTGCCATGTCCGGGCGCAAAGATGTTTCTTTCTGCCAGAGACCAGGGATGAGTTTGATTTTTCAGATTATGATTATGTGGTGGATGCGGTGGACACAGTCACTGCCAAGATTCAGCTTGTCCTACAGGCAAAGGAAGCAGGGATTCCGGTCATCAGCAGCATGGGAGCCGGCAACAAACTGAATCCGGCGGAGTTTGAGGTGGCGGACCTCTACCGTACTTCTGTATGCCCTCTGGCGAGAGTGATGCGGCGGGAGCTGAAAAAGCGGGGGGTGGAGAAGCTGAAGGTGGTTTACTCCAAGGAAGAGCCAAAAGGCTGTGGTGGGGATAGAGTGCCCGGATCCACGGCATTTGTGCCTTCGGTGGCGGGACTGATCATCGCCTCAGAGGTGGTGAAGGATCTGATTTACTAGATGGAGTACAAAAGCCTTATTAGCAAAAGGAAAAAAGTAATGAAAAACTGGGAAGGACAGGGACGATGAACCAGAGAAAACAGGAAGATAACAGGGAAGAAAAATACTGCCGGGATGTGGAGCGGAGCATCATAAAAAAATACCGCAAGGAGATCTGGCGCAAGTTTACGAAAGCCATCAATGAATATGAACTGATTCAGGATGGAGACAAGATCGCCGTGTGCATCTCTGGCGGGAAGGATTCCATGCTTATGGCAAAGCTGTTTCAGGAACTGGAGCGCCATGGACAGAAGAATTTTGACCTGGTGTTTCTTGTGATGAATCCCGGGTATAATGACATCAATTATGAGACCATCCGGAACAATGCCCGCCGCCTCCAGGTGCCGATTACGGTATTTGAGACCAGGATCTTTGATGCGGTGGTAGAAGAGGAATCCCCCTGTTATCTCTGTGCCAGAATGCGGCGGGGGTATCTGTACAGCAAGGCGAAGGAGCTGGGATGTAACAAGATCGCTCTGGGCCATCATTTTGATGATGTGGTGGAGACAATTCTTATGGGAATGATGTATGGTTCCCAGATCCAGACAATGATGCCGAAACTCCACAGTACAAATTTTGAGGGTATGGAACTGATCCGTCCCCTCTATCTGATCCGGGAGCAGGATATCATTCACTGGATGCACTACAACGAGCTTCATTTTATCCGCTGTGCCTGCCGGTTTACTGAGCAGTGTGCCGCCCAGGAGGAAGAAAAGGAGAAAGACTCCAAGCGGGCGGAGATCAAAGAGCTGATCCGGCAGCTGGAACAGGTCAATCCCTCAGTGGCGAAGAATATTTTCAGGAGTGTGGAAAATGTCAATCTTGCTACCGTGATCGCCTATAAAAAGGATGGCGTGAAGCATCATTTTCTGGAAGATTATGATTCGCACCATTGAACAAAGCTGGCAGGAACCTTTGGCAGGATCATCACATATTTTGAGAAAAAAAGGATAAATAGGTGTGATGCGTATGGATTACTCCGGATTTGAGCCTGTGGTGGGAACAATCTTTAATATCAGCAGAGGAGGCGACTGCTGCAGTCAGATGATATCCCTCCGCACGGGAAATGGAATCGTAAATTTTCATGTGAATGCTGAGACATTGATTATTGATAACAGACAACTGAGGCGGGGCATGGAGGTGGTGGCATATTATGACCGATATCTGCCAGTGCCTCTTATTTTTCCGCCTCAATACCAGGCCCAGCTCATAGCAGTACCAGGACGGAACGAACAGGTGGTGCTGCAGTTTTTTGACCGGAACCTGCTGGCAGGGGACCGGTCTCTTCAGCTGAACATCGGGCAGAATACGTCAGTCAGGACGGTAAATGGGCAGAATTTTGGGTGCAGCCCTGGCGGACATATGCTTCTGGTGTTCTATTCGGTGACGACGAGAAGCCAGCCGCCCCAGACAACGCCGCGCCAGATTGTGGTTTTGTGCTGATCAGTTTTCCAGGATTATTTTTCGGTACTGGGTGGGAGAAAGACCTGTTTCTTTCTTAAATACATTGGAAAAATAATAAATATCATCATAGCCTACGTACAGGGCGATAGTTTTTACCGGAAAATTACCAGAGGTCAGCAGTATTTTTGCCTGGGAGATCCGAACCATGGTCAGATAGGAAAAAATGGTCTGTCCTGTCTCTTTTTTGAAGATTCGGTTGATATAATCAAAATTGCATTTAAACTTTGCCTCGATGAGACGGCTGGAGAATTTTTCCGCATAATTATAATTGATCTCCCTCAACAGATCATAGACGATAAAGGTAGAGCGTTTGATATTTCTATCTTCATTTGATAAGATCTGGTTAGAAAAGATGTGGGATAGATGAATAAACAGATCCATCAGCAGACATGAGGTCTGCAGATCAGAATGTTCTTTATAGGCATTGAAATACTGTCGTCCCCGGTGCAGCAGGTGAAGGATCGTCTCATAAGCTGTGTGGGATCTGGCGTGACAGAGCTTGGGAATGATGATGTGATCCGTAATATTTTTTCCCTGCAGGGCTTCCATTTTATTGTGTTTCAATAGCTCCTGCAGGGGTTTTTCGTCTGTTTCTGCACCAAATAGCTCATTGATATGAAAGTGAATATAAAAATAGGTACAGTGCTCGCTGATCTTATATCCATTATGTTCTTTTCCGGGTTCTAACAGGATCCAGTCTCCCTCTCTTAAATGATAGTGAATCTGATCTTCCATGAGATACATGTCCCCTTTAACAATATAAAAAGCAATATATTCATCCGGCGTTCGGCGGAAATGGATACATTTGTCTACACTGATGGAATTAAGAAGATTAACACGGGGAAAAACGTAAGGTTTTATCCGGCAGATATACATGGCGGGATCCTCCTCTCTGGTTCGCTCAATGGAGCTGCTACGCCAGCCCGTCATATCAGGTCCAGCTCAGTCATATTATAACACATTCAATAGAAAAAGTCGCTATTTTATAAAAAAACTACTGCATTTGCTATTGTATAGAAGTCCCTTTTTTTATATGCTTTTATTACAAGATGTACACGGTCTGGCGGCGGACTGTGGGAAGAAGGGAGAAGGTAACATGAAAAAAAGAATCACTGCTGGAGTTTTATGTGCCGTTTTTGGTATCACGTCACTTTGGGGGCTGTCCCCAGTTACGCCCCAGTTACAAGCCAGTGCGAAAGAAAATAAGGTGGAAGAAGGTGTTCCCTGGAATGACACACCGATGCCGGTTCTGGAGTCTGTCAGAGACAGCAGCGTGGCGCAGGAAACAAAGTTCACCCATAAGGAATGGACTGGTACCAGGGGTTATGTGGATGCTTATGGGGAAACTGTAAATGCCGCAGATGTATACCGCATCAATGTCCAGGATGCTTCATCTTCATCGACGCATTCGGTTCCCTATCACTCTGTGGACAAGGCTGTTGAGGGGGCGGTGAATTATAAAAAAGAGGCGTCGGATTATGTACAGTATCTGACGGGAGAGAAGGAAGCCGACTGGGATCTGGTAGTGGTTCAGAACCAGACGAAAGCCCAGGCGGAGCAGTATAAAGATTTTTATAAAAAAGGATATGTGGTGCAGGAAGAGGACAAATGGAAAGAAGATCTTCAGCTGCCGGCGAGCTGGACCAGCTATGGGTTTGATAAGCCGATCTATGCCAATGTGCAGATGCCCTGGCAGAGTGCTTACGACCGGAGCGTAAATGTTCCCAGGGCGCCGGTGAATTATAACCCGGTGGGCTTATACCGGAAGACCTTTGATGTGAAGGATACCATGCTCCGTACCAATGGGCGGGTTTATCTTTCCTTCCAGGGAGTAGAATCCTGCTATTATGTATATGTGAACGGAAAAGAGGTGGGGTACAGCGAAGATTCTTTTAGTCCCCACAGCTTTGACGTTACCGATTACCTGACGGAGGATGGGAAGGATAACCTTCTGGCAGTAGAAGTACATAAGTTTTGTGACGGCACATGGATGGAAGGACAGGATATGATATACGACGGCGGAATCTTCCGTGATGTATATCTCTATTCCACTCCTTTGATCCACATAGAGGATTATCAGGTTGTGACAGATCTCGATGAGGATTATCAGGATGCGGACCTGAATATCGAACTGGCTGTAAGCAACAGCAGCACGGCGGATCTGTCGGATTACGCGGTGGATATCCAGCTCTACAATCCCGATGGATCTGTATTTATGAATGGATACACCATTGATATTCCAGAAGTAAAAAGAGCGTCAGAGGATGGCGCCAGAACGACGGTGACTGCCTCCGGATCCCAGGCTGTGTACGGGCCCAAACTGTGGTCAGCGGAGCAGCCGAATCTGTATACCATGGTGCTTACTTTATATCATAAATCAACAGGGGCTTATATCGAGAGCCTGTCCCAGCAGCTTGGTTTCCGGGAGATCGAATTTGTCAGCAGTGAAGTGAATTCCAACGGGCAGAGAAAGACGCAGGACAGTGAATTCCAGCCGATGAAGATCAACGGAATGCCGATTCTGCTAAAAGGTGCCAATCGGCACGACACGGATCCGGTTTATGGAAAATATGTTCCAGAAGCGACAGTCCGCCAGGACATTGAGACGATGAAGCGGTTCAATCTGAATGCAGTCCGGACGTCTCATTACAGCAACGACGAATATCTCTATTATTTATGTGATAAATATGGACTGTACGTCATGGCGGAGACCAATGTGGAGTCCCATGCCCTTATGAACAAGGGAGACAGTCAGAAGCATTTCAAGAAAATGGTCATGGACCGGACGGTGACTGCCTTCAACCGCTTAAAAGACCGGACCAGCGTGGTGATGTGGTCTACAGGAAATGAGAATTATTATAATTCCAACAAGAACTACGCGGACGGTATGTTTTACGATCTGATCCAGTATTTCAAGGAAAAAGATCCCACCCGGCCGGTTCACTGCGAGAGTTCTGGCAATCAGAACGGTGTGGATATGGATAGCAATATGTATCCCACGGTGGGAACGGTAGAAGGGAAAGCCAGGGCAAATATGCCCTATGTCCTCTGTGAGTATGACCACGCCATGGGTAATGCGGTGGGAAATATAAAGGAGTACTGGGATGCCATCCGGAGCTCCGACAATATGCTGGGTGGATTTATCTGGGACTGGGTGGATCAGTCCAGACTGGCAGATCTTCCCCAGTCCAAATACGACTATTATGCAGAAGAATTTGCCCACAAGACATTGTATTCTGAGGAGGCAGAAGGAAGATATTATGCCTATGGCGGAGACTGGAAAGACCAGCCCAACGATGGTTCTTTCTGTGTAAACGGCCTTGTTTCTCCAGACCGGGACGTCCAGCCTGAGCTGTATGAGGTGAAATATATATATCAGAACTTCTGGTTTACCGCCGGGGATATGGATCTGGCGAGGGGAAATGTGCATATTTACAATGAGTCCTCCTTTGACAATATGGATCAATATGATCTGGTGTGGAAACTCAGCGAGGACGATACGGAGCTTGCCAGGGGTACAGAGTGCATTGATGTAAAGCCGAGAGAGGAAGCGGACATTTCCCTTCCCTATATGGATAAACTGCCGGAAGAGCGAAAGGCGGGTGCAGAATATTATCTGACTCTTGAGATACGCTTGAAGTCCGATACGTTATATGCCAAAGCCGGCCATGTGGTGGCCCACGAGCAGTTTTTACTGCCGGAGACATTAGAACATGCCGCGTATCAGCCGGCAGAAGGAAATGTGGAGATTCAGGATGAGGATGAGGGGATCGCCGTAAACGGTACCGATTTTTCTTTTTCCATTGACAAAGAGAGTGGAATGCTGCGGGATTATACTTATCGCGGAACCCTTCTGATGTCAGAAGGACCGGTTCCGAATTTTTACCGCGCTCCGCTGAATAACGATGGTTCCCATGACAAAATGTGGAAGAGTGCAGCCAGCAATCCTTCCCTGAAGGATTATGAGATTGAGGAAAAGGCCGACGGGCGGAAGATCATCCGAACCACCCTTTCTTTCCCGGAGCAGCCCGGTCTCTATACTGCTCTGGACTATACTGTTGAAGCGAATGGTGCAGTGACGGTACAAATGACCACCGATGCTACCAGTACATCTCTGGGAAATTATCTGAGGATCGGGACCAATATGCGGCTTCCGGGCGGCTACGAGAATATAACCTGGTATGGAGACGGTCCGGTGGAGTCCATGAGTGACCGGAATAATTTTGCTGTCGTCGGCAGATATCAGTCAACGGTATCAGAGATGTTTTATCCTTATCTGGATACCCAGGATACTGGTACATTGCCAGGCACAAAGTGGTTCACCGTTACCGATCCGAATCAGAATGAGGCGCTTGTGATAGCCGGAAGAGAAGATGTGGAGACGTCAGCTCTGCATTTCACAGTACAGGATTTGACCAATGCCAGACATCCTTATCAACTGACGCCGGAAGATGACACGATCCTGTCTGTGAACCTTGCTTCCCAGGGCACCGGAAATAAAAGCTGCGGACCGGACACACTGGCAGAATATCTCATTCCAAACAACAAAGAATATTCTTATGAGTATACCCTGCTTCCCTATGATCGAGGAGCAGAGCAGAACCTCACAGAGCTGACAAGAGGGTATCGGAATGTAGAAGTGTATGAGGGAAATCCTACCGTGAAAGCCTTTGAAAAGGAAGTGAAGGAGATCGTTGTCTATTCTTCTTCCCAGCTGGGGGCACTGCTGGATCTCCAGGCGAGATACGAAGGAGATCCGTCATACGAGGGAGAGGGAACCGTTCTCACGGCAGAGGAAAGATCCTTTGTGAGTGAAGAGGTTGTCCTGCTTCTCCAGCATAAGATCAAAGAGGCCCAGGACATGGCAGATCATCCGGCGGCTATTGTCTGGAAAGATCTGAGTAAGAATAAACTGGATTCTTCTATGACAGAGGAATCCAAGTACAAATTGGGGTATGATGAAGCCGAAAATGTAAGTTATCTCCGCGGTTATTTTGACTTGGATTCTGATCAGGCGAAGGAGATCTTCGACCAGCAGTTTAAAGAGGGCAGAGCCTTTACGGTGGAAGCTTACCTGAATATGAATGGAAGCTACGATGAAATGAACATGATCTTCGGAAAAGGAGACCGGACCATGGGATTCCGTGGGACTGCATCCAGCCTGTATTTCTTTATCCACAATGGAACGGATTGGGAGACCTGCGAAGCCGCCGGGCTTTATCTGGAGGGCTGGCATCATGTGGCGGCGATGTATTCTCCAGAGGAAAATGGTACGCTCATGATCGCTCTGGACGGATCGGTGATTCAGAAGACAACGGATGTTGGAACCCCTTCTGATTCTGGCTATCCTTTTGGCATCGGTCACGATGCGCAGACAGACCGCACCGGGGACAACAGTTACGCCGCGGTTCGCGTGTACAACCGCGTATTGTTAGAGGAAGAACTGCAGGGGCAGCGCGATTATGACCTGGGGTACCGCAGTCAGCCAGCGGTTTCTTCATCGGATGAGGCGGCTGAGCTCTGGTATGAATTTGCCTGTAAACCTGCCCTGGTACATTTTTCAAAGTCGAAAGTAAGTCTGGAGCCAGGCGGCCCTTACAAAACCATAAGCGCCACCGTCGCTCCGAGAAACTATCGCAATGCGGCTCTTTCTGTTACATCGCAGAATGAGAGCATTGTTTCGGTAAAGATGAATGGGTCAGAAATTGAACTGAGTCCGGCAGCAGTTGGTGAAACGGCGGTAAAAGCAGAGACCGATGGCGGGCTTTACAGTCTGTGCCGCGTCACAGTGAAGGAAAAACCGGCGGATAACCATCCGGGCAACACTCCAGGGTCAGATAAAACAGACCAGAATAATCCTCTGGTCACTACTGTGCCTCAGCCATATAAAATAACGGGTCTGCGGGCGGTGAAACATAAAACTGCTTCCATCGCATTAAAATGGGATGGAGTGAGCGGAGCAGTTTACGAGGTGAAACGCTGCGAGGCAGGGAAGAAAAAATGGGTTACGTTAAAAAAGGGCCTGAAGACCTCCAGTTATACGGATAAAAAATGCAAAGCGGGCAGACACTATAAATACATGATCGTATCTGCCAATCCAGTGGGGACTTCAGCAACTCTGAATACGGCGACAAAGCCTGCCAAACCAGTACTCCGGCCACTGAAAAAATCAGGCCGAACATTTCGCCTGAAATGGAAGAAGTGCAGGGCAGATTCCATCGAGATTTTCATGAAGAAGGGAAAAGGGAAATTTAAGAAGATCGCGGTAAAGAAAGGAAGCAGCACTTCATATAAAAGTAAAAAATTAAAAAAGAATATAAAGTATACTTTTAAAATCCGTGCCTTTATGAAGGGCGGGGGAGGGAAGAAAATATATAGTTCTTTTTCAAAATTGAAAAAGGGATGATTGTCCCAGGGTGGATAGTAGTATTGTTTTTGGAAAGGCAGAGCAGCAGGCTCTGCCTTTTTAGGAGAGGAGGATTCGATATGGAGAAATGGGATTTATACACAAAGTACAGGGAAAAAACAGGAAGGGAACACATCAGAGGTGAGAAGATTCCGGAGGGTTTCTATCATCTGGTGGCAGAAAGATGACATCAGAAAAGGCTGGTAAGCGGTATGAATAACCAGCTTTACCAGCCTCCAGTCTCATCCTGGAAATGTTTATTCTTCTTTATTTTCCTCCATTTCCACAAACGCAATCGCAGAGTCTCCCTGCTTCGCTTTGTTCACAACTGCCTCAGAAAGGCGCTTGAAATTGGCGCCGGAGCTGGTGGCTCCTGTAAGGGCGTCAATCTCAGGCACATCTTTTTGGTCGTACAGGAATGCAGCATAATAACGGGTGTATTCATTGGGATAGGTGCCCGTAACTGTTTTCATATTATTCATGTAGGTATTGTCCCAGCTTTTGATAAAACCACTGGGATTTTCTGCGTTATATTCTGCTGTGACGATGACGCCATTTTTTACGGTAATCGTTACAAATTCTCTCCATCCGTGGGAATACTCTGCCATCTGAGCCGTATAGGTACCATCCTGCATGGTGGATGGGGCTTGTTTATTGCCGCAGCCTGCCAATAGTAAAACAGTGGCAGCAAGCATGCCGGTTATGATCTTATATTTCATCGGATTGCCCTCCCTTTATATTTAGTGAAATTTAAACTTATCCAGCAATTTTTTTAGATTTGTTGCCTCGCATTTGAGTTCCTCACTTGCCTCTGCCGTGTTTTCTGCGCAGTGGAGGTTCCGCTCTGTGATCTGGGACATATCTTCTATTTTGCCAGTAATATTATAAAGAGAGGTCTCCTGCACATCCATGGTCTCAGACAGACGTTGTGTGATCTGTGTGACGTCTTCGGAACATTTACTGATCTTTTCCAGGGCCTCGGATGTTCTGGCAGTCAGGTCCACGCCCTCGGCAATCAGGCTGCTGGAAGTCTCGATCATGGTTACCGTGTTTTGGGCGGCTTCCTCACTCTGCTCTGCCAGAACCCGGATCTCTTCGGCAACTACGGCAAAACCTTTTCCATGTACTCCTGCCCTGCTTGCCTCTACTGCTGCGTTAAGAGCCAGAATATTGGTCTGTTTTGAAATTCCCTCTATCAGTTTGCTGATCTTATCGATGTCTTCTGCGTTCTTGCTGATGGCTTCCATCGCCGTTTTAAGGTCATTCATTTTCTCATCGCCGTTTTTGATCTCTTCCGCGATCTCCTCTGCCCGCTGGCGGGTTTCTCTGGTATTCTCGGTTACTTCTTTCAGATTTGCTTTGACGGTCTCTACCTCACTGTTTAATCCATCCATAAGCATAGTCTGGCTGGTCACAGTCTGGTGCAGTTCTTCTGACTGGGTTCCCATATTCTGGGCGGTTTCCATCAGCTGATAGGCGGTCTGGTTGATCTGCTTCATGATCTGATTCAATGAAAGGATAATATGGGTCAGGGTTTCTTTCACTACCACAAAATCGCCCTGATAATCCCCATCGGCGGACATATTGAGATTTCCATTGGATATGTTGTCCAGAACCCTTTTGATCTCGTTCAGGTAGCCGTTAATGTTCTCGATGGTGGTTTTTAAAGACCTGGAGAGATACTCTGTCTCATCGCCTGAATTCTTTATCTCTACCGGGGAGCTTAAGTCGCCCTTTGAAAGCCCGTTCATCCGGGCGATCGCTCTTTTTAACTGGCTGGAGATCACGGTCATGACGAACCAGATGATGATCAATGCGGCGCCCAGCGCAGAAAAAGTTCCGATCATGGTATTCCGCACTGCCCGATTTGTAGATTCCATGTAATCTGTTTTGGGAACTTGGACGGCAAAAGACCAGCGCGTTCCCCGTACCGGGCAAAATGCTACATAGGCTTCCTGTCCGTTGAAGAGTCCTTCGCCAGAACCGGTTTCCCTGGTAATCATGCGGTCGAAGATCTGGTGGGCGGAATCTGTCTTGTCAAGTTCATAGACATTTAATTGCTGGCGTACCATCTCTTCTTCAGGATGCCCCACAATTTTTCCCTTCTCATTGATGATCAGACCCATACCGGTCTTTCCGATATGAATGGCATCCAGGACATCGCTCAGCACATCATACTTATAGATTCCCAACAGATATGATGTGGTGCTGCCCTCTGATTTGATGGGCATTCCCATAGGTATACCAACATAGTCCACGGTAGCCACAGGATCGGAAATGGTGAGATTATCTGTCTCTTTCAATTGGTTGTACCAATCCGTCCCCGAAAAGCTGTCATCAATTTTGCCATCCCGAGCCAGAGCTTTTCCTTCCATATCATAGACGCCGATTCCATAAAACTCATAGGTATTACGTGCATTTTTCAGAACAGTTGTGATGTCCTCCTGCTTCACATTTTTTTCGGTGAGCCTGTTATCCGATGCCAGGTTCATCATTCGGTCGGCCATCAGATGGATGTCCGATGCCACTGCTTTTGCAGATTGTCCTGCTGTGGGCTGGAGTACATCCAGCAAGATGGATTCTGTCAAATTTCCCATGGAGTACCGAAGGATTCCGGTACATACCAGCATAACTCCTACAACTACGATGGACGTCATTGTCATAACTTTAACCCGAATGCTTCTTTTGATTTTCTTTTTGTTTTCCATATTCAATTCTCCTTTCCCCTGCTGTTTATACACTGTATTACAAGAATTCTTTTTTTATTTCTTCATAGATTTCCTGAATCCTGTCGTCATCGATCTCGGTATTCAGGAATATTTCCACTGCGTACTTTGCCTGGGCGACCAGCATCTCCAGACCGGTGACACCGATCATGCCAAGTTCTGCTGCCTGGGCAACCAGTTTCGTGGTAAGGGGGTTGTAGACCACATCCATCACCGCCTGGCAGTCCGGGAACTGAGCCAGGTCCACGGGGCTGGCATCTACTTTTGGATACATGCCGATGGGGCTGGTGTTTATGATTACCTGGGCGTCGGTGTGGCTGGAGAATAATTCGTCATAGGAGATGGATTCACCATCCTTTACAACATCTACCACGATCATTTCCTTTGCCTGGTGCCTGCGGACCACTGCCTTGATCGCCTGGGCAGCGCCGCCATTGCCGAGAACCACTACTTTTTTATCTTTTAGCTCTACGCCGTGACGGTTCACCATATAATCAAAACCGGAAAAATCCGTATTGTAACCCCGAAGCTTTCCGTCGGTATTTACGATGGTATTTACTGCGCCAATGGCTTTCGCATTGTCATCCATGGAGTCCAGATAGGGAATGACATCCCTCTTATATGGGATGGTGACATTGATTGCCTGAAAGGGTTTTTCTTCCATAAAAGAGACAAATTCCTCTTTGGTCAGTGGGTGCAGGTCATAAGTATAGTCTGCCAGACTTTCGTGAATAGGTTTGGACAGGCTGTGTCCCAGCGGCTGTCCGATCAATCCATAATCCATTGTATGTACATCCTTTCTGAATCAATTTTTGTCTTCGCTGTTCTGCCGGTGAGGCATGACGGCGAACTCTCTTTCAATACAGTATCATATTTTTTTTCTCCTTTCAAGCATATTAATAATTCACGCACATAAAATAAAAGAAACAGGCTGTCAAGGGAGGTAAGGCGATGGTATATTCAGAGATCACACAGATTCTGCCAAAACGTTTCCGGGTGTATTTTGAACGGGCTGGAATCTGTCTGGACAGGCTGCAGGAGATCCGTCTCCGCATCGGTCAGCCGGTGGAACTGCGGGAGGATAAAAAACGGATTTTGTGCAGGGAAAAGGTGGACAGGTCAGATATCAAAGAGATGCTGGAATACATAAGTGGATACTCCCTTTACGCCTTTGAGGAGGAGATATCCCAGGGGTTTATTACAGTCCCTGGAGGACACCGGGTGGGTGTAGCCGGACAGGTGGTTATGGAACGGGGCAATGTAAAAAATATCCGGAATATTTCCTTTATTAATGTACGCCTTTCCCACCAGGTCCTGGGGTGTGCGGATCCGGTTCTGACCTATATCAGAAAGGGAGACAGGATCTTCCACACGCTCATTATTTCCCCGCCAGGCTGCGGAAAGACAACCCTTCTGCGGGATATCGTTCGTCTGGTGTCTGGGCAGAGCCATGGGACGGAGGGAAAAAATGTGACGGTGGTGGACGAACGAAGTGAGATCGGAGGGTGCTTTCGGGGAATGCCCCAGAATGATCTGGGCTGCCGCACCGATGTACTGGACGGCTGTCCCAAGTCTGTGGGGATGATGATGGCAGTGCGGTCGCTGGCGCCGGATGTCATTGTGGTGGACGAGATCGGCGGGAAAAAAGATGTACAGGCGCTCCGGTATGTCATGAACTGCGGCTGTGCCCTGATCGCTACGGTTCACGGCAGGGATTTCAGGGATATATACGAAAAACCTGAGCTGGGAGATATGATGCGGGAGGGTCTGTTTGAGCGTTGTATCGTGCTGGGAAATACGAAGGGACCAGGAACGGTTCTGGATGTATGTGATGGACAGGGGGAAAGTCTGTATGCTTAAACTGACAGGAATGGTCATTGTCATTCTGGGTTCGGCAGCACTGGGGATGTATCAGGCATGTATGTATGTGAACCGGCTGAATAATCTGCATGAGGTAAAGAAAGCGTTTCTTTACATACAGGGAGAGATCCGCTATATGAGTACACCTTTGCCGGAGCTTCTGGAAGAGGTGGCAGGCAGGGTAAAAGGACCCTTTCGGCGCTTTTTCACCAGGGTGGCTGCTGAGCTGTCACGAAAAAATGCCGGGATGGTTAGGGAGATCTGGAATGACTGCTACCATAAAGAGATAACCAGGGACATCTTAGAAAAAGACGCAGAGGAAGAATTTCTGGAAATGGGCGGGCAGCTGGGAGGGACTGACTGCAGGACACAGGAAAAGGCGATCGATTATTTTCTTGAAAAATGGGAATTTATCATTGAAAAGAGACAGAAAGAAAAGACAAACAAACTCAGGCTCTATTATGTATGTGGGGTTGCAGGCGGTGTACTGACGGTTATTATACTTGTGTAAGGAAAAAGGATTTTCCGGAAAGGATTTGCTGTGGAGATAAGTATCATATTTAAAATAGCACTGGTAGGGATACTCGTGACAATGCTGAACCAGATACTGAAGCAGACGGGAAGGGAGGAACAAGCATTTCTCACAAGCCTTGCCGGACTGGTGCTGGTATTGTTCTGGGTCATCCCCTATATCGCGGAACTGTTTGAAACGATAGAACGATTATTTGCATTATGATGGGAGCAGACTATGGTTAAAATTGCACTTATTGGCATCGCAGGAATGATACTGGCGGTGATCGTCGGCGGCATGAGAAGGGATATCGGGATCTGGATCACTATTGTATCAGGGATCATCATATTCTTTTTTGGGATCAGCCGGTTTGAGTATGTGGTGGACATGTTTCATAACCTGGCGGATTACATTGGCATTCATGAGACTTACATAAAAATAATACTGAAAATGATCGGCATCGCGTACCTGTCCGAATTTACGGCGGCGATCTGCCGGGATGCCGGACAGAATGCCATCGCTGGCCAAGTGGATTTTTTTGGAAAAATGAGTATGATCGTGGTAAGCCTTCCGGTGCTGCAGTCCCTGCTGGAGACCATTGGGGAGGTGCTGCCCTGATGAAATGGAAAATAATTGGCTTTGGGCTATGTCTGCTTGTGGCGGCTGGGCTGGGGATCCTATGTTCTGGCAGCCGGCAGGCGGAGGCAGCCCCTGGAGACACGGATTTATCTTCAGAAGATATCATAAACAGGATCTATGACAGCATTCCTCTTCAGGAGGTAGAAGAGATCCTTCAGGATATGAAGGAAGATGAGGTGGATTTTTCCATCCGCGGTTATGTGGATCAAGTGCTGGCAGGGGAGGGGGAACTTTCCTTGGCGGGTATGGAAAGTTATGTGAGAAATTATATTGTTCAACAGTTTGAGGCAAACCGGAAAACTTTTATACGGTTGATCCTGTTTGGTATATTGTCCGGTGTATTCCTGAATTTTTCTTCCACAATGTATGAAAAGCAGATGGGAGAGACCGGATTTCAGATCATATATTTTCTTGTTGTCACCATCATGGTCACCGGCTTTTTTTCCGTCACCCAGGTGGCGGGGGATGTGCTGGCTGATATCATTCAATTTATGAATGCGCTGATTCCGTCATTTTCTGTGGCGCTCACCTGGAGTTCTGGCAGCGCCACTTCTATGGCATTTTACCAGACTGCGCTTCTTGCCATCGGTGTAGCAGAAAATGTGCTGATACGGGTATTTGTTCCCCTGGTTCAGGTGTATTTTCTGGTCAGCATTATGAATCCGCTGGCGGACTGGCGCTTTACCAAATTTGCTTCTTTATTAAGAGGACTGGTGAGAATCGGGACGAAGACACTTCTAGCGATACTGATCGGTCATCAGGGAATCCAGGGGCTGATCGTACCGGCACTGGATGGGGTAAAAAGAAGCAGTGTGTTTCGGACAGCCAGCAGCCTGCCAGGGGTGGGGAACCTGTTTGGCGGTGTGACGGATACGGTGATCGGCACCGGGGTACTGATCAAAAGCGCCATCGGCGTGGGGGGACTGATCGCGGTGTGTGTGATCTGTATCGCGCCGATCCTCAAACTTGGGGTGTTTACTGTGGTCTACCGCGGGCTTGCTGCATTTGCCCAGCCGGTGACGGACCGCAGGATTGTCTCGGTATTTCAGAGCACCGCCGACAGTGGAAGGTTATTGCTTCATATCGTCTGCATGACAGCGGTGATGTTTCTGGTCACCCTGACGATCATCATTGCTGCCACCAACCGCATTCAGTGAAAGGAGAAAGGCATGGATATCATTTTAGTAACAGTAAAACACGTGGCGATTTTTGTCCTTGTATTTTCCATTATTACCAATCTGTTTTCCGGATCCAGCTATCATCGGTATTTTCGTTTTGTAGAGGGGCTGATGATCATTATTCTTGTCATGACGCCGCTGTTTGCCTGGTTTACCAGCGATAATTTTCTCGATGATTGTCTGGACAGCCGTATCTTTGAACTGGAAAATGGATTTCAGCAGGATGAGCTCCGAATGATCGGGGAAGAGAGGGATGAGCTTCTAAAAGAAGGATCCCAGGCGGGCGCGGGGGAGGAGGGATACCGTGAAACCAGATGAATGGAAAGACCGGCTGAGAGAGCTGGTGCAGAAGGCAGGGATATTTAAGATCATCCTGGTGATATTGTCGGGAATCCTGCTGATCTTCCTTTCCTGGGGCGGGATATCGGAAAAAGAGGCGCCGAGGGAGGAAAAGGAAACTGCGGCGGGGGCGGAGACAGAACAGGGAAATGACCTGCTGGGTTATCAGGCGCGGATGGAGGAACAGGTGGAAGATATTCTAGGTCAGGCGGAGGGCATCGATGATGTAGATGTCATGATCACGCTCCGCGCCTCCAGGGAAAAGGTGACGCTGAAAGACAATAAAAGGGATGCGGATAAAAGTGAGGAGGAGTCGGTTCTCACAGAAGATGAAAATAAAAAAACTTCTCCCTATGTCATCCAGGAGGTGGAGCCGGAGATCGAGGGAATTCTCGTGGTCTGTGCAGGAGGCGACAATCCTTCTATACAGAGAGAAATTATAGCTGGGATTTCTGCATTATTTCCAATAGAGAGTCATAAAATTAAAGTAATGAAAAGTAAGGAAAAATAAGGAGGCAAAGTAGTGAAGAAACTATTGAGAAAAAATCAGATTATTATAACGGCGCTGGTTGTCATGGTTGCTCTTGCCGGATATTTAAGTCTTACAGATGAGGAAGACCTTGCTGTGGGCGTACTGAACCAGTCAGAGCAGGCGGCAGACGGCGAAGGAAAAGATGCGGCAGAGAACGTGGCGGCAGAAAATGGAACCGGTCCGGCAGTCCAGGATGATACCGTGGCTGATATCTCTGATGAAGATGTGGCTGCGGAGGAGAAAAAAACGGATAATGAGGTTTCTTCAAAAGAAAATGCCGGGGAAGCCGTGCTGGTAAGTAATACCGTCACCGGTGATTACTTTGAGGCAGCAAAACTTTCCAGAGAACAGACAAGGGCAAAAAACAAAGAGACGCTTTTAGAGCTGGTAAACAGCAATACCGCCTCAGAAGCACAAAAAGAGAAAGCAATGAATGAGATCGTGGCGATGACGGCTGTCAATGAAAAGGAAACCGCTACAGAGAACCTCCTGGCAGCAAAAGGATTTCAGGATGTGGTGGTGACCATCGTAGATGACAGCGTGGATGTAATCGTAAATGCGGAAAGTCTGAAAGAACAGCAGATTGCCCAGATCGAGGACGTGGTAAAACGCAAGCTGGAATGCGCATCTGATAAAATTGTTATTTCTCCTGTTGGCAAAAAGTGAGGAGTGTGATAAAATGAACGTAAAACGATAAATGAGGTGACAAATATGGCAAAAGATGTATTTGGTACAGAAAGCAGCATTGGAGAAGTTCAGATCGCCAGTGAGGTGATCACTGCCATCGCCGGTATTTCTGCTTCAGAAGTGGAAGGAATTGAGTCCATGGTGGGAAGCGGTGTAGGAGATATCGTGGGAAAGCTTGGCGGGAAGAGCAATTCCAAGGGTGTTAAGGTAAATATCACCGAGGATAAAGCAGAATTAGATGTCGCAGTCAATGTGAGATTTGGATATAGTATACCGAAAGTATCGGCAAAGGTACAGGAGAAAGTTTCTCAGGCAGTCAGCAGTATGACTGGTCTGGAAGTGACGAGAGTAAATGTAAGAGTGGCTGGAATTGCGGCAGCAGATCCAGATTGAAACTGAGGGGCGGTGCATATCATCGCCCTTTATGTCGGTTTAGCCTGCCGATTAGGCATCGTCAGGCAGGAAAAAATAAGTGCAGATGGAGAAAAATATGACCAGAAGAGAAGTCAGGGAGCAGCTTTTTGTGCTGCTTTTCCAGAAAGAGTTTTATGCAGAAAATGAATTTGAAGAGCAGTTGGGAGCTTACTTTGAGACCCATGATTTTGGGGAGGAACAGGAGGCTGTAAAAGAGCGGCTGGGAAGTATTTGTGAAAGGCTGCCCGAGATAGATCAGCAGATATCCGCACATTCCAGAGGATGGAAGCTGGACCGGATCGGTAAGGAAGAGCTTGCCATTCTCCGGCTGGCTGTTTATGAGGTGATCTTTGATGAAGATATCCCGGTAGGAGTGGCGATTAATGAAGCAGTGGAGCTTGGTAAAAAATATGGGGCTGAGGGCGGTGCAGCATTTATAAACGGGATGTTAGGAAATATTGCAGATGAATAGAGGACAAGTTTATTCGGTATCAGCGGTAAATCAGTATATTAAAAATATGTTTTTAAAGGAATATGCCCTGTCAGTTGTCTTTGTAAAAGGGGAGATCTCAAATTGCAAATACCACAGCTCCGGGCATATTTATTTTACATTGAAGGATGCTGCTTCCGCCCTGGGTTGCGTTATGTTTGCCGGAGACCGGAGAGGACTGGATTTTCAGCTGTCTGACGGGCAGGCGGTGATCATCGGCGGTACGATCAGCGTCTATGAGAGAGACGGAAGGTACCAGCTGTATGCCAAAAAGATTACCCTGGCGGGAGAAGGAGCTCTCTATGAAAGATATGAACAGCTGAAAAAGAAATTAGAACAAAAGGGATATTTTGACGAAGCCCATAAAAAACCCATTCCTTCCTATGTAAAAAAAGTTGGCATTGTCACAGCGGATACTGGGGCAGCCATCCAGGATATCCGGAATATCTCTGCCAGAAGGAATCCCTATGTCCAGCTGGTGCTGTATCCGGCGAAGGTGCAGGGTGAGGGCGCCAGTGACACTATTGTAAAAGGCATTCAGACTTTGGATCATGCCGGGGTGGATGTGATCATCGTCGGGCGGGGCGGCGGTTCCATCGAGGATCTGTGGGCATTTAACGAGGAAAATACCGCCCAGGCGATCTATGAATGTGCTGTGCCGGTCATATCTGCGGTGGGACATGAGACGGATACCACCATTGCCGATTATGTGGCAGATCTGCGTGCCCCGACGCCCTCAGCGGCGGCAGAGCTGGCAGTATATGATGTCAGGCTCGTGCTGGAAACTCTTTATGGCTGCAAAGACCGGCTGATCCGCGCCATGTTTGACCGCATTGACGATGCCAGGCAGGAACTTGCTTTCCGGGAACGGCAGCTTAAGGTTCTGAACCCGTCCCAGCAGGTGCTGCAGAGACGCCAGTATGTGGCAGATATGGAAGACAAGCTTACAGGCCTGATGAAGCGGCTGTTGGAAGAGAAAAAGTACCGGCTGCAGCTGCTGGCGGGAAAGCTGGATGGCATGTCTCCGTTGAAACGCCTGGAAAGTGGATTTGCCTATTTTTCTGACCAGGAAGGGAACCAGATCGAGAGTGTAATGAAACTGGCTCCAGGGGACCAGGTGGATATCACCCTGAAGGACGGGCGTGTCCGGGCAGAGGTAAAGGAATTGTTTGAAACAGCAGAATGGCGGGAATAAATGTATATAACAGGTGAAGAAAGGCAGGTTTCAGGATGGAACTGGAAGAGATCATAGAGAAGCTGGAGCAGACCGTGGAACAGATGGAGAGCGAACCCTTGTCCCTGGAGGAGGCGTACAAGACATTTTCCCAGGGGATGAAGCTGGTAGTGCAGGGAAATAAAGCGATCGACAAGGTAGAAAAGAAAATGGAGATTCTGATGAAGAAGGATATAGATGGTGAAGACGATGAATGATTTTGAGAAGAGCATGGCAGAGAGGGTGCAGAGGACAGAGCAGATCCTGAATCGTTATCTGCCAGCAGAAGAAGGGTTTCAGAAAACTATTTTTGAAGCGGTGAATTACAGTGTTAGGGCAGGTGGCAAAAGACTGCGCCCTATTCTGATGCAGGCAGTCTACGAGATGTGCGGAGGAAATGATTCCCAGGTGATCGAGCCCTTTATGGCGGCATTGGAGATGATCCATACCTATTCGCTGGTGCATGACGACCTGCCCGCGATGGATAATGATGATTACCGCCGGGGCAGGCTGACCACTCACAAAAAATTTGGAGAGGATATGGGGATCCTTGCCGGGGATGCTCTATTAAATTATGCCTATGAGACTGCCTTTACGGCATTTGACAGCGGAGCTGCAGACCGGGTGGCGGAGGCGCTGAAGGTCCTGGGCAGAAAAGCAGGTATGTATGGCATGGTGGGCGGACAAGTCGTAGATGTAGAGGAAAATGGAAAATTTGTGGACGAAGCCACGCTTCTTTTTGTATATGAGACAAAAACTTCTGCTTTATTAGAGGCGGCATTTATGATCGGCGGGATTCTGGCAGGAGCTGCCCAGGAACAGATCCAGAGTCTGGAGCTGTCAGCGAAGAAGCTGGGCATCGCTTTCCAGATTCAGGACGATATCCTGGATGTGGTGGGAGATGAAGAGAAGTTAGGAAAGCCTGTTCATTCCGACGAGCGCAATGAAAAATCTACTTTTGCAGCGATCTATGGCATCGAAAGATCCTCAGAGAAGGTAAAGGAATATACGGCAGGGGCACTGGATATACTGGCAGCCTTTCCAGGAGATAAAGTTTTTCTGGAGGAATGCATGGGCTGGCTGACAAAAAGGGATAAATAATATGGAAAAGGTGAGGACAGTGGGCACATTACTGAAAACGATCCAAAAAGAAAACGATATAAAAAATATTGCACCGGAGGACTACCGCAGGCTTGCCAAGGAGATCCGAGTACGTCTGGTGAAGAGCATCAGCCGCACCGGGGGGCATCTGGCATCGAACCTGGGAGCGGTGGAACTGACGATGGCGCTTCATCTGTTTCTTGAATTTCCGAAGGACAAGCTGATCTGGGATGTGGGGCACCAGGCCTATGTGCACAAACTTCTTACAGGAAGAAATAAATTGTTTGGCACCCTCCGGAAGCTGGATGGGATCAGCGGTTTTCCAAAGGTAAGCGAAAATCCGGCGGATACTTTTAATACCGGACACAGTTCAACCTCTCTTTCCCTGGCTCTTGGTATGGCAAAGGCGAGGGACATACGGGGCGGAGATGAAAAGGTAGTGGCGGTGATCGGGGACGGTGCCCTGTCCGGCGGGATGGCGTTTGAGGCGCTGAATAATGCGGAACCTCTCAAATCCAACTTGATCATTGTGCTCAATGACAATAAAATGTCTATTTCAAAAAATGTGGGGGGTATGTCGAATTATCTCGGTAAAATGCGTACCAACCAGAAATATAATAATCTGAAGATTAATATTGAAGAACGGCTGGACCGGATTCCTAATGTGGGAATCTCCATGGCGGAAACTATTAAGAATGCAAAGAATTCCCTGAAGCATCTCCTGGTGCCGGGGATGCTGTTTGAGGAAATGGGGATCATTTATGTGGGACCTATC
>CAMXSH010000008.1 GCA_947246475.1 uncultured Roseburia sp.
TATTATAAATATGCGGTTGGAAAGTTATGGTGTCATGTCTTAGTCCGTTTTTTCGATATTCCCAGGACCAGCCCCATCTCTGCCAGAAGGATCGACACACTGGTACCTCCATAGCTGATAAAAGGCATCGGGATACCCGTAGAGGGCATGGAGTTGGTCACCACCGCGATGTTCATCATCACCTGAGTGGCAATATGTATCATAACACCAGTACAGATCAATCCACTGAATAAATCTGGCGCCGTCACCGCCGTATTGTAGATTCTCCAAAGAAGAATAATAAACATCAGTATAACGATCCCCGCTCCCACCATTCCCAGCTCTTCACAAATGATGGAAAAGATCATATCATTATGAGGTTCCGGTATAAAACCCAGTTTCTGCATACTCTCTCCCAGCCCTGTTCCAAATACACCTCCAGAAGCTATGGCATACAATCCCTGTAAAATCTGAAATCCTTTCTCATGGTGCTCCACATCCAGCCAGATTTGAAACCTCTCCATTCGGAAGCCTTCTCCGAACAGAATGATCAGGGCAAAAAATACAACCCCCACCAAAATAATGCCAATGTAAATCCATTTTTTTTTCGCCGCAACAAAACACATGCCAAATGCGACGATAAAGACGACGATGGCTGTACTCAGATTTTCCATCGCCACCAGCCCCAGAAGCAGCCCCACCGGCACAAATACCCGCACGATCCCCCGCAGCCTGCTCATCTCCTTCGGACGCATCTGAATGAAATAGGCTGCAATCAGGATCACTGCAATTTTAGTGATCTCTGAGGGCTGAAGCGATAAGGGACCGATGATCAGCCACCTTCTGGCACCATTTTTCTCAGCTCCCATCAGGGAAGCAAGAACCTGCAGTATCGCCGCCACAAAATAGATCAGCGTGACCAGCCGGATCCGCAGCCCCGGTATCTTCTTAATATAGGCATGGTAGTTGATATTTACCACCACCAGCATCGCCGTGATCCCAGCAATGACTCCAAATAGCTGTTTCTTTAAAAAGTATGCAGCATCATTGTATTTCACCTGTGAAGTATATGAACTTGAACTGTAGATCATCAGCAGCCCAAACCCTACCAGACAAAGGGTAATGAGCAGGAGACTGTAATCAAAGGTACTTTCCCGCTGATAATTGGCCCGGTCCTGCCCGCTTTTTCTCATTCCGATCTCACTCCAAACCATTCACTAATTCTTTAAACATATTCCCCCGCTGCTCGTAGGAATCAAACATATCCCAGCTGGCACATGCCGGCGACAAAAGCACCGCATCCCCCGCCGCAGCCAGCTCGCTGGCTGTACTCACCGCTTCCTCCAGTGTATCCACAAACTGAAAATCAGTGAATCCACAATCCTTTGCATTCTTGGCGATCCGCTCCCTGGTGGCTCCCAGGAGCAAAAGACGCTTCACTCTTCCGTCAAAGCTCCGGATCCACTCTGAAAAATCGCCACCCTTATCGTATCCGCCGCCAATCAGCACCGTCGGCCGGTCCATAGACTGGATTCCTTTGATCGCCGCATCGGGATTGGTTCCCTTAGAATCGTTATAATAATCCACTCCGTTCACAGATTTTACAAACTCTACCCGGTGCTCCACTGGCTGAAAGTTCCGCACTACCTCTGCCGCAAGCTCTTCCGGCACTCCCATTTCAAACACCATCATCAGTGCTGCCATGATATTTTCTGCATTATGATCTCCCGGAAGCCGGGTTTCCTTTTGATTCAGGATCACCCTTCCATCCTCTGCCATTACCAGGTTTCCGCTCTCATCCTTGTACATGCCCTGGCTGAGTTTCCTTTGGCTGCTGAAAAACAAAGTCCGGCATCTCATATGACGGGCTCTCTCCCGAAGCACTTCATCTTCGTAATTCAGGACACAGAGCTGATCCGCCCCCTGGTTTTTCGTTATGCTGATCTTGGCATCAATATAGTTTTCCATGGTCCCATGCCGGTTCAAGTGGTCCGGTGTGATATTCAGCACCGCACTTACCTTCGGCGCAAAGGTATCAATGGTCTCCAGCTGAAAACTGCTGATCTCCGCTACCGTCACAGAATCTTTGTCACTCTTTAACACCTCTTTTGTATAAGGATTTCCTATATTTCCTACCACAAAGGTCTTCTGATTATAAGCCCTCATGATCTCACCAGTCAGGGTAGTAGTGGTGGTTTTACCATTAGTTCCTGTGATCCCCATCACCTGCCCTCTCTCCATCAGCCAGGCCAGCTCGATCTCGCCGATCACCGGCACTCTGTTATGAATCAGATATCTGGCTGCCGGAATATCCAGCGGAACACCGGGACTGAATACCGCACAGTCAAACCCGGTAAACATTTCTTCCGGAAGATCCCCCAGGTATAATGGCACATCCACCGGCTCGAACTTTATATCTTTGTTCCCGTCATAAAGACTTACCAGAGCCCCCATCTTCTTTAATAGTTCATATGCTGCCATTCCGCTTTTTCCGAGACCGACAACCAGAACCTTTTTATCCTTTAGATTCATATTTATTCCTCACTTTTTCAATCATTGAGCTACATCGCCATAAGTCCCAGCAGGCATAAGATCGCCGTAACAATACTGAAAGCCGCCACCACCTGGGTCTCTGAAAAACCACTCAATTCAAAATGATGGTGGATCGGCGCCATCTTAAAGATCCGCTTGCCGTGGGTAAGCTTAAAGTAACCTACCTGCATTATAACCGAGATCACCTCCAAAAGATAGATCAATCCAACGATCACGATAAAGAGCGGCATGCGCAGCATAAGTGCAATAGAAGCTACAAAACCACCTAGTGCCAGCGAACCCGTATCTCCCATAAACACCCTTGCCGGATACGTATTGAACAGCAGAAATCCCAAAAGGCTTCCCACCACTGCTCCTGTGATCGGAGCCATAGCCGCATTGACAGCCAGTGCCGCCACCGTAAAAAATGTCGCCACAATGGCAGTGACTCCCGATGCCAGCCCATCCAGGCCGTCAGTAAAGTTAACACCATTGACTGTACCCAGCACAACGATAAATACAAAGATGATAAATAGCCAGTCTGGCATATTAAACACCATTCCCCCGGTAAAGGGGATCACTATGGAAGCCTCGATCTTTGCCACATTGAAGTAGTAATATACAAAAATAGCAGTAACTATAAACTGACCAAACATCTTCTGCAGGGGCTTCAATCCCAAAGAGCGTTTCATCACAACTTTAATATAATCATCCAAAAAGCCAATGATCCCAAATCCCAACGTCATAAACAGAACTGGTATGATATCGGGATATCTTCTTATGTAGATCAGAGACGTAAGAAGGATCGACACCAGAATAACGAGACCGCCCATGGTAGGCGTCCCTGCCTTTTTTAGGTGGGATTCCGGACCGTCATCCCTCACATACTGCCCAAACTTTAGCTTTCGCAGAAAAGGAATGATGATCGGACACAGGATCACACTGATCCCAAAAGAAATAACTACTGGCATCAAAATACTTAAATTAAAATTCACCTTTTACACCTCATTTTATCGAAATTTATTTTGCAGATCATGCAATTGTAATTGTACTCCATTACCGCCACAATCGCAAGGGTTTATTCTTCGAGAAGATACGGAAGGATGTTGGTATAGATCGAAGAGATTGCCGGCGCAGCAATCGTTCCTCCATAATACAGCCCCTGGGGTTCATCGATGCGGACCAGCGCGATCACCTGTGGATTTTCCACTGGGGAAAATCCCATACAGGATGCAATATATTTTCCGTTTCCTCTGGGAAGTTTCTGGCTGGTTCCCGTCTTGGCCCCCACCATATATCCCTCCACTGCGGCTTTTTTTCCTCCGCCTTCTGTCACCACATGCCCCAGCGCTTCGCAGATCTCTTTGGATTTCTCCTCGGTAATCACCTCGTCGCCGCTGCTGTAGGCAAACTTTTTCATTACCGTTCCATCGCTGTTCGTGGCACTGACTCCAAAATGCGGCGTAATGCTCTTTCCTCCATTTATGATCTGGGAGATGGAAGTCAGCATCCGGATCGGAGACAGCTGAAAAGACTGTCCGAAGGACATCGTGGCAAGTTCCACCGCACCCACATTTTCTTTCTTATGCATAATGGTTCCCGCTTCTCCCGGCACGTCGATGCCAGTTTTTTTCAGGATTCCAAACCGATTTATTTCCTCAAACATTCCACTCACGCCCACTCTGGCTCCCACTTCCATAAAAACCGGGTTACAGGAATTCATGATCCCCTGCAGAAACGTTTCTGCACCATGCCCTGTGGTCTTATGGCACCGTATCCTGCGGTCTTCCACTATTTTATACCCCGGACAGGAAAAGGTGTCTGTCATCTTCACAACCCCCTTTTCCAGTGCCGCCGCAGTGGTAATGACTTTAAAGGTAGATCCCGGCTCATAGGTGTCACTGACTGCAAGGTTTCTCCACTGGTTATTCAGCTTATCCATCTTTTCTTTTTGTGACAATCCCTCCGATCCCTCTGTCAGCTCGTAGGGATGGTTGAGATCAAATTCTGGCGCGTTGACCATGGCATATATTTCCCCATTCTGCGGGTTCATGATAATGATCTCCACCGTCTTCGCCTGCTTCTGTTCCAGCAGGGTATACGCCACCTGGTTTGCATACTTCATCACATTCAGATCCAGACTTGTGGTCAGCGTCCAGCCCGCCACCGGCTCGATCCGGTCCTCTGCACCATTTTTGATCTCCGTACCCCCTGCCGTGGTCATCGTCAGGATGGAGCCGTCGATTCCTTTTAAAAACTTTTCATAAGAGACTTCCAGGCCAATGATCCCCTGGTTATCTCCACCAGTAAATCCTAAAACTTTCGAGGCAAGGGAGCCATATTCATAGTATCTTTTATAGTCCTCATCTACCGTAACCCCCGCCAGACGGTAGCCACGGATTCTGTCGGAAACTTCTTTTTCTACATTGGATTTTATCTTCTCACGGGAGGATACTTTTTCCACTTTTTTCCGAATTGTCGCCTCATCGATCTCCAGCTCTTTGGATAAAATGGATATTACCCGCTCTGGTTCTTTGACCTGGCTGTGTATGACAGAGATCGTTGACACAGAAACATTGCCCGCCAGAAGATTACCATTACGGTCAAGAATCTTTCCCCGCTCAGCTTTGATCGCCCTCTCTCTCTCGTGCAGCTCCTTTGCCAGCACCCCGTAATAGTCTGCCCGATAAATCATCAGATATCCAAGCCTTGCCATCATACAGGTGAGAATCAGCGCAAATACAAAGAGCGTCAAAAACAAATTTTGTCTTTGATATGTCTTATGCCTGACCAGCATACTGCCTCCCCAGAAACATATATCTTTATTAATGTATTATAAAGGGAATAAAGATATACCTATTCTTCCTCAGTCGGCGTATCTTCTGCTGGTGTTCCGTCTTCTGTCTCCGGGTCATTTTCTTTTTGCTGCCCGTCTTCTGTCTTCGGGTCATTCTCTGCCGGCTGCCCGTCCTCTGCCGATGGATCCGGGGTCTCCTCCGCTTCCGAGTAGATCCCCAAAAACGGAAGGATTCTTTTCATGATCTTTGACGCATATTCTGTGGCATAAGTACTGTGGGCCTGATCCTCCACCTTCGGTTCATCGATAATTACATATATCACCGCCTGGGGATCCTCCGCTGGGACGCAGCCAATAAAAGAAACCAGATATTTTTTATCTGCCACTGGTCTCTTCTCCGCCGTTCCCGTCTTTCCTCCAATAGAGTACCCTTTGACCTGCGCCGGTTTTGCTGTTCCCTCTTCTACCGTAGCTTTCATATACTTCCGGATCAGCCGGCTGGCAGCATCCGATACTGTCCTCTTCACCACAACGGGTTCTGTATTCTCAACTACCGCACCATTTTCATTCTGAATTTCTTTAACGATATGGGGTTGGTAATAATTTCCTCCATTTATCAGGGAAGAAAATCCTGCCGCCATCTGCACCATAGTCACCGTCTGTGTCTGTCCAAAGCTGCTGGTGGCGAGCTCCACCGGATTTAGTTCCTCTTCTGTATGAATGATCCCGGCGTTCTCTCCCGGCAGGTCAATGCCTGTTCTCTGACCAAATCCGAAAATCTTATTGTATTTGCTAAAGTTAGCTCTTCCAAGATCTTCCCCGATTTTCATAAGGGCGCTGTTGCAGGATTCCATCAGACTCTGCTGCAGTGACACGGTATTGTGGCCGCTGCGGACCGCACAATGGATCTCTGTTCCCGCCACATTTCTCACTCCGGTACACCCAAAAGAATCCGAGTCTTTCACGGTTCCCTCATCCAGTGCAGCTGCCACCGTAAAGGGTTTAAACGTAGATCCTGGCTCGTAATCATTAGCGATGCAGAAATTAGACCACATCGCCATCAGATTTTCTGTCGTGGTTTCTTCATCCATTCCTGCAATTTCTTCCTGGGTGTACATTAGAGAGAGGTCTCTCGGCTCGTTCAGATTATAATTGTTCTGGGAAGCCATGGCCAGTATCTCTCCATTTTTCGGATTCATTACCAGAACACCTATGTTTTTTGCCCCCACATCCTTGTTATACTTTTTGATCTGCTGTTCTACGATCCTCTGTACATTGGCATCCAGCGTCAGCACCACAGAATTTCCATTTACGGCTTTTTTTACCGTTCTCTGAAAATCCATATTGGCATCAAAATAACCGTACTCTCTGCCATTTTTTCCGTTAAGTTTCTCGTTGTAGCTCCCCTCTACACCATAGGTACCCTGATTTTCTGAGGAAGTAAATCCTATGACATTAGCGCCTATCGTATCTAGCGGGTACTCCCTGGTAAATATTTCCTCAAACCACACGCCCTGTATCTTTTTTTTGTCTTTTTTCTTCTTTTTATTCTTCTCTATCTCCTCTAAAAATCCGGAGATCTGTTTCCTGGTAAGTTCTTTCAGTCCATCCACATGCTGGTACATGGATTCCGGATGCTCCGCTAGAATCTGCTCTATGCTGCTGGTATCAAAAGCAAAATACTGGGCCATCGCCGCCAGGGTATCCGCCTTCACCTCCGGATCTGCCAGAATCGTTCTAGGCTCCAGAATCAGATTGAATTTGCGGACGCTCTGGGCAAGGATCGTTCCATTGCGGTCCTTAATCGCCCCACGTCTGAAACTCAGCACTTTATTGGTATAGGACTGCTGGGAAAATACCTGCTTTTTATAAGCGTCTCCATTGTCCCTGTTCAATGTGTATATTCTTATGCCAAGGGCCAGAAACAGCAGAAAAACTAACACCAAAAAGAGAAAGAGGGTTTGTATCATCCCTCTTGTAAATCTTTTTGGCCTTCTTCTTATCCTGTGGACTCTTCTGCGGATCACCATTCCAATTCACCTTTTCCTACTTATTATGCAGCCTCACCTGTGTACTCTTTTTGCTTTCATAAGTATAGATCTGGTCGCTCTTAGCGCTTTTCATCCCGAGCTCCCTGGTTGCCTTTTTGTATATTGCTCCCAGATCCAGCTCTTCTTCCAGCTCCTGAAGGGCGTTGGAATTTTCCTTTTCCATCTCCACCACTTCGCTCTCAAGTCCTACCACACCCTTACTGAGATAGGTATTCTGAAACTGCAGTTTTAAATAATAATAGCACACTGAGAACGCTATGGCAAATGTTATTACGATTAGCGCGACAGAAACCCGGTCTACCCGTCTTCTCCGTACCGGCTGCGGTCTTCTCCGGGGCTGCCTGCCCGGCTCCCCTTCGATCCGCCTCGCCGGCACCGCGCTTAGCTTCCGCGCCGTATTTCCGTATATGTAAGTTGTTTTTCCTGCCATCTGATAAATCCCCCTAGTCTCTCCGTTCAAAGATACGAAGTTTCGCGCTCTTTGAGCGTGTATTTCCTGCCAGTTCTTCCTCTCCGGGAAGAGTCGGTTTTCTTGTGATCACTTTCCCTTTTGTTTTATTTCCACAGACACAAACCGGAAAATCCGGCGGACAGGTGCAGGGATTTTCCATCCTGCGGAAAAAATTCTTCACCATCCGGTCTTCCAGCGAATGAAAGGTGATAATACACAGCCTTCCCTCGTCTGCCAGAAGCGACACCATATCCTCCAACGCTTCCTGGAGAACCTCCAGCTCATGGTTGACCTCAATCCGGATCGCCTGAAAACTTCGTTTCGCCGGGTGCCCCTTGCTGTTTTTCGCCTTTGCTGGCATGGAAGCACGGATGATATCCACCAATTCTCCCGTGGTCTCTACCGCCTTTTCCTGCCGTCTCTGTACAATATGCTTCGCGATACTCCTAGCAAAGCGTTCTTCTCCATAATCCCTAAGTATCTGGCATAATTTCTCCTCTGGATAAGAATTCACTACATCTGCAGCAGTCAGCATCTGTGTGCGGTCCATCCGCATATCCAGCGCCGCATCTGCCATGTAAGAAAATCCCCTTTCTTCTGTATCCAGCTGATAAGATGAAACACCCAAATCCAAAAGGATTCCATTCACCTTATCAATCCCCTGTTCGGCAAGTACCTGTTTCATATGAACATAATTGCTTTTTATAATCGTAACTTTGTCCCCAAATTCACTGAGCCGCTCCGACGATGCCATGATGGCATCCTCGTCCTGATCAATACCGATGAACCTTCCTCTTTGAGAAAGACGTCTGCAGACCTCATAACCGTGGCCGGCTCCGCCAAGAGTTCCATCCACATAGATTCCCTCTGGATCGATATTCAGACCTTCGATACATTCCTTTAACAGTACTGATATGTGATTAAATTCCATCGTTTCCTCCATTTAGCCATCGAGCTGTCCGCTCCGCCTGGTCTGGCAGCATCCAGGCACCAGGATCAGTACGAAAGTCCAAGTTCAGACATATGTTCTGCGATCTCATCTACATTTTCAAAGTCATCATTTTCATCCCAAAGTTCCTTACTCCATATCTCGATCTTGCTCATTACTCCCACAAAGACAATATCCTTTTCCAATCCTGCCTTTTCTCTCAAACTGGCGGGGATCAGAACACGTCCCTGCTTGTCCACATCGCAGGGTGCAGCTCCTGCCATGAAATATCTCTGTAATTTACGGGCTTCCTTGCTGCCCGGAAGTTCTCTCAGTTCCTTGACGAAGTCCTGCCACTCATTTTCTGGATACACAAACAGGCATCCATCCAGTCCCAGTGTCACAACAAAAGAATCCCCGAGCTGTTCTCTGAACTTTGCCGGGATAATCACTCTCCCTTTTGTATCGATACTGTGTTCATAAGTACCCATGAACATAGGACTTCACCAACTTCCCTCTGTGGAAAGTGTGACTAAAACAGTGAGCAAAGTCATGAGAAATATCATGCTTGCATGAATATTTCTCATGATTGTGCGAACGTCCATCATGAGGAACGGAGCAATGCGATAAGCAGTGCGGGAGTTCCGAATGATGGAGGGCTGGTAAAGCTGCGTAGCAGTGACAGCCCGGTGTTTTTAGTCACGAAAATGTTTGTGCCGCCTGTGGCGGCATGTCTTAGACGTACTTTCAAACCACCACTTCAAACCACTTTACTCCACTTCGCTCCACTTTTAATTAGATTTTACTCCACTTTAGGGATTTAGGCAAGCATTTTTTTGGCACACACTCGATGTATCCCCTCTGTCCTTATTAGCTTTGAAACAAACTCACCACCACATCTAGTTTTTACAAAAAACAAAACACCATATCCAGCACTAGATATAGTGTTTGTAATAAATTGTAAATTTTTGTCGGACCATCCTCACCTTTTTGGGTTGGTATTTTTTCCCTGGTATTATACAGCTTTTACCTTTACCGTAATTTCGTATAGCTGTCAAGCTACCTGTTTACTTTTCCGCACATCTCGATAAACTTTCTGTGGATGGCAGGATTCCGATCCAGCTCTGGATGGAAGGACACGGCAATCTGATTTTTATAACGGACTCCTGCAATATGTCCGTCTACCCTCGCCAGCACCTCTACGCCAGGTTTTACTTCTTCTATATAAGGAGCCCGGATAAAGGTCATGGGAATCTTCCCAAGATCTCCGAATTCCTCCTCCGAATAAAAGCTGCCCAGCTGCCTTCCATAGGCATTCCGTCTTACAACTGCCGGAAGAGTCCCAAAATGTACCATATCACTGTCCGCGATCTTTTCTGCCAGAAGGATCAGGCCGGCACAGGTAGCCAGCACAGGCAGCCCACCGGCAATCCTTCCCTTCAACCCATCATACATATCCAGTTCACGGATCAATTTCCCCTGGACGGTACTCTCACCTCCCGGCAGAATCAGCCCGTCTAAAGGCTGTTTCACATCCCGTTCCTGTCTAAGTTCCACACATTCTACTCCCAGCTCTTCTGCCACCCGGATATGCTCCGCAAAAGCACCCTGGACGGCAAGTACTCCTATCCGCATGACCCTGCTCCCTTCCCGCCTCCAAATGCAGGCAGATATCCTTTATTTTCCCCGCTCTGCCATCAGAAGCTCGATCTCCTGCTCATTAATCCCCACCATCGCTTCTCCCAGATCTTCAGAAAGCGCAGCAATCAACTTAGAATCTGTATAATTGGCAACAGCCTTCACGATCGCCTGGGCGCGCTTCGCCGGATTACCAGACTTAAAAATGCCAGATCCCACAAAGACACCCTCCGCTCCCAACTGCATCATCAGCGCTGCATCCGCCGGCGTCGCTACTCCTCCAGCCGCAAAGTTTACCACAGGAAGCTTCCCCTTGTTATGGACATACTGCACCAGCTCGAAAGGCACCTGAAGATTTTTTGCCTCATCAAACAGTTCATCTTCCCGCAGGGAGGTAAGTTTCATCATCTGCCGGTTCATCATCCGCATGTGGCGGACTGCCTGTACCACATCGCCGGTTCCCGGTTCTCCCTTGGTACGAATCATGGAAGCTCCCTCATTGATCCGCCGCAACGCCTCTCCCAGATCTTTTGCGCCGCACACAAAGGGCACTTTGAATTTCGTTTTATCGATATGATGCTTGTCATCTGCCGGAGAGAGCACCTCACTCTCATCGATGTAATCGATCTCAATGGCTTCCAGAAGCTGTGCTTCCACAAAATGACCGATGCGGCATTTTGCCATAACCGGTATGGAAACCACTTCCTGGATCCCCTTGATCATCCTGGGATCGCTCATCCGTGCCACACCTCCCGCCGCCCGGATATCTGCTGGTATACGCTCCAGCGCCATAACCGCACAGGCTCCCGCGTCTTCTGCAATGCGCGCCTGCTCTGGTGTCGTCACATCCATAATGACCCCGCCCTTGAGCATCTGCGCCAGTTCTTTGTTTAATTTATATCTCTCATTCATCGAAAATCCTCCTGATCCTATTTACGAACATGCTCATGACAAACTATACCCCAAATGTGGCAATATTAAAATATCCAATTTCATTTAATTTTAGATGCCAGAAAAAGACCTGGCTGAAAAGCACAGGTCTCAAAAAAGCCACATATAATCTAATTTGTCATACCACCGTTCTCCTTCGCAGGCGGATTCGCACAAAGATCCAGATCCCAGAGCCGACAACAGCAATCACTCCGGCAAGCATCTGAGATACAGCGATTCCTGACGAACCAATCTGCAGCTGGTCTGTGCGGAGCCCTTCGATCCACACACGTCCCAATGCATATCCTACCATGTAAAGAATAAATATTTCTCCATTGAACTTCTTTTTCTTGATCAGCACCAAAATCAATATAAGGACGCCCACATTCCACAATGACTCATAGAGAAAGGTAGGATGTACCTGGATGTAACTAACGCCGTCAATGGTCTGCATATGTTCCCGCATCATATCTGTAATGCTGGCGGGATTTACTTCGCTCACTTTCAGACGCATGGCAAATAAACCGTTGGTGTACTCTCCAAATGCTTCTCTGTTGAAAAAATTCCCATATCGCCCAATGATCTGTCCCAATATCAAACCTGCCACGGCTGTATCTGCCATTAAAAAGAAATTATATTTCTTAACCCGGCAGTATATAACCGCTGTTAAAATTCCTGCAATTACGCTTCCATACAGCGCCATGCCTCCCCCGCGGGTATTGAAAATCTGCAGGAGATCATCCTTATAGGAGTCCCAGCTAAATATCACGTAATACAGCCTGGCACCGATCAGCGAAAAAATAATGCCATAGATCGCAAAATCCAAATACGTTTCCTTGTTCTGTCCAGTCCTTTTTGCCTGCAGACAGGCGATCCATAGACCAGCCATCATACTGGCCGCCATAATGATGCCGTAAAATGCAATGGTAAATCCCCCAATGGTAATCCCTTTGGGGAGTTCTGGTATGGAGATTCCCAGATTCGGAAACGCAATATCTGCTCCGTTCATATTGATTCCTTCTTTCTATCTTTTTAATCCGGCATGTCATACATTGAAACGGAATAACACCACGTCACCATCCTGTACAACATATTCTTTTCCCTCAGAACGAACCAATCCTTTTTCCTTTGCTCCATTATAGCCGCCATTTTCCACAAGATTTTCGTAGCTTACCACCTCTGCGCGGATAAATCCCCGCTCAAAATCCGTATGGATCTTTCCTGCTGCCTGCGGTGCTTTCGTTCCTCTGGTGATCGTCCACGCCTTGGTCTCCTGCTCCCCGGAAGTCAGGTAGCTGATCAGCCCCAGCAGACGGTAGCTCGCTTTGATCAGCTTTTCCAGGCCGGATTCCTCAAGCCCCATATCTTCCAGAAACATTTTCTTCTCGTCTTCATCCAATTCTGCGATCTCCTGCTCGATCTGGGCACAGATCACAAATACTTCCGAATCCTCTCCCTTTGCAAACTCACGCACCTTGCCGACCTGCTCATTGGAGCCTCCGTCATCTGCCAGATCTTCCTCCGCCACGTTCGCTGCATAGATCACTGGCTTTGATGTCAAAAGATTATACTCCGAAAACCAGGCTTCCTCGTCTTCATTTTCTAGTTCAAAATTCTTCGCCAGATGCCCTTCCTCCAGAAATTCTTTGAGACGGTTCAGCATGTCCACCTCGCCCGCCAGTTTCTTATCCGCCCTTGCCGCCTTTACGCTTTTTGCGATCCTTCGCTCTAAAATCTCTATATCCGAAAAAATCAGCTCCAGATTGATCGTCTCGATGTCCCGCAGTGGATCAATGCTTCCATCCACATGAACAATATTGCTGTCCTCAAAACATCTAACCACATGCACGATGGCATCCACTTCCCTGATGTTGGACAAAAACTGATTTCCCAGTCCCTCGCCTTTGGAAGCACCTTTTACAAGTCCTGCGATATCAACAAACTCGATCACCGCTGGCACTGTCTTCGCCGAATGGTGCATCTCAGAGAGCACCTCCAGCCGCGCATCCGGCACTGGCACCACGCCCACATTGGGATCAATGGTACAGAAGGGATAATTAGCCGATTCTGCTCCGGCTTTTGTCAGGGAATTAAATAATGTGCTTTTTCCTACATTAGGCAGACCTACGATTCCTAGTTTCATTTTTCTATATTCCTCCTAAAATTCCTTTATTTTATGGCTTTTCTGACATACCCTTACTGCTAGGTGCACCATTTAGTGCACCATCTTTATACTACATTAAGGGCATCCGCTACCAATTCGATTTCCTTTAGCTTTTCCTCCTCGGTAGTGTGAACATATACATTCATAGTAATTCCAATATTGGAATGTCCCAGAATAATCTGCAGCGTTTTTGGTTTCATACCGCCTTCGATACATCTGGTCGCAAATGTATGGCGTAATACATGCATGGAAAACCTCGGAATCTGTGCCTTATTACAAATTTTAAACAGAGCCGTATATATGTACTGTTCTTGATTGGCGTACCTTTCCTGCATAAAAATACAAATGCACTCCATTCCATTGAAATTATTTTAATCTTCTTATTTCTTTCTGGCGTTTCAATATGTCGATAGCCTCATCTGTCAGCGGAATCGTCCTGTAACCCGATTTGCTCTTAAACTCACCAATTCTCCATTCGCCTACCGAATATCTGTACTCCATGGACCTCTGAATCTTCAGAGTCTTATTATGGAAATCAATATCTTCCCATTTCAAAGCAACCAATTCACCAGTCCATAACCCGGTCTGCAGAATAAAACGATACTGATACTCATAACTTTGCCCCCTCGCATACTCCAAAAACACTTTCTGTATATCTACCGTCAGCGTCTCTTTTTTCTGCGAAGGTTTCCCCATGTCACTCTTCACTGACTTCTTGCATGGATTATAACGGATCACATCATTTTCTGTCTGCGTTTACCAAATTTATCTACAAACCTTGCCGAATATAACCCGTTTTTCTGTTGGCTTATTCCGACACCAAGCTCCTTCCCTTTTAAGTCTTTTCCCATATTTTATAACTCCTTTCAGCAAAGAAGCCCTAATACAGTAACTTATATATTACCATATAGCAGCCCATAAGTCTATAATCTCTTGACATTCAATACTTATACGCAATTTTCTACATCAAAAGTTGCCAAAGAAATATTAAGAGCTTTTACACTTGGATGTTCCCTCATATAAGATTGAATAATACTGCTTTTCCCAGATCCATATGGTCCAGCTAATGCGATATTTTTAACATTTGGATTTCTCAATGCCCAATCTAAAGCATTCAGGTATTCTTCACCATTCTTAATTTCCTTCTCTGGTGTAAAATCTTTATATTCCGATTTTTCGCTATATATTAGAGCTCTACGTAAACCATCAATCCATTTATTATTTCTTTGCTTAATCGTCTCAATATCTTTAGAAAGAAATTGCAGAAAATTATCTCTTACTAATTTTATTTTACTGTCTTTTCTGTTATCATTCATAGTATTTCACTCCAAAAACAAAAGACTCAAGGCCCACATCTATGAGCCAAGAGTCCGCTTTAACTATATTTTATACACTCTGTAACAATGATATCCAATCAGCAGCATTTTTATCAGAATAACTGGATCGATAGATTTTCTTCCAGCGTGAGAATAGATCCTCTGGAATCATGGAATCTGTATCCAGGATTACCATTTGTATTTGTTTGCTCTGTTTTCTCATCATAAAAAACGACCTCCCTCAATTAATATAATAATTATACCATATGGGAGATCATTTTTCTTTCATTTGTCAACAGGTCCTTTTCTTCACACACTCGAAACATCCCCATCTTTCTAAATAAAATGCCCGCTAATTGTTTATAATCATCTTAGAAACAATCATAGGATATTTCACTTGTTCTGATTGTTATGGGACACATAAAGGCTATCCCCTATTGCAGCGGAGGATAGCCCTTTTTACTTCTTGCAGGGTTAGCAATTATAATTCTAAACCATGTCAAAATTTGTGCCTAAAGCCCCGCAATGAATCATAAACAAAATACAATCCCTGTAGTTACTTTATTTCCAACCGTCACTTCCTTCCGGTTTCATCTTCCAAAATATCCTTGCTCAAATTCCATTTAAAAACTTCTTTTGAATCTTTACTTACAAGAAATACATCCTGTAATTCTAATTCTATATATTCTTCATACATAAAATATATTTTCCCCTTCCACTTTACCACATGGCAATAATTAATTTGATTTTTCTTACCATTAAAAACCTTTTCTATTGTATTTTCTGCCTGTTTTAAAAATTTTGCATCGTCTAATATTTCTAAATTATTTATCGGAATAAACGTAAAATTATCTTCGCAAAGATATAATTTATTTAATTCAATATCTATAGCAAAATCTAGATATTGCTCTCCTCCAAAATACATTATAAGCAAGTAGCATTCCGTCCCATATATCCTGGTTTTATCCACTATTTTAAAGGAATATTTCTTCTCGTTTTGATTTTCATATTCATGATGATGCTCTCTATACCATGAAAAAGCAAGCGACTCGACCTTTTTCTCAAAACTGGTTGATGATTCACTATTATTTCTTAATCCTTCTGTTTTATTTTTTGTTTTATCATAGGAACATCCAGAAACAAACGCAACCATCAATAAAATCAAAACCAATCTCAAAAATTTCATCATTCTACCAAACCTTTCGATTTCTTAATATATCCCAACTATATCCTAACATGTTCATAATCCTACTAATATATGGTTCTGGTGGATCACAATAATTTGTAGTTTCTTCACAGCTTTGTACTACCATAACTCTTCTCCTGACCACATTTCTAAAATATTTTTTAGATATTTTTTATAATGCCTTGGCATATTGCGTTTTTTCTTTATCACTCTTCTGTTTTTCTACAACTAGTTTTTATTCTTTTATTTTTTACCTTGATTTTTTCACTATAATGCCCGCTCGAATCCCATGCATTTACCCCATCATTCTCACAGTATGTATACAAATGCATGCTTAGCGGTTCATTATCCTCTCCAGTATAAGTACCTCTCGTCAAAAATCTCCCCACAGTCGGTTGATAATACCTTGCTCTTAAATACACCTCTTTCGTCTCCTTATCATAATACTCCTCACAATAACGGAACAGGTTATCATCTTTCCCATCCAGCTTTACTTCACTGCCAACATTCCTTTTTGTTCTTTATATCGTAACAATAAAAATTACAATTGCTTGCATTACTTTCCATAATAATACATTGATTATTATCTATATTTAATACCGTAATATCCATGCTTCTATTTTTGAGCAAATATATGTACTGATTCAATTTCGTTACTTTTTCAATGGTAGATCCTAATTGATTTTCATCTGCAACAAGTGGATAATATAAAAATTTCGATTTTTCATTATCTATTTCAATCCCCACTCAGGAAGTCCCTTTTATCTCTCCGATGTCATTATATTACTTTAATTATACATAATCTTACAAGAATAATTGTTTGACACCGAACAACAACAAGCGGTCCACTTCATAGACCGCCTGTCAAAATCATATTTATTGTTCTCTATTCTATCCTTTCATACCGCTTAAACACTTTATCTTCACCGCATACATGTTTTGTTCCATCCGCGTCTATAATTATGTAATCGTTCTCATGGATAAAGGTGCGCCCCCTCCGGTGCGTAATATATGGACATACGAAAAAACCGTCTTCATTCTTTACCTTAATTAGTGTATCTGTGACGATCCAGACTTTCGTCACCACATCTGCCCACAGCTCGAAACCATCTTCAAGCCCTTTGTCTGGCTCGTATTTCACTACATCTGCTTCCATCTCAATTCTTTTGCATTTCATAGGTATCCCCTGCCTTTCTTTTTTTATATTGTAATACAAAATATAGAAAAAATCTATTGTTTTTCTATACTATATATCGTAAAAACTCAAAACTTTCACGTAAAAGTAAGTTTCCGGATATCAATCTGTTTATTATCAATGGTCCAGATCTGTTCTTTTGTATGATAGGTCAGCACGATCTCAAATTCTACGCCGCTGGAAGACACGAGACAATAATACCGCTCGCCAAATACACTTACCGGCTTGTGCCATTTTACTTTCTCGATCTTTAATTTAAGATCTCCCAGCCGCACATAGACTGGCAGCACGACACCTCCGGTGGAAAAACTGGCGATGGCCGGGATCACCGTCTGCCGTTCATTATTCAGTTCTTCATTCACCCACTCTTTTTCTGTTTCAAAAAAAGACACAGCAATCACCTCTTTTGTAGTATAGGCTGTTGTGTCTTTATTATATCGAACATATTTTCTGTTTTCAATGGGAATTGCATCCAGCTAGCCAAAGTAAACCAATTCCTCTGCCGGCGCATCTGCCGGCTCCACCTTTTCTGCGTACAGAACCGGAAAATCCATGTCATGCTTACGGCTCCTCTGGGTCTTTACCTTCACCGTCACTGTCACCCACGAATTAACTGTAAGTTCAGAAGCCTCAGGAAAATGGCACATAAAACCAATTTTTGCAATGTCATCCTCGCAACAGGTCATCGCCTGTCTGGAAGGCACAAAGGCATCCTTAGGAAACGAACGGTTCCGATAGACCTGCCCTTTGAACTGAATGGTCTTACCCGTATATTTTCCCGGATGCTCGCTGATATCCAGATACCAGAGACCAAAATCGTCATCTTCCAGCGCAATAAAATCCTGGTTGATGTCATAGGGAAGCTCCTCTGCAATATTGCTCTCCACCGTTCCGTCCTCTGCTTCAAACAGAACCTGCGCCCTGCGGTTGATCGCCTTTACACCTCTTCTGGCTGTGGGTTTGTTCATGGCGTCTGTACAACGGTTAAAGATCACCAGATCCGCCATCTGAAAATGTGCCATCAAAAGCGGTTTCATATTACTGCTGTACACTTCATAAGTAAGAGCGTTCACCGTCGCAAAGGTCTGTACCACAATCCAGTTTTCCGGGAGAACCTCTCCAAAAAGCCGCTCCATATCCCACATTCCATTGTATTCGATGACCACCCGGTTTGGCTTGTACTTTTCCTGGAGTTTTTTACAGATTTCCTCTGTAAACTCCTCCTCTTCCTCGATGACTACGCAGGAAATGCGGTTCTGCTTAAGTAGTTCATCCTCAATCTCATGCTCTCCCTCTTCACAGAAGATCAGCAGAGTTTTGGATCCGTCGGAGAAATTTCCCTCCTCGATCACTTCCTGAATACAGGTAGTCTTTCCACTTTCCAAAAAACCAGTAAACAGATAAACCGGTATCTCTTTATTTCCAAACATGAAATTTCCGCCTTTCTGGATCTTTGATCCCCATTACTTTCCGATAAACAGCTCTCTCAGACCAGCTTCCTCCAGACCGGCGCCGATCACACAGATCCTTCCTGTATAATCTGCGCTTCCCCGGCGGATCTCATATTCCCCGGGCACCAGATCAAAGTGGAACCACTCGCCTTCCTCCGCTGGGACAATTCCCTTTGCCCGAAGGACCGTCCCCAGTTTTACCTCTTCATCCGCAATTTTTTCCAAAATATCTTTTAGTTCCGCCTCCGAATATTTATGGGCAGTCTCCATACCAATACTAGTAAATACATCATCGGCATGATGATGATGGTGGTCGTGATCATGGTCATGCCCACATCCACAGCTGCACTCCTCTCCATCGTGATGATGGTCTTGCTCTTCATGATGGTGATGACAACATTCTCCGTCGTGATGATGGTCATGCTCTTCATGATGGTGGTGACAACATTCTCCATCGTGATGATGGTCTTGCTCTTCATGATGGTGGTGACAACATTCTCCGTCGTGATGATGGTCATGCTCCTCATGATCATGGTGGTGAACATGACCGCATTCCGGACAAACCTCTGCCTCCTGCAGAAGTTCTTTTTCCAGACGGTTCTCCTTTTCCATGGCAGCCAGGACCTGTTTTCCGTCGATCTGTTCCCACGGCGTTGTAATAATCGGCGCCTCTGCATTATGTTCCCGGATCATCTCCAGGCATGTCTGAAGTTTATCTTCCTTCATCGCTGCGGTACGGCTGAGCACGATGGTGCTGGCATGTTCGATCTGGTTATTATAAAACTCACCAAAATTTTTCATATACATCTTACATTTGGCGGCATCTGCCACCGTCACAGAACTATTGAGCTTCACTGCCCCCTCCGGCAGTTTTTCCTTCACACCAAGAACTGCCTTGATCACGTCTGAAAGCTTGCCCACGCCGGAGGGCTCAATGATGATGCGGTCAGGAGAATACTTCTCCAGTACCTCACCCAGAGCAGTTCCAAAATCCCCTACAAGTGAACAACAGATACAGCCGGAGTTCATCTCCGTGATATTAATGCCTGAATCTTTCAAAAAGCCGCCGTCGATGCCGATCTCACCAAATTCATTTTCGATCAGCACCAGCTTCTCTCCCTCAAATGCCTCCTTGATCAGTTTTTTGATTAAAGTCGTTTTTCCAGCTCCCAAAAAGCCGGATACAATATCAATCTTTGTCATTTTCTTCTTTCTCCTTCTTTATTTCTTCATCCGGTTCAAACCGCTTCAAAATGCTGATAATCCTTGGAATGCTTCCAGTCCCCACCCCAGGAAAATCCATATTTTTTAAAAATCTTATACACCTTATCGCCCCGGTGGATCATATAATCCTTATATTTTCCCTTACATTTGGAAACTTCCCTGACTTTATATGCCCTGCTGTTTGCTGGAGCAATCCCATAAGACGTAATATAGGGATTGATTCTGGGGTTGATGTCTATGGCAAGGCCCAGGCTGTGCTTGGACAGCTTATTGGAGTTTGCCACCTTACGGTAATTAAATGCCGATGTATTGTTATCTGCCATCGACGCCTCATCCTCTGCTCCGTATTCATCCACCAGCTTCATCTTTTCTATGGGATACCTAAGTTTATAAAGCTGGTAAAATACCTTCAATGTCCGGCGGGCGATCTTTTTATTTACGATCATCTCGCCTTCCTGCACATTTCCATCAAAATCAATATAGCGGATCTGCAGATAGCGCAGAGTGTCCAGGGAAATCTTAGCCCCCTTCTTATAGGACCTGCCCTGAATCCGTTTTTTTATCTCCTGGTCAATCTTCTGGGAGACAAACCCCTTCTTATAAGTATATTTTCCGCCCCCTGCAATACAGGGCTTTGCCATCCAAACCAGCGTTGTCGTAAAAACCACCGCTGTCACTGTAAAAATCCTGCACCAGTCTTTTTTTCCCATCATCTTTTAACTTATACCTTTTCCTTTCAAAAGTCAAATCTTTCTCTCTATCTTACAACAAACGAAACAATTAAACAAGACCACTCTGTTTCTTTTTTCTCCTTTTCCAGCTATAAAAGCCATAGGCGTCATTGACCAGAAATATAACAAAGCAGAGGATCATTGGCAAATATCTCAATTCCGACAGTGTTGCCATCACCCATAAAATAATAAGAACTACATCATTTGTGCCATAAGCCACTGCATACCAGGGACTTCTCAGCATCATCAGGCTGGAAGCCAGAAAACTGGTGGCGATGGAAATGGTACTAAACAATAGATTGGGCGTCTCAAACCAATCTAATACAAAATAAAACAGGATCGTCACAAGAATCGTGGCGACACTTAAAACCAACCAGGTCCCTGGTTTCAGGTGTTCTACCTTAACCTCCTTATCATCATAGGGATTTTTCAGCCAGGTGACCACCGACATCAGCGCGATGGGCGCTGTCATTCCAAGATATGTAATCATCTCCCCCCAATACCGGAACTGAAAAGAAATGAGTGCATATAAAATGCTGAACCCGACGGTAAGAATCTGCCCCAGCACATCCCCTTTCGCCACAAAGATCAATGCCGTGACACCGACGAGAGAGGCTGCCAGTGTCAGCCACGCGCCATTCCCTGACAGAATAAAAGATCCCGCTACCAAGATCACGGAAGCCAACCAGAGAACCTTTTCAAACTTGTTCAAATTTTTCACTGACTCGATCATCTTATCCTCCTTGTCCGGCTTCAATCAAAGAAAAAGATTCTGAAAAAAAAGACTTGATTTTCTCAGCCTGACATGATATTATAGTTGTCGGAAGTTTTTTCGGGGTATGGCTCAGTTTGGCTAGAGCGCATCGTTCGGGACGATGAGGCCGCAGGTTCAAATCCTGTTACCCCGATAAAAAAATGGCAGAGCGAGGTTCTGCCATTTTTTATTATCTGAGTATGAAAGTTCTCAATTCACGGAGTAAAGGAATCAGCGAAGCCGAACAGTCTTACCAAACATGACGCTCAAGTTCGCCATTCATATTCCGGACAGCCATTACAAAAATACTGTTTTTACATAGCTCAATGGCGTGAATTTGAACCCTGTTTTGTCCTGCGCCATCAAACTAACCTCATGCTACTGCCTACTTAAACTTCACGGCAGTTCCATATGCCATGACTTCTGCCGCTCCCTGCATAACTGCTGCCGAGGCATACCTGACATTCACGATGGCATCCGCTCCCAGGCTCTCCGCTTCTGCTACCATTCTCTTCGTAGCAAGAGCTCTTGCATCATTCATCATATCTGTATATGCTTTCAGCTCTCCTCCCACAAGAGTTTTAAAACTCTGGGTAATATCCCGCCCTACATTTTTTGACTGGATCGTACTTCCCTTCACCAGTCCAAGCATCTCCAGCTCTTTTCCACTGATCGTTTCAGTATTGACTAAGATCATCTTCTTCTCCGCTCCTTATCTCTTTTATTCTGCTCACAGCAACACCAATCATCACTCCTGCCAGGGCAAGAGGCACAAAGATAAAAAGCCCCTTCACCAGACCCGGTATGCCGCTGATCAACGCCAGCACTACCGCCAAACCAGCATAATAGATCACAAATAGAACTGCGATCACTACCGGGGCGACCATTTTCTTTCCGTGAAGGTTCATTTACACATCCATCCCCTCATCTTTTAACGTATCCTTCACACCAGCCACAACTGCTGTAACAGCTGCCACGACTACGATCACCGCAATAATGACTATCGCTACACCGCCTGTGAGAATCCCCATCATCTAACACCTGCCTTTTATCTAAAATATAATTGAAAATATCGATGCTGGGAGCAAAAGATATTCTGTACCCAGCATCATAAATTATTTTCATTGTACCATAAAATCATAAATGGTACAATCCCATTTCCACCTGAGTTCAAGGCATCAACAAATCAAATGATCAATACAGGGACCTTTGACTTCTTGGCATCCTTCAGAATACTTTTTAAGAAATCGGATATTTCATTACTGCTCATGTTTTTAGCAAGAGCTGATTCATAGATTGAATCTATGACTATTAATTCAGAGTACTCTGAATTAACAAATTTCTTGGCGGCGATTAAAGCATCAATGGAATCACATTTTACAAGGTTAAGATAGTCATGAATAATATCATGTGCTCTTGCCTGTGTCCGGGTATATGCATTTCCACCGTCAAGATACATAATGTTTGCTCCGATTATTTCTTTCTGCAGAGAAGAAATAACCGTAAAAGCTAATTGTCTGCTATTCATATGCATCTCTCCTTCTTGATTTTTTATCATACTCTCTATTTTTCAAATCGTCAAGTGGGATAAATTTTAATTTCTTTTTCCATTATAAGTGCTTGTCAGTAACAACTTACGGAAACCCAAGAACCCCAACTTTTGATTTATAACGAACAAAATTGATTTATCTCACAAAACACCCCACGCAAATTCTTTTTTTCTCAAACCTAAATAAAACACGAAAAAAACAGTCATTCTTCTTTTTATTTTTTTTAGTCTGAATCAAAAACTTCTTGATTTTTTACGAAATAGCGCGTATAATGAATTTAGTTGTAAATTTTATTCACAGGAGGTATTTTTTATGAGGCGAAAAATCATAGCAGTCTGCCTTTCTGCAGCTGTCGCACTGTCCGCCCTCGCATCTGGCGGAACAGCAGACGCGGCGGCAAAGCCAAAACTGAAAACAAAAAAGATTTCTGTTTTGGTTAAGAAGAGCAAAACGATTAAAATTGCAAAAAAGGGGAAATTCAAGATCTCCTTCCAATCCAAAAACAAAAAAATCGCAAAGGTTTCTTCCAAAGGAAAAGTAACGGGACAGAAAAAGGGACGTACTAAAGTTGTTGTTTACTACAAAAAGGGAAAAGCAGCCAAAAAGAAACTGGGCACTGTTTCCGTAACTGTAACATCCAAAACGACTCCGGTTCCAGTTCCAACTGCGTCCGCAATGCCGCCGGCACCTACGCCAAACATATCCATCCCGCCAGTACCAGCGCCATCACAGGCACCAGGCGGTCAGACACCTGATATACCAGCGGCCACACCGGAAGGACCAGTTCCAAAGCCTACTCAGGATCCAAACAACCTGGTTACAGTAAATTATCCTACTCTGTATTCCGATATTCCGGATCTCGACGTCATCCGCAGCGGGGACGCCTATTATATGGTGAGCACAACGATGAATATGTGTCCTGGCGTGCCTATTATGAAGTCAACTGACCTGGCGCACTGGCAGATCGTAAATTATGTCTATGATACATATATAGACGATGACCTGGCAAACCTGAACAATGGCAAGGACATGTACAGACATGGTTCCTGGGCGGCATCTCTCAAATACAATGAAGCAGATGGCAAATACTATGTCGCTTTCAACACCAACGACCACGATTTTTACATATATACCACCACCGATATCGAAAAAGGAACCTGGACAAAATATTCCACAAAAACCAGATACCATGATCCAGCGCTGTTTTTCGACGAGGGTAAGATGTATGTCTTCTCCGGAAGCACGCTGCAGCAGCTTGAACTGGACGAATCCACCAATGCTGTCAAGCCAGTGGGAAGTTCTGTAAAACTCTTTACCAAAGATGATAAGAAATGGGGACTATGGGAAGGAGCACATGCCTACAAAGTCGGGGATTACTATTACCTGTTCATCATTGCTTCCCCAGCAACGGGCGGCTGGATGCGCACCGAAGTATGCTACCGTTCCAAGACGCTGGAAGCCGGTGACTGGGAAGAGCAGATCGTTTATCAGGGCGGCTGCGGCGGCAACGGTGCCGGTCTCGCCCAGGGTGGAATCGTCGATACCCAGTACGGTGACTGGTATGGTTTCCTCTTCCAGGATCACGGCGGCGTAGGACGTATCCCATCGATTGTATCCGTAAACTGGAATTATACTGACAGCGACGGCAATAGTTACGAGGACTGGCCAATGATGGGCACTTACGATGCGGACGGAAACTTTACACCAAGCAAGGCAGAAGAATCCGTTCAGATCAACCTGAATGACAGCGGTCTGGAAAATTATTTTGTAGACAGCGACGACTTTACTTACGCAGAGGGCGAGAAACTGAAACTGGTATGGCAATGGAACCACAACCCACAGAACGATTTCTGGTCCGTAACTGACAATCCAGGTTATCTGCGCCTGACAACGGATAAAGTGGTAGATAACATCATGTATGCCCACAACTCACTGACCCAGCGTACCTATGGTCCTTCCTGTAAATCTGAGACCAAGATCTCTATCGGCCAGATGAAACCGGGCGATTTCGCGGGCCTTGCTTCCGTATCAAATGCACCAGCTATGATCGGTGTAATGTGCGATGATAACGGTGACAAATATATCACTCAGGCTTCTTCGCCATTCCCTAAAGGCACTGGCACAGAAACCGAAATAAATGGTCAGGCACCAGAAAAGCTTTCCGACGACGCTGAAGTGTACCTGAAGATCGAGTACAGTTTCTCCACAAATGCCTACAATGACAAGGCAAACTTCTTCTACAGCCTGGACGGCACCAACTGGACCAAACTGGGTACAGAACAGAAATTGAGCTTTGATACAGCTACCACATTTATGGGAACAAGAACCTGGCTGTTCAACTACGCAACAAAAGAAGCCGGCGGATATGTAGACTTTGATTATTATAAGATCTATGACTGATCCCATATAGAACGTCACAACTTCATATTTATAAACTTCGTGCAGTCCGCCAGGGGCTGCACGTTTTTTCTCTCCATTCTATGTGAGTGATACAGTACACCAGGAACCTTTTATCACGCCATGCATATGTTATATTAAAACACCAGAAACCCAAATATAAAAGGGGGATTTTTAATTATGCCTGAGAATCATGAAAGCTCACCGGAAATCCTTTGTGAATCCTTCGATCCGCCATGCAAAGAAGTATGCAAAAAGATCGGCTATCAGTATGCCGATATCAGCGTTCCTATTGAACTGAAGCCAAACGCAACCATCGGCTGCATTGAATCTGAGTGCTGCGGTGAACCTTCGGTGTACTGTAAAGAAAATTACACCGGGAATTCCTGCGAGATCACTGTCACCCAGAAAATTCTCATTAAGATTCCTGTGGAGTTCAATGTGATTGCCTGTGTAGGGGAGGAGCAGATTTCCTGTGGAGATGACGACCCCTGCTGTTAAACCGTTCCCTGATATCATAATGTCAGGGAAAACAACAATAAAACCCTTTACGTCTGCAGTGATGTAAAGGGTTTTAATTTTTTGTGTTAAATTAATTTTTGAACTTTTAGTTGAACTATTTGTAAAAGTGTGCTATAATCGCCTTTAAATCAATGCCTAAATTGAACTTTGGAAGGGGACGAGCGGAAAATGACTAAAGAATCATTTGCAGACAGATTAAAAAAGGCAATGAATGCACGTGGGATCAAACAGGTGGATCTGATCCGGTATGCCCAGGAACAAGGTGTGAAACTCGGCAAAAGCCATATCAGCCAGTACGTAAGCGGAAAAACGGTTCCCAGAGCCGATATGGTTCATTTTCTGGCAGAGGCGCTGCAGGCGGACCCAGACTGGCTTAGCGGAACCAGTCCTGCACAGGAGACGGAAGGAGAAACAACTATGCGCGAATTTAAAAAATCTTCTAAATTAGAGCATGTATTATATGATGTCAGAGGTCCGGTAGTCGAGGAAGCGACCCGGATGGAAAACACAGGAACAAACGTATTAAAATTGAACATTGGAAATCCTGCCCCCTTTGGTTTCCGTACTCCTGACGAGATCATCTACGATATGCGCCAGCAGCTGACAGAATGTGAGGGATACTCCACGGCAAAAGGTTCTTTTTCAGCCAGAAAGGCAATCATGCAGTATGCACAGCTCAAGCAGATCCCTAATGTATCCATCGAGGATGTATACACTGGAAATGGCGTCAGCGAATTGATCAACCTGTGCATGTCCGCCCTGCTCGACAATGGCGATGAGATCCTGATCCCGTCCCCGGACTACCCGCTTTGGACAGCATGCGCCACCCTTGCCGGAGGAAAGGTCGTACACTATCTCTGCGATGAGCAATCAGACTGGTATCCGGATCTGGAAGACATAAAAAAGAAGATCAACAGCCGCACAAAAGCAATCGTTATCATCAATCCCAACAATCCAACGGGCGCCCTGTATCCCAGAGAAATATTGCAGCAGATTGTGGAGATCGCAAGAAAACACCAGCTGATCCTTTTTTCGGATGAGATCTATGACCGCCTGGTTATGGACGAAGAAGAGCATGTCTCCATCGCATCCCTGGCGCCAGACCTGTTCTGTGTCACCTTCAGCGGATTGTCAAAATCTCACATGATCGCTGGATTCCGCATCGGCTGGATGGTCCTCAGCGGCAATAAATCAATGGCGAAAGACTATATCGAGGGGATCAATATGCTTTCAAATATGAGGCTCTGTTCCAATGTCCCAGCCCAGTCCATCGTTCAGACCGCCCTGGGAGGACACCAGAGCGTAAAAGATTACATTATACCCGGCGGACGGATTTATGAGCAGAGAGAGTATATTTACAAGGCTCTGACGGATATCCCAGGCATCACCGCTGTAAAACCCAAAGCGGCATTTTATATCTTCCCAAAACTGGATGTGAAAAAGTTCAATATTATAAACGATGAAAAATTTGCACTGGACCTATTACGTGAAAAACATATTTTAATCATTCACGGCGGAGGCTTTAACTGGAAACAGCCGGATCATTTTCGTGTTGTCTATCTTCCCCGAGTCGAAGTTTTAGAGCAGGCTTCAAAAAAAATTGCTGATTTTCTCAGCAGATACCGTCAGTAAAAAAGGGCTGGCTGAAAACTGCAGCCCTATAAAAACACTTCGTGTTTTTCGCTCCGCAGATGTCGAACTTTCCTGTAAGGTAAAAAGAACCTGCATTTTGGGCGCAGCCTCCTCTCATGATTTTACCCATGAGAGGAGGCTGCGCCCAAAATATTAGTATGTTTATTTACCTATTTTCTTTGTCTTCTTACTGCTGTAAGCCCCATAAATGGTTTTCCCTGAAGATTTCACAAAAGCTCTTGCACGGAAATAATATTTTTTCCCCTTACGAAGCTTCTTGATCGTAGAGGATAGTTTCTTTGTCGTGATCTTCTTCACATTTTTCTTAAATGACTTATCTGTTGCATAAACGATCTGGTAACCAGATGCATTCTTCACCTTTTTCAACTTGATAAGGCACTTATTTTTCCCCTTCATCTTCAAGCTGGTAATCTTTACTCTACCAGGTTTTTCCAAAGAAGGTTTCGTACTCTCACCAGGAACGGAAGGCGCTGGGGTCACAGAAGGTACCGGACTTTGAGCTGGTGGTGCTGGCTCCGGATTTTCAGGCTGTGGAACTTCCTTTCTCGTAAACTGCCAGGTATCCAGGTTAAACAGCTTCGCATTTTCCTTACCTCGGAATATAAAGTACAGATCATGAACCCCGGTGACCTCTTCATTCAGATTTGTTGTAAAATCCTGGTAGGTATTCGTACTTCCGGTGTCAGTAATCTCTACTGTGCCAATCTGCCTCTCATCCTCGGTGCCATAGTCCAGCCACAGCTCGATACTTCCAGAAACTGTGTCACAATTCGGATTAAATATTACATTTCCTTTGTCGTCCTCGGTGAGGTCCGTGGCAGGAAGCCCCTCGCCGCAGGCTGCGGATACCCGGAAAGTCTCTGCCCTGGTATCGCCAAAATCTACGTTCGCCACCTTAATATAGTCATTGTTATCGATGTCACATACGGCGACGCCAAACAGTGCTGCAGACTTCCAGAACGCTTCCTTTCCGGTAACTGGATCAATATCCGTACAGGCTGCCTTCGCTTTCGTCTTAACGCCTTTGCCTGTACCGTTAAACCCGCCAGTCACACCGTCCAGATTGGAGGCCCAGCAGATCGTCTCCGCCTGGTTCAGTTCATAAGGATTCAGAGTGCCAACAGGATCAACACTGAAAAATGGAGTGCCCTTTGTGGTGTCCTCGATCCCCTGTTCGAGAAGAGCCGCCACATTGTCTCCCGTCTCTTTAACAATCAGGTTATTTTCATCATAAGAAAATTCCCTGACGCAGACTGAACGGTCTGAACCGGTTCCGCCCACCAGCATTTCATTCAGATAAAATAAATAGTTACGACCTTTAAATTCTATCACCCCTGGATGAATACAGGAATAACCAAACTCCCGGTCCATCACCAGCCCCCGGTAGGTCCATGGTCCAAGAGGAGAAGGTCCCGTAGAATATTCTATGGTTTCGCCAGGTGTACGTCCTCCCACAAAAAACATGAAGTAATCGTCGGTGCCTTCTTTGCCGTCATCGTGTTTGATCACCCAGGGACCCTCTTCAAATGCCGAGCGTTTCTGTTCGCTTCCACTGGGTTCTGCCGGGAACTTTCCCGTTTGGTTTTTACCCTGGGTTGGTTCCCCAAAGGACGCATAGCCCTCATCTCCATAGGTCTGAAAACTGTGAAGTCCTGGACGTACCTCGCCAAGAATCTTATTGTCTTCCTTACTGAAGCGGGTATCAATGGTATTTTCCTCTTCTGATATCACACCATCCCCATCCGTATCCGGATCTACATCCAGCAGGTCATCTGTAAGTTTACAATAACGCAGATAGGGGTTGCCCCAATACAGATAATAATCATAATTTTCTACATCTTCCGGGTTTCCATGATCCTCTACCAGCACGGTGGGATCAATATTTCCCCCTCCCCAGCCGCCATCAATGAGATATTTTCCAGGCGTCGCATCCTCAAAGGGACCCCACGGGTTATCCGACACAGCCACATCAATCTTCGTACCATTGAACGGCGCAAAAAGATAATACTTATTCTTCCACTCTCCATCCTCAAAAACGGGCTTGGTCACAACATGCTGTGCCCAGGCACGCCAGTTTTTGTCTCCCTCTTCTTCGTCTCCCTCTAAATCAAAAGTCTGTGCATGTGCGATCTGGCCATGATCGGTCCAGTTCACCATATCTTTCGTAGAAAAACAGCGCCATTCATTCATTAGGTTCCATTCTGTAGACGCAGTTTCCCGCCGCTCATCCCTTGTGGTGTATACATACAGTGTATCCCCCACTACGATGGGCGACGGATCCGCCGTATACATTGTCTGCACAATGGGATTTTCCGCTCTCACATTTATGCTGCCTGGCATGCCGCACAACGTACCCATACACACAGCGAGCGAAACCGCCAATATTCTTCTAAAGTACCTTTTCATTTACATTACCTCCTTCTGCCAAAATATTTAATACTATTATAACAAGGAAGAATTTTGTAAACAATGACCGATACACTCCAAAATAGTGACGGATACTAAGATAATTAAATATTATCAAACAATTTCAATTTTTTAGTTGTAAACTCTTCTTCTGAGATCAGGTTATTCTCAAACATAATTTTAAGTTTCTTTGCAGCGACTTCAAATTCTTCTAAAGTCATTTTTTTATCCTCAATCCGTGTTTTGGACGTTTCTTCTATCCTTTGCACGGATGAATCTCGAGTCATATCAGAAACATATTTTCTCTTTTCCGCTTCTAGTACAATATCATACTTTTTTTCTTCCAGATGCGTCTGCAGAAAATTATATGTTTCCTGCGGAAGTTCAATATCCATATACTGTTTATGCTTTTCTGAATAATAATTTAAAATAATACTTCTATCATCAATTTTATTTACTTTTGAATTTACTTCTGCCCGCTGCTGGCTGTTTGATATATCAAAATGGGAGGACTCATATCCCATCATTGCGCCTACAGCCATCCCCATCGGCCCAAATATCAAGCCGCCCACTACTGCGGGCGTAAGTCTCAGCTTACTAGGTACAAAACTTCCAGCTAATAACTGTGTCTGGTATTCGACATTAAAATCAGCAACATAATGTATCGCTCCCGCTTTTTCATAATAATGAATATGTTCATATTTAACCGTGGAAGCAACCATCTCTTTTTCTAATTTGTTTACTGATTTTATTGTAATGCTTTTTGCTTTATCTATATACATAAAAGTGACATAATCGTCATTTTCTTCAAATATATAGACTGGCTCACTGTTCTTTATATCATGATACTGTTCTTTTACAAATAACAATACTTCCTCTTCTCTTTTTTGATGCTCAATTGCTTCTTCTTTTCTTTTTTGTGCTCTTATTATTTTCTCCTCTTCTTCTTTTTCTTTCTCTTTCTTTACCCTATCAACACATTCCTTTACTTCGGCAACATTAAATTCGGGAAGATAAATCGAAATTTGGTTATTTTCCTCATCTTTTCCTGAAACAACTACCGCCTTATTTTTTTTATACTCTGAAAGTTCAATCTGAAAAATGTCATCCGCCTTGAAACAAGTTGTTGCATATTGGTTATTAATAAATCCTCTCATAAAAATCCTAAAATTATAAAACTCTGTAACTTCTATGTCATAATTACTGAACCTGGATTCTTTATAATTTTTTGATATTGTCTCCATCACTTTTCTCCTTTTAAATATTATTTGGCACCAGATAATAACAGGGAACATACCTGTTTTTCACTCCTGCTCTATTTTTCCAAAAATCTTCCTGGCGCATACAGCGAGCATAAGGGAAACCCCGCCAGAAAACAGAACAACCACATATTCACCCCCTCTGCAGATCTGAAACAGGATACCATAGAATGCATTGCCCAAAGGCTGGGCGCACATGGAAACGGTAAGGATAACAGCAATCACCTTTCCGATCAAACTCTGCGGGGTTTCTGCCTGGATATAAGACATCATCTGCACCGTCAGAATTGTTGAACATACCATAATGCCAAAACAGCATACGGTAATCACCACATAGTTTATGATCCCAGATGAGAACAGGATCAATGCAGCTCCAATAGGAAACACACATATGGAACATACCAAGATGAGGTTACCAGACTTTTGAATCGACAGCCTCTTTGCAAAAATGCCTGCACAAATCCCTCCTGCCAGTCCTCCTGCCCCCAGCGCCCCCTGGGCAAAGCCATACAGTCTGTTTGCCTGCAATGCCTCCAAATCCAATACCTCTGTTACCAGATAGGGCAGTGCCACAATGATCATTGCAGACAAAAACAGATTGATCCCACAGATCACCATAAGAATCTTTCCGATCACAGGCTTATCTCTCCGGATAAACCAGACACTTTCTCCAAAATCATTTCTAATTGTCTTCCATATGCTTCCATCCAATGTCTGCTTTTGGAATGGTATCGTAATAAAAAGTTCCATCACCGCTGAAATGACAAAGCATACCATACATACCCATAATACAGGCTTCAATCCATATGCACTGTACAAGACACCGCCCAGAACAGGGCCGAGCAAGGATGCAAAAGAGGTTATGGTATTGATCAAGGAATTTGCAGCCATAAAATGATCCTGGGCTACCAATGCTGGTATGCTTGCCTGCACGGAAGGCTGATACGCACTGGCTATGCCATACAAAAGCATCAGCGTAACCGTCAGAAGGACAATGACATTAACCCCGTTCATGAGCAGGGAACATACTAAGATAACCGCCGCGGTAAAGAAGTCCAGTATCACCATAATATTTCTCTTATTCACCCTGTCTGCAACAATACCTCCGATGGGCGACAGCAGAATGGCTGGAATAAAAGCACATGCCGTAACCGTTCCGTAAAGCGCCGATGAACCTGTCAGGTTTAACAAATACAAAGGCAGCGCAAATCTTAATGTGGCGTTGCCAAACAACGAGATGATCTGCCCAATGAGAACCAATGTGAAATCTTTTGAAAATAGTTTTTGCTCCAAGTACGAATCCTCCGTTGTTTTATTTGTTTTTCTGGTAGATGGATGTGAGCTCCTGCAGTCGTTCTGACATTTCGCTGTCTACAATGTCCAATCCAAAGCCCCGCATCATTTGACTAAATACCATGATCTTGCTATAAGATTCTTCCTCCGAATCATCAAATATCATCGGGTTCATCCAAACATTTGCCAAAAGTAAGATCATCTCTGCCAGCTGTTCTGGATAATCGGTCTCAAAGGAACCATCTGAAATCCCTTCCTTGATTATTGGCAAAAGATAATTGGGCGCCGCTTCTTCTATCGTTTCATGCAACAGGCTGAATAGCAGCTTAGGATTGTTTTGAAAATTTGGAACCACAGTAAAGATATCATTCTGCACAGGCCGGTTGATCGATTCTTTAAAAATGGTTTTCAGCTTTTCTATTCCACAAAGATCGGAACGATCACGAATGACCGCAAGCATTTGGTTGGACTCTGCTGTCATTCTGTCTACAACGGCGACTAAAATATCTTCTTTTGATTTGAAATGATGATAAATAGCACCTTTGCTAAGCCCGCCTAATTGATCAATGATATCCTGAATCGACGTGCCTTCATAGCCCTTCTCCATAAACAGGCGATAGGCAACATCCAATATCAATTGAACTGTTTCTTCTGGGTGCTTATTTCTTGCCACGGTCCTTCACCTCACCTTTACATACCGTTAGTATGTATTTATGTTATCATACCAACGGTACGTTTGTCAAGAGTTTATTATTTTCAAAACGCTTAAAGCGAGGTATGGCCAGATCCACAATTATTGTTGTATTGTATATAAGATTATGATATAGTTTAATAGCGGAAAAAACAGCAGTAAATATCCTTTACAAATGAAAAACCGGAGGAAATTATGAGAAAATTTATTTTGATATGCACTTTATGTACGATTCTACTAGTCGGATGTATGGAGAAAGAGTCCGAACATACGACGCCAGTTACAAAAAGCGCAGTTAGTATTGAAACCAATGACGAACAGGGCACAAAAGCGGAGCCAACAGATGAGGCCGCTTCTAAAGAGATCAGCAGGGATCCTGCTGAAATACGGAAACTAAAGTATGATACAGCAAAAGAGTTAATTAAAAAACAACAGTATAATGAAGCTTATGATATATTAAAATCACTAAGTGCTCATGTAAACAAATTTCCTGAATTATTCAGCCTGATTAAAAATGTTAGACTATCTGAATTAAAAAAACAGAAAAAATGGACAGATGACGAAGGTAAAGATCGAATTATAGTATCAGGCAATACAGTCAAGGTTAAATTACATTACACTTCAAAAAACGGGAAGGACAAAGTTGCAAATTACACTGGAAAAATAATCAGAAAACGATGTACAACAAACAAGATTGCTGTTGTACATAACGGTAAGGTGGATTATATTCTTTCGGCCAGTAACAGTGGTGACAGCCTATTCTACGGAAAGTTATCCTATGAAGTTTATGATGCACGTGAAGGTAACAATATAAACTTATTTAGTGAACAAGGTTTAGCAGATTATAAAGAATCTGAGAAGCAATATGAAGAAAGTTTAGAAAAAAAGAAACAAGAAGAAAAAAGTTCTCAAAAAAGCATAGAAAAGCCCACCCCACAAATCGGCATGACGGCTAGCGAAGTAGAGGCCTCCTCCTGGGGCAAACCAGTGAGAAAGAATATCACGGAATATCCATGGGGAAAACGAGAGCAGTGGGTATATTCTATTTATAGGTATATTTATTTTGAAAACGGCAGAGTCACTTCAATTCAATGGACTGAATAACTACTAAAATGCAATGAATACAAAAATTATTAAGAGTAACCGCAGAACGATAGAACTTAAAATATGCACAGACGGGCACCTCCGGGTACGCGCTCCTTATTATATGACGGATGCAGAGATCGCAGATTTTCTAAACAAGAAATCCAAATGGATCGCCAGACACCAAACCCGGATGAAAGAAAGACAGCAGATGAAAGCCCAGGAACCCCCGGTTCAACAGCTGAGCCCACAAGACATACGCGCTCTGGCAGATCAGGCAATGGCAGTAATTCCAGACAAAGTGCGTTTTTACGCAGAAAAGATCAGCGTGGATTATGGACGCATCACCATCCGCAACCAGAAAACCAGGTGGGGAAGCTGCAGCGCGAAAGGAAACCTGAATTTCAACTGCCTGTTGATGCTGACGCCGGAAGGTGTTCAGGATTATGTAGTGATTCACGAATTATGCCACCGGAAGGAAATGAACCACTCTCCCAGATTCTGGTCAGAGGTGGCAAAAATCATGCCAGACTATAAAAATAGCAAGACCTGGCTGAAGGAAAATGGCGAAGAGATCATACGGAGAATGCTGGGGTAATTTGTAAATCCACCTGTCCCAGCCCCCTTACTTTTCATCTCCCATCTTTTCAAACATAACGGTCTGATCCTTCATGGATATTTTCCCGACCTGATAACCATATTCCACCAGTTCCTTTTTGTAATAAAAAAAGAATGGTCTACGGGGACACCGGCAATATTTTGTATTTCATCGAAAGTAAATTTGAAAGATTGAGATCCATGTCTCTGTACATATTCCCACAAGGTATTGTATTTACTTAGTTTTTCCTTTTTCCAGCTCAACGGCGGGTTCTATCATCCAGTCTGGAATACCTGGATATTTTTCACGAAGTGATTTCAGTTTATTTTCACCTTCAAGTATATAACAGGGATTACATATTTTGTTTCGTTCCAGCCAGGTCATTACCAAAAGACCTTCCAGCTCTTCCAGATGTGACCACCAGTCTATAACCCCGCTGAAATCTTCCGTCTCTGCAAGACTGGAGATAAGATCGTCCGCACCTTTCCAGTCATCTTCATATTCCGCAAGGTACAGTGCCATATTCATAACTGCAAAAGCATCCTTGCCTTCCCATACTGACAGCATTATTTCCTTAAACTCATCCAATGAATGAGTATATGTCTCACGACGCCGGATCATATAACATAGATTTGTACTTCCACTTGGACAATGCAGCTGATGCGCCTGGGCAAATCTCTTTTCTGCTTGTTCATAATCATGTTGCGAATAATAAAGGAAACCAAGATTAACCAGACCTTCCGCATACTCATACACAATCTCTTTATTACCCGCATATCGGCTGTCTCCTGCCAAATCCTCCAGCTTTTCCACTGTAGTCTCTGCTTCCCTTGCTTCCTGCTTTAATGCTAGATTAACCAAGCCTTTCGCATACACAAGCACGATTTCTTCATTCCCTGCATATCGGCTGTCTCCTGCCAGTTCTCCCAGCTTTTTTACTGTAGACTCCGCTTCCTTTACTTCCTGATCCATTGCAAGATTAAACAGACTTTTCGCATACCAAAGCACGATTTCTTCATTCCCTGCATATCTCCTGTTTCTATACAGTCCCTCCAAGTTTTTCATCGTAGTTTCTGCTTCCTTTTCTTCCTGTTTCACTGCAAGATTATATAAACCTTTCGCATACTCAAGTACAATTTTTTTGCTTTCTTCATACTGGTCATCACTCGCCAACTTTGCCAGCGCGTTTACTGTAATCTCAGCTTTCTTTACTCCTTGATCCGCTGTTAGATTAACCAAGCCCTTTGCATACTCAAGCACGATTTCTTCATTTCCTGCATATCGGCTGTCTCCTGCCAGTTTCTCCAGCTTCCCTACTGTAATTTCTGCTTCCTTTGCTTCCTGCTTGATTGCAAGATTAAAAAGACCTTTCGCATAAGTAAGCACGATTTCTTCATTTCCTGCATATCGGCTGTCTCCTGCCAGTTTCTCCAGCTTCCCTACTGTAATTTCTGCTTCCTTTGCTTCCTGCTTGATTGCAAGATTAAAAAGACCTTTCGCATAAGTAAGCACGATTTCTTCATTCCCTGCGTATCGGCTGTCTCTTGCCAGTTTCTCCAGCTTTTCCACTATAATCTCAGCTTTTTCTTCTTCCTGTTTCACTATAAGATTAACCAGACTTCTAGCATATTCAAGCACGATGTTTATATTCTCTGCATATCGGTTGTCTCCTGCCAGCTCCTCCAGCTTCTCTACTGTAATTTCTGCTTCCTCTACTCTCTGATCTGTTACAAGATTAAACAGGCTCCTCGCATATGTAAGCACAACCTCCTCATTTACCGCATATCGTTTTTTTATTAATAACTCCTCTAATTTTTCCACAGTAACCTTTGCTTCTTCTACTCTCTGTTTCACTACAAGATTAAACAATCCTTTCACATATATAAGCACAAGTTGCTCATTCCCTTTACACTGGGCACCACTTAATAGCTTCCCTAACTTTCTCACTGTAAGCTCTGCTTCCTCTGCTTCCTGAGCTGCCGCGAGATTAACTAAACCTTTCCCATACTCAAGCACGATTTCTTCATTCTCTGCATATCGGTTGTCTCCTGCCAGCTCCCTCAGTCTTTTCTCTGTAACCACTGACTCCATTACATTTTGTGTCACTAAAAGATTAACTAAACCTCTCGCATACATTAATGCAAACGCTTCATTACCTGCATATTGGCTGTCTCTTGACAGCTCCTCCAGTTTCTTTACTGTATTCTCCGCTTCCCCTGCTTCCTGCTTTGCTGCGAGATTAAACAGACCTTTCGCATACTCAAGCACGATTTCTTCATTCCCTGCATATTGGTTGTCTCCTGCCAGTTCCTCCAGTTTTTCTACAGTAGTCTCCGCTTCCTCTATTCCCTGAATAAAAGCAAGATTAACCAGACCTTTCGCATACATCAGTACTATTTTTTCATTCCCTTCATATTGACCATCCAACGCAAACTTTTCCAGATGTTCTAATGTTTCCCTTGCATATTCTTCCTTTTGCACAGCTGATAAATTTACTAATAACCCCGCATAAAGCTCCGGTATCTTCCTTATCAAGCTTTCCTTTAACAGCGTTTTTAATCCATCCGAAAACAAATCTGTGTATTTGTCCACATCTGCATAATCCTGAATGCTCCGAAATAAAAATAACAAATATTTTTTACTTGTATGAAATGCCTCAACCATCTTTTCAGCTTCAAAGTCATTCTGCAAATATTCCAGGACAAACAGCTCCCCGATCAGATCAGGTTCCAGTGGAGATAGGATGCCATCCCATTCAAACTTTTCATTGACACTCCGAAATAGCTGATCCAGCTTGTCCCGTGTCATGCAGAATTCTTTTACAACTGTCAGATCCTTTTGCAAGTACTCCGGGAGGGGATCCTTGATCTTCCATCCTCCGGTAGCTGTTGCATAGATGAGCAGCCTTTCCACTGCCATATATACATTTTTATTCCCCTGACAAAGAACGGTTTCCCAGTGCTTTTTGTATCTGTGGATGATCTTTAAAAGCAGTTCCTGTATGTCCCATCTGTGATGTTTGTCCTGTGGATCCCAGGCATCCACGATAAAGAGCAGGATCAGGGGACGGGGACGGCAGGCTCCTTGATCGTCTTTTTCGATTTTTTTACAGTATTCCAGGATCTGCTTCTGATCCTCTTCTGACAATACTTTCTGCTCTGCCTTTGCAAAGTCTATTATGATTTGTTTCAAAGCCTTGTCCGACAATACAGGCAGCTCCAAAAAGGCTGAGTCTTTATCTGCAGTATAGAGCATGGATCTGATATCGTCATTGGAGTGAACTGACAGCAGCTGCTCATACCACATGGGATTTATTACGATCTTTTCCTGAATGCCGTCAACACCTCTATTTTTTCCAACCCCCTCCCGCTCCAACAAAACGATACGCATTTTAAGAGGACACTCTCCGGTCCTTAACGAAACAAGCCATTCTCCGATCAGACCGGCATAGTCGCCAGCATAATCTATAACTACCAGCAGATTGACCGGATAGTTCCACTCACAAAGCCCTGTAAATTTCTCCAGGATTTTTCTGTTCTGTAGAAACAGGCATTTCCAGTTGGGATTAGCAGACAACCCTTTCACATACTCGTAGAGAAATTTACTTTTCCCAGCACCCGCGGGCCCATTGACAGCAGTAAAAAGTACAGGTTCCTCACGATCTAAAAATCCGTCTAAATATGCGGTTTCTTTCTCTCTTCCATAAAATCCGATCTTCGGATCACGATAATTAAATAACGAATCTACGGGCTGGGGTAAACGAATTTGATCCACAACCCTGGCAAAAGAATTTTGGTATTCCAAAGACGCAAGGATTTTTTCATACTGCCTTGCAAAAGTCTGTGTCTGATCTTCAATCATCTCTTTTACATTATGTTCCCAGGTATCCAGCCGGACACATATTTGATCGGTGGCCTGATTAAAGGGCAGCCAGTCAGAAGGATTCTGTTGCCCGCACAAAAAATCCCCTGTCTGGATCAATATTTTATCCATAAGCCTGTCTACCTGTCGCTGACTTGTCACCGTATCCGCTTTGGCACTGCAATAAGCACGGATATATGCCTGCTTCCTCACAGCTTCCCGAAATTCTCTGTGGGGTGATAAAAAAGCGGCTGCTATGCTGCCCAACAGATTTTCATCAATGTACTCTATCAGTCCGGTCCAGTCAAATTCTTCCTGCCAGGAAAGATGCTCAAACACATTTCGTTTATATTCCTCTTCCAGCTCCCTGATATTATGTAAAAATTCAGTAGTCTTGTATTTTTTCTTTATGAACTTACCAGCTGCTTCGATCAGTGGTTCAAAAAAAGGGATCTCTGCCAGTTCTGCGATCATGTCTTCTTCCTCCTTCAAACAATACTTTTATTATACAGCAAATCCCCTTATCTGTCATCTTTTTCCAGCCATAAGCGTCTTGTTTCGCTAAAAAAAGCTTCGGATTTCTCCAAAGCCTTTTTTCTTTCATTATTCATTGTTGTCAGATTTTATATCTATGATATACATAAATATACAGATTATCGTTAAAATTGTTTCAACAAAGGGCTGAGCCGCAATCACACCATTCAGTTTCCAAAAATAGTTCAAAATGATGACTCCCGGAATAAACAGTACTGCATTTCTAAGAACTGTAATGATTAGAGATTTTATTGCCTTTCCTAACGCCTGAAAATAACTGGTCATCATATTGATGACACCAAGCATAGGGGCTGACAGGCAGAGGATCCTCAAAAAGTATCCCGTTTGTTCAATCAAAGCACCCTCCTGTAGGAACATAGTGGCAAGCAGCTTGCCAAAAAGCACAAAAACTGCAGTAAATACCGCGCCCATAAGAACTCCATACAGCGCAGTATACTTCACTATATCAGACATTTTCTTTCTCTTATTTCCACCATAGTAATATCCCACTAAAGGAGCAACACCCTGCGATAATCCCACTGACAACAAAATCGGAATCATATTAAGTTTATATGCAATTCCATAAGAAGCTACTGCATCCGACCCGTAAATACTTATATAGTTGTTAAGCACAATATTGGAAACACTCATAAGCACTGTAATGAGAGCGCCAGGAATACCGATACTTACAACATTACGAACTATCGCTGCATTAGGTGAAAAACATTTCGGATTCAATGGCACCAATTGATTTCCTTTATATTCTTCACGAATCATGCAGACAATATAATATACCGTCGCACATACAAATCCTAAAGATGTCGCAAGGGCGGCTCCTGCTGTTCCCCATCCAAAGATAACGATAAAAACATAATCCAATACCATATTTATTACATTTCCAAGCACCAGTCCAATGGTACTTTCTTTGATCAGGCCAACCGAACGGAATAAATGAACAAATCCATTTGCCAGCATAATAAAAGGGGCACCTATGAAAATCCATTTCAGATAATCACATGTATAAGCAATATTGTCTGCATCTGCACCAGATATTTTTGCCAGTGGCTGCAAAAATGCCACTCCCAGAACAAGCGTAATAACGCCTGCAATCGCCATCGCATACACACAAAAATTCATTGTTGTGCCAGCTTCTTCTTCCTTTTCTTCTCCCAATAATCTTGCAATTACACTGCTGCCTCCCATCCCAAAAATACAGGCAATGGACATAATGATCAGCAAGATTGGCGCACACAATGTTACTGCTGCAATCGTTGCGGGTTCCTTTGTCAAAGAGACAAAAAATGTATCGGCAATATTATAAATAAGTGTTGTAAGCTGTCCCAGCATAGCAGGTAATCCAACTCTCATAATTGCTCTGGATATATTTTTTTCTTCAAAAACCGACGTCATATTTTCTCTTCCTCCCTTGAAATATATCTTATTTTATTTTAAAATAAATTTAAAAAACAAGACATATGTCCTGTTGGAGGGAAGTTTCATGGAAAGAATATATGATAAAAAGAAAATTGCAGCCTGCATTGCTAAAAGTAAATACCATGCAGTACTAAACTTACTGGATATAGATTTTTATCTAATAAAATATGAAAAAGGCGAATTAGTGAGTTCGCCTTTTCAAAAGGAATCTTTATTCCAGATCGTGGAACAAGGTTCTATCAACATCTACTTCATTCGTGATGATGGTACGCGCTATTCGCTGTCAAACGGAACTACCGGCTACTTTCTCGGAGACATGGATATCTTTTATCCCAAAAGCAGCAGCATTTATGCGGAAGCAGCTGAACCCCTGACCTGTATTTCTTTTTCTATTGAAAAACACAGGGAGACGCTGCTCTCGAATAACAAGTTTCTGTTGCTTATTTGCCATAGTCTTTCGGCTAAAATTGGCGCAATGACTACCATTGATGCCGCTCCTGCTTCCCTTACAGAACGGGTTTTGTCCTATATGAAGTATAAATGCGAAAATGAGACCTTAAAAGGGATAGAGCAGGCTGCTTTTCATCTTCACTGTAGTGCAAGACAGCTTCAAAGAATTCTGAATCAAAGTGAGACCGACGGATTAGTCAGAAAACTGGGGAAGGGGACGTACAAGCTGACATAAAGCAGAATGAGCTCTTCAAATTGAACCGCATTCTGAAATGGGAACTTTTAGACGAATAATAGGAAGTTGTTCAATAAAACTAAATATTTAGCCGACTCTTCCCTTACATCAATCTTATCGATTCCATACATTTTTTCCTTAAAGAAATGAACTTTATTTGATACTCCCCAAAAGTTTTGATTCAGCCATTCTTCCTTATCTACACCATATTTGATAAGTAAATCAAGGGCTTCAAATAATCTCTTTTTGGTTACAAGTGCAGGGTCTTCCATGAAATCGGAGTCAGCACCCTTTTAAAGCAAAAAATCTATAATTTCAAATTCACCACATTTAATCGCTACTTGCAATGGCGATTGCCCTATATCCTTTTTAGGTGTTTTTGCATTGTAAACCTCATTTACAACAGTAACACTTTTTGCTATTGCTACCCGTACTACTTCAATATCACCATGCCTTATATCTTTAAATAATTTATTCATTTCATTCCGCCCTTATAAAATATATGAATAAAACGAACTGGGATAAAAATATTGAATCATAGGACCTGTTTCCTCTTAGGTATTTCTCATGAACTCAAATTATAATACCTATCAAAGTTCTCAGTAGAACGATTTTGATACTGATTATACAAGACTTGAAAATCTCTATCTACCATCGATATAATATCTTGTCCATCAATCATAGGCTCTACCTTTTTTTCTTTGCAAAGTAGTAAAAAAGTCTGCCGGATTACCCAATAAAACATGATCGTAATTTCGAAATAATGCAATACCGGATATCTTGCTGTTTGTATACTTCCATGAGTATACGCATGACATGACTTATAAAGGTTCACGAGACATTCTAACCCTAAATTTTTATCCTTATTTTCATCTTTAAGAAAAGCGATAATACCATAGACAGAGTATGGAGATTTCTTTACTACTTTATGGTAACCGTCAATATAGTCTACCCAGCCAAAATGAAGAAAATCTGCCTTAGATTTTGCAATCTTACAAATACGTTTTTTAAACATTGCATTAAAATCTTCCGGGTAGGTCCGGTAACAGGAATATTCAACTTCAAACGCTCTAAACTTATTATACTGAATGCACAATTCTGGCCGCGACGCCAATACCAAAAGCTTAAGATACATTTCAATCGCTCCTCGGCACAAAGGATACGCAGTGCCAAGCAAATTATCCTCCAAAAGTGATAAACCCGAAATGCTATTATATATTACGCCATAATAAAGCTGGTGGCAACCGCACACATGACCATCCGTCAAAATTCTATTCATTCTAACTGATATTACAAAAAGTTCATATGGTAATGGATAATATAAAAATTCTTCCCCTCGAAACAATGTCATTGTTCTAAAATACACACTTCCATAGGAACGCATCCTGATCTTCTCTATAGTTTCAACAATCAACTGCTTTTTATATCTGTTACTCTTTTCATTCTTTCGTATTTCATCTTTTGAGAGAAAAATCGATTTTGCTTTATGTATTCCAACTATTATTCTGCAAATATCATACTCCGCTGCTCCTCCTATTCCAGTAACTAATTTTTCTTCTGACCAGCGAAAATCATAGTATTTAGTAAGATTATCAAAACCCAATGCCTTTATAACCTGATCTTTTATATTTATGAGAAAATATCCTTTTATCCTCTCTTGAAACATGCGTTTTAAAGCATTATTGTTTTGTTCCATAATAACTTCTAAATCAGGTATAAAAGGAAAGTTTAAGAAATCTTGCTCTTTCAAAACATCACCTACTCATTATTCTTCCTAACAAAACAGGTTCTTTGTATATTTTGGCGTTTAAATCCTCCTGATTCCATCTTTCATAATATACACCTCTGTTTCTGCGCTAGATAGTTATCCATTTACTTTCAAACTGGAATACGCCTACTGGATTATCAATTAATCAATCCCCTCAAAAATCTCCCCTAATGTCATTTTTATATGAGGAAATTCTCTTAAAGATATTTCCAAATCTACGTTATAATCTTCCTCTTCTTCATTACTCTGAAGTATATAATTCTGTTCCAAAATATATTTTCCGTTTTCCAAATAATATATTTCAACAGCTCCCTGTGGTGATACAATCCAATATTCTTCCACTCCTGCCTGCTCATAAATATCTTTTTTCTCTGTCCTGTCACGTTTTGCTGTTGACGGACTCAATGTTTCAACAATCAACTTAGGAATGCCGCTATAAAAACTTCCCTTTAAATATTTGCGATCACAAACTATCATAATATCTGGACATACATAGTCATCATTAACGTCTGGATGATATTTAAAATCCAAATTTTCCATAAATACCAGGCATAAACTGTTCTTGAGACTATGTTTTATACCACCATGAATATTACTATTAATTATACCATGTTTAAATTCAGGTGTTGGTGACATATCGTAAATCACACCATTTATTTTTTCATCTTTTTTTCGTTCAAACTCTGCCAGCCCCATATTCTCACATCCTTTCTAAATTTGAATTATATCATATGTCGGTATTATAGTGAAGAAAAAAATCAATAAGAACAGTTCTTTTATTGATAGCTTCATAATCTCCCCTTAGCCCCACATTTTATCTTCCCTGCTCATACCATTTTGCCTGCTCCTGGTACATCTTTTCATAATGCCCCCGCCTGCCAAGCAAAGCTTCATGGGTTCCCTGCTCCACAACTTTTCCGTCTTTTAGTACAACAATACGATCAGCAATCCTGGCGGAACCAAGCCGGTGTGTCACAAGGATCCCCATTTTATTCTGGATCATTTTCTGAAATTTCCGGTACAGCACACCTTCCTCCACTGGATCAATGGCGGATGTCGGTTCGTCCAGCAGAATGATCCTGCTGTCTCTATATAAACCTCTTGCAAGTGCCACACGCTGCCATTGCCCACCGGATAGATCAATTCCATCGAACTCTCTGGACAGCATGGTATCATACCCCTGGGGGAAGCATTCATCCAGAAATATTTCACTTTTTTGAACGCAGTGCTTCATTTTCTCATAGTCACTGTCCTGTGCTGAGATCTCCACATTTTCGCGAAGGCTCATCTGATACTTTATAAACTGTTGAAATACCGCGGACACATACCGAAAACGATCTTCTTGGCACACAGAGAACAAATTTTTCCCATCCACCAGAACCTCTCCCGCATCCGGGATCAATACACCGGAAAGGATCCGGACCAGCGTGCTTTTCCCCGCGCCATTTTCTCCCACAAGCGCAATGGTTTCTCCTTTTTGGATTTCAAAAGATACATCCTCCAGTACTTTCTGGTCTGTTCCGGGATAACAAAAAGAGACATGTTTTACTTCCACCTTATCATGCCAGCCAATCTCTCCCTCTTCTGACGTCTCCTCCGGAAGATCAAAAAACTCTAAATATTTTTTTACAAATCCAAAATTATCAAACAATGACCCCAGATGATTCCCGATGGCATCATTCATAAAGGTAATTAATGTTGTTATAGAAGAAAATACGGCTGCAAATGCACCGATGGAAATCGAACCCTCCATCATGGAATACAGCAGTAACAGGATGATCCCCAGATAACCTGCCAGTGTCAGGCTTCGCATCCCCAGATCCACCCCCCCAGCTTTTTTAGCTGATTTCCACTTTTTTTTACAAAACAGAGTATTCACTGAAACAAATTTCTTTCTAAAAAAAGAATAAGAGCCATAAAGGCGGTTTTCTTTAAACGTTTCCCTGCTGAACAATTCCGTTTCATAATAATCCTTTTCCCGTTGCAGCGGAATGGTCTCATCCACCTGCTTTTCAAGTATTCTTTTTCTAATAAAAAGATTGAAGACAAGTGGCAGAAAAATAAATAATAATGTGAGAAACAGAATTGGTTTCAGCCTCCACAGATAAATTCCAAAAACAATAAAATATGGAACATAAAACAATAAGATCGTGGCTATTGCATTGTACACCGCATAGCACTTGTCCGCCCCCAAATTTGCCTTTTCAATGCATTCTAATACTTTCACGTCTTCAAATAAATTTCCCGGCAGTCTGGCAATTTTTCTATGGAGCTTCTGCTTCAGACTGCCGACCATGGATTTCATTGCGGGGGACCAGGTAAAATTGCAGACCGCATTCAACAGCTCGTTCCCGATCTGAAACAACACAACACATATCGTAACTATAATAAGCACCCGATAGGTTGTATTTCCTGCCGCTACATCTGTGATCGTGTCAAACAGCCACTGCTTTACCACCGTACTAACAGCATAACAGACAGATGACAGCAGCATTGCCACACAATCTAACATAAGCCATTTTTTCATTGATACCAGCTCCTTTGTTCCTCATACATCGCATAAAACAGTCCCTTTTTCCGCATTAGCTGATCAAAACCACCCTGCTCCCTTATTTTCCCATTCTCGAAAACAATGATCTCATCCGCTAATCTGGCAAATCCCAGACGGTGGCTGATCAATAACGTCAACGTGCCCTTTGTCATTTCCTGAAACAGACGATAGATCTCGCTTTCCATTTTAGGATCCAATGACGCTGTTGGTTCATCCAGAATACGAACCTTTGCCGGCCGCAGGAGCGCACGCACCATAGCCAGTTTCTGCCATTGTCCCCTGGACAGATCCACACCGCCTTCCCTTGTCTTTCCCAAAAGTGTATCATATCCTTCAGGAAAGCTCTCAATCCTGCGGACCAGATCGAATTGTTCTGCCAGTTTCACCATTTTCTCTTCTGAAAGTTTATGACAGGGATCGCTGATCTCACAATTTTCTTTAAAAGTCAGGGCATGCCTGCAAAAATCCTGATATACAACAGAAAATATCCCCTTTTGTTCAGATGACGGATAACTGCGGAGTTCTCTGCCATCGATCAATATTTCTCCCGAATAATCCGAATACAAACCTGTCAGCAGTTTTATAATCGTTGTCTTACCCGCCCCATTTGCACCCACCAGAGCATAATTCTTTCCCATTTTCATAGTAAAAGATACATTTTCCAGCACCTTGTGATCCGTCCCTGGATATTGGAAACAAACATTACGAAATATGATTTCTTCTATATTTTTTACATACTGCGGAGGTTCCAGAACGCCTTCTTCCTCCGGCAATTCCCAAAATGCCCGCATATCCCTGCAAAATTCATTTCCTCTTACCAGCATATCGATATTCCTGCTCAGTCCCCAGCTCATTTGATTTGTCAGTAAAAACACTGCATTTACCAGAGAAATAAATAAACCAATGCTGATCTTTCCCGAGAGTGTTGGCTGGATCAGTGTGATGACGATCAGCAGCGCTGCGATAGCGGACAGCCCTCCGCTTAATTTTGTTTTTACTGCCCAAAAAACCTGGGTCTTCGTCTCAATTCCAAAGGCCTCCTGATAAGTATCTGCATACTGCCTGTTTACCTTTTCTGTGTAACCGAATAACTTTCTCTCATTCAGACATTCCCTGCTGTTCAGCACATGATCCAGATACCAGTACTTTCTGCTGTAATGGGAGGTATCCCGCGACGTCTGAAAATTAATCTTTCCGCCTTTTACAGACAAAACAAATAAAGGTATGCAAAAGAGCAGAATAAGCCCCGCCGCCCACCATACATATCCTGCGATCACTAACATGACGCCTGTGATGCTGATAAGTAATTTAAGAAGAGCAAGCACTGCCTGCCAGATGTCCTGCCAGTTCCTCTCTGGTTCCTTTAGCACCCGGTGGATCAGATCCTGGCTGTCCGGCATCTCCACATGAATATACTTCAAAGCAGCACATTTTTCCAGCATACGTGGACGATATTCCTGGAGCAGTCTGAGTTCTGCTTTCTGCCTGAGTACAACACTGACACGGGGAGCCAGCCAATCCACTGCCACCGTCAAAAACAGCAGCGAAAGTTTTAAAAACAGCTCTGGACGAAATAATGAATTATGTACTGACCGTAACGCTGTATTTATAAATCCAGATACAGCATAAATCTGTAAAACAGAACAAAGACCGCTTAAAACCGCAAGAATCAGCATACCCGCATTTTCTGTTCTGGTAATATCTGACGGCATTTCCGAAAAAATAAATACACTCTTTTTTCTTTTCATATATAGCTACCCTCCATTTTTATCCGGACATACAATATCCCCAGGTAATATACAATCCGCTGCTCTTGGAAACAAATACATCCTCTTCCTGAAGCAGCTGCAATACGTCTTCCTGATATTTCATAAATGCTTCTGCCTCTGGCAGACTGCACCCTCTGTTTAAATAGAAGGCATATCCTTTCTCTACCCGTTCCAGATGCTCGATCACATTTCTATATTTTGCCAGCTCTTCCTCTCTGCCCTCGGGAAAATTCCCATCATAAATAAACACCTTGTCACTCAGACGGGCATCCACATGACAAAGCCCCTTCTTCCGGAAAAGAAATGCCATCTCAGTTCCGGACTGAATATTCATTATTCCATGTTCCTGCATATATTCCCATACTTTATCCGGGCTGGGGATCTGAGGTTTATATGGTTTGTTTCCCCGGGCAATAAAGAATCCATCCTCAGCCAGCGGCAGGCTGATATCAATAGAGGCCAGCATACCGCCGGGCTTTAGCATCTGCATCATCCTGTCAATCGCACTCTCTGGATCCGAAAGGTAGGATAAGATCATCTGGGAAATCACAAGATCAAATTTTTCCGGGCTTTTATAGTCTAAAATGTTACCTTTTACGAATCGGACCACTGAATTATCTTTGCCAAATCTTTTCCGCCCCTCTTCCAGATACATTTCGCTTGCATCGAATCCGGTATATGTGCTGCCTTCCGGTAAATGCGGAAATATTTTCTCTGCCAGATAACCATAACCACAGGCACAATCTAACATTTTCACAGGTCTGTCAAATTTCCAGACCTTTTTTACCAGGAACTCCAGATAATCATCATTAAAATAAAATAACTTCCAGTTTTTTGTACATTCCAGCTGCTGCTCCCAATATTCTTCACTACTATAATCTGGAGCGGTTACTTTCTGCTCCAGCGGACGCATCCCCAGCACCACTTCTACATCGACTTGAAAATACATTGCCAGAGCAGGCAGATAACTGATATCTGGCATAGAAATTCCGTTTTCCCACTTACTAATTGTCTGAAAGGAAACATGGAGCGCTTCTGCCAATTCTTTCTGTGTGACCTTTTTTTCTTTTCTCAATGCTCTGATCTGTAACTGCAGCTTCTGATCCACCGACCTTACCCCCTGTTCATATTTTGTCATATCAAACTTCTTTCATCAATAACTTATACCGCAACCAGATTCGCCTATCAGGCGAATTATATTTATTATAACAAAAAAGGACCGAATTATCAGCCCTTTTCGATTCAACGTTTATTTTACTTCACATTATTCCTGACCAGATAATAGAGGCAGTTCCTTTCACTGCTTCATGCCGCCAACCATCCTCATCCGGAAAACCGGTCTGGAACACAGCCACAAAATCCTCTTCCTTATCCACCAGAAATACAGATGTACCACTGCCTTCATGGTATATTACATCTTCGGATACCAGCTGTTCGAGATCTGTTTTATGGGCTGCAATCGGCATCCCCGCACCATAAGCAACCGGACGTCCCGAATGTCCCCAGCAATGATCCAAAACGTGATCTCCCACAAGATTCGTCCAAAGCCATGACAATGCCGTTTTCCCTATCACACGATTTCCCCGGTACCGCCCGCCGCGAAGCATCATCTCACCCAGTTTCACCATTTCACGCCCTGTGGACATGATTCCTCCTGCCGTGTCGGGCACTCCCTTCCACCAGTAATAGGAAGGACGGGCCATCGCCGCCATCCCCATTTTCTCATATTCTTTTACCATCTTCAGATCAGTCTGATTGACTATATTATAACGTTTCAGCCAGTTCTCGTTTGTATTCACACGCCAGTGGGTTTCTGTCATTTCACAGGGAAGCAGGATCGTCTCCCGGATAAACTCCTCCACCTTCATCCCGGTTGCCCGCTCTATGATCTCCCCCAGTACAGGGTAACCGACTGCTGAATAGATCCATTTCTCCCCAGGTTTCGCATGAAGTCCCGCCTGGATCACCGCAGGAATCCATGTCTCCTCCACCCGTTCTTCATCAATCCCCTTCCACCATTTTCTCTCATCTTCAGGAAGAGCGCCAGGCAGCGCGCACAACCCTGATGTATGGGTCAGCAAATGCTGCACAGTAATATCACGGAATGCCCCCGTCCCAAACTCATTGATCCATTCCCACACCGGCTGTCCCAGGTAGAGGATCCCATCCTCTGCCAGCTTCAGTATCGCCATCGCAGTAAAGACTTTCGTTATGGATTGTATTTCAAAAAAAGTATCCGGCATAAATTTTGTTCTCCCCTGCCACTCACACGCCAGATCCCCAAGAGCCGCATCGGCAAATACTTTTCCGCGCCTCCATAGGCAGTAGCTGGCTGACCGGATCATTTTTTCATCAATCAGTTTCTGTAAATGGCGGTTCAGTACATCCAGCCGACAGGGATCATAGCCCACTTCTTCCGAAGCCGCCTCACATTTTTCCTGTCTCACTTTGGGCTGCAGATTTTGTTGTTCCTTCCAGTTCATTATTGTTTGGTTTCCTTTCTGAAAATATCTCAGCACCAATACTTCTCCAATTCCTCCGGTATAAAGTTCATACACCCCTCCATCTGCCACTCCGGATACACCTCTTCACAACTGGTATCATAATATGGCAGATAATACTCTTTATCTTCTAACTCTTACAAAAGTGATAGATAATAAAGTGTTATCCGTCACCCCCACTCCATCCCCTACACCCTTGACTGCTTTATCAGATTCAGTGCCGCCGCATCGATATCAAAAACCGTTCCCAAACCATCATCCCAGCGATCCCAAAAATCAATCGTCGCACTCCTTGGTTCCTCTTTCGGTTTATTTAGGATGATTTTAGATGGAAGCATAATTGCATCACCGACGACTACACATTCGCCAACATCCAGATTGGGTAACATATCAACAATACCGACTAAGGAATCTGTCAGCATCGCCGCCACAGCAGACTTATCCCGGTCATTTGTCACCTTAAGACTAACAATATTATTACACTGTGACATGATCGTTGTATTCAGCTCTGCCGGTCTTTGGGAAACAATGAGTAAACCAATACCATACTTCCTTCCCTCTTTGGCGATCTTCTCAAAAATCTCCAGCGACTTTTTCTCAACTGCCTTCATTTTTGACATATCGTTTGACATATAAATATGGGCTTCATCACAAACTAACACCAATGGATGCCTTACTTCATCTACTGTGGGAGACATCCAAAACTGAATATCGTATATAAGTCTGGTTACAATACCGATGATGATAGCTAACATGTCAGATTGGACTTCCGACAGATCGATTACTTTTATCCTGAAATGGCTGTTATCCATTAACCTCGATACAAATTGGTTCAGATAGGTGACATCCGCAGTTTCTTTTTCATTAAAGACAAACCCATACTTCATATCATCTCTCTTTGTTGTTAGACGTGTGATCAGATTAGTCAGTTTATCGTAATACTGCCCCTTTTTAGTTTTTGCCTGTCCTTTCCGGTCTCCACTTTTATATTCTTCTCCCGTATCAATTTCTAAACTATTTTGTTCCTCGAGATATGCTATCAGCGCTTCCGATGAAAAAGGGACTGGCGTATCTGCTGTTACGATTTCTTCTGAGACGCCACTCATATTATTATTTATATATTTCTTTTTTTCTTTTAATATGTAATTGATAACAGCCGCCCGTTGATTTGTAGAAGTTCCTTCCGAAGATTCAACAAACAAGGAATGGATTTCCTCATAATTGAAAAACCACAACGGAATGTGCAGACCTTCTGAATCATCACATATTTTAATCTTATCTGCGTAAGACAATTTATTATATTCTCCATGCAGGTCAAAAACGATCATATTAGAATGGGATAATTCATCCGCTCTTTCTAATATCTCAGCTACTGTAAAGGATTTTCCACTGCCCGTACTTCCTACAATACAGGCATGTCTTTGAAAGAAGCGGTTTCCGTCTAAAATAGCCGGAACATCATGATTACTTGCAAAACAACCTATTTCCAGGTTTTTGTCGCTGACCTCCCTATTATTTATTGCATTCATGATCATCTTCATGGCAGTTTCATTTGCCTGATATACTTCACTGTTGATCTCTGGGTATGTATTGATTGCACGCTTAAATTTATTTCCTTTTCCTGCCCCATATTTGCTGTAATAGCTTCCTACCAAATGAACAACGCAAAAATTGTCTGAATAACAAGCCATCTCTTCATCTATGGAATCCTCATCATGAGTCTCCAGCCTTTTTTTCGTTACTTTGGTTAGAATTCCAATCAGTTTTTCATGGGAATTATTTCCTGATAAGATAACAATATCGTTTATTTTCAATACATTAAGAACGTCCTCATTTGTAACGCTCACAACAATTTTTCTGGTATCAACGTTTTCCACTGTACCAATGCAGCATGCCGATTGCAGACAATCATTTATATTCTGTAAATTCATTCGTGCCTCCTTTAACCAAAGAAAACATCTGCAAATTTGTCAATATCCCATAAGGATAAATCTATGATATACTTTTTCCCCTTATAGATCATATATTCCTCACCATTTTCATGATAAAAAACGGTAATATTCTTACTTTTTAACGCCGTATCAATTATTTCCTTTTTTACATCCCTTGCCATTATAAGAACGTTTTTCTCGAAACTATCCATAAGTGCCGTATTAAAATGATCATCATTAAATCCATAACCATAAAATAAGAGAGAATAATTACCTGAAGGATTTAGCAGATCATTAAATTCCTCACGCATACAGCGGAATGTATTATTTATCATACCTTCTCTATACTTTGAACTACCAGGAGTAACTATTTCAATACACTCTGTCTTTTGGGAAAGTTCAAAATAATCGTTTGTCAAATATTCATTTCCATTCTCATTCACCCAGTTAATAGAACCATGTGGCTTAAACAGCCTGACCCATATTTTCTTTGTACAATTGTATATTTGTGTTGGCTGCTTCAATAAATTTCTGTCAAATTTGCCATATAAATTCCCATAAAAACCGCTAATTACCCCTATACCAAGTTTATCACACACGATTTCAATCACCCGGTCATAATTTGGCGTCATAATATCGATCACTTTATTATTAATCGTAACGGTTCCACTAAGATATGCCAACAGACGACTAAATCCTGTATCATATTTTATTATATTATCATGAAGATTTTCCTCTGATTCCAAAATATATTCAGCGGTAGAAGTCTTAATAAAATCCACTAATATATTTTCTTCTTGTGAAAGATTTACAAGTCCCGCTTCTAATCCTTTGTCCTTTATATTTTTGAAACGATTAGACCACATTTCTTTCAGAACCGTTTTATTTTCTTTTTTAATTTTCCCATCCAAATAATTTGCCAGGTCTTTCATTCCTGGTATTCCATACAGGATTGAAAGACCAGTACCTATTATCAGTTTTGGCATATTATTCCTTGAAAGATTTCTTTGTTTTATATCTTCCACGATTTCATCAAAACGTCCTGAATGTGTTTCTATTTCTTCGATGATCTCCATATACACCTTTCTCTCATCTAATCCATCATTAGCATTTCTAAATTCTTTTACTCAATTATACCCCTGTCCTCCCCTTCCCAACAAGGAAAATCGTTCGACACTTTTCGACATACATCGACAAAACCACTAAAAAACGCCTATTTACAGCACCTTGCAAATAGACTTATAAGCAAAAAATTTTATTTTTATATTTCTAAGATTATGAAATTGATATGACAGAGTATTAATTAATCTTGATTTAATCTCACGTTCTACATTTTCAAAAAGCAGCCAGGGCATTAATACAAATATTTCTTGGGGGCTATCGTTTTAACTGTTGACATATAAAATCAATATCATATGCCAACAGTTTACTTGATGTGTTACATTTAACTATAGTTTTGCTTCCCCGACCGAGTTTTGACGCAACTTATGGCATCAAATGACGTTGTATTCGCGAAGCAGCTTTTCAATATCAGTTCCTTTGATTTTTTTCAGCACCTCTTTCAACGCCAGTTTTTCCTTGAATCCCAGATTCATGTCCAGCAGGCTCTTACCATCCCTCAGCTGAACCGTGGCGTTCAGTAAATCACGAATGTCATAAGTGCTGCCCCAAACCTCTGGTACGCCCCGGTCGATGTCTAACAGCGTGTAGACCGCCTCCATGCCAGTACGCATGGAGTACTCCGTCGTGAAAATGGTATCACGCGCCGTTTCAGCGAATTGTCCCAGGAATGCGAAGTTAACAGCGTCCTTCGGCACGACATCCGGCCGGTCTCCGGCGGCACGGGGCATGAAAAATGCGGTGATATAAGGCATCATGCAGGGAACCGTATTGGCACTGCTGCCGGCCAGACCCTCGATCTCCCCTTCGGGGACACCCATGTGATAGAGCCACTCCATGCAGATCTCCTTGCCAGTGCAATCTCGCATCTTCTTTTTTATAAAATTGCCGGGCTTGTCGCTGAAAAGGCCGTAGATCCATCCCACCAGCTGATTCTTGGGCTGGCTGCGGAACTGGGGCTGGCGGTTGAAGGTCCAGCTCATCAGCCAGTTCGAGTCCTTAACGGTAACAATGCCGCCGGTGACAACGCCACCGCTGAAGGGATCTCGCTTACAGATATTTTGGATATAGGGCACGATCTTGTCGTCTAAAGTTGTGACAGTGGCGCTCATCCAGTTGCTCTGCTCTGGATCCGAACAGAACTTATCTGGATGCCCGAAAGCAGAGTCCTGCGCCGCGATCTTCCGCCACATATCCCAGCCGCCCCCCGGCTTGATCTCCGTATGGAACGACGCAGGCTCATTTTGAGAACCTAGACTAGAATTTTCCACGCATCCACCGTTGGTGATGAAGACCAGATCCTTTTCTGTTAAATCCACGAATTCCCTCCGGCCATCCGCCAGTAGTTCCATACGCTTCGCCTGCTTCCTTCCGGGGCGGATGTCGAATTCCACATTGACTACCTTGGTGTTGTAGTGGAACTGGATGCCAAAGGACTCCAGGTATTTGATCATGGGCAGGATCATGGACTCATACTGATTGTACTTGGTAAAGCGCAGTGCTTTAAAATCCGGAAGCCCCCCGACATGGTGGATGTACCGTTTGAGATAGAGTTTCATTTCCAGGGCGCTATGCCAGTTTTCAAAAGCAAACATGGTGCGCCAGTAAAGCCAAAAATTAGAGTCCAGAACTTCCTTGTCAAAAAAGTCGGTAATGCGCTTGTCATACAGCTTCTCATCCGGGGTAAAAAACAGGTGCATGATCTCTAATGCTCCTTTGTCGGACAGACCGAACTTACCATCTGTGTGGGCATCCTGACCTCGGTTCATTGTAGCCCGCATGAGGGAATAGTTGGGATCTTTTTTGTTCAGCCAATAATACTCATCCAATACGCTGACATTATCTGTCTCAATGGACGGAATCGAGCGAAACAGATCCCACATCACTTCAAAGTGGTTGTCCATCTCCCGGCCACCCCGCATGACATAACCCAGGCCAGGGTATTCATAACCATCACACGCTCCGCCTGGTATAGGATCCTTTTCAAATACATGTACGCGGTCACCGCTCATCTGGCCGTCCCGAACCAGATAACACGCCGCTGTCAGGGCTGCCAGGCCGGTTCCAATGATATAGGCAGTTTTGGATTCGACTCCCTCGGGCTTGCGGGGTCGGGCAAAAGCCTCATAGTTACCACTTGCGTAATACATATCTAAAAACCTCCAATCATTTCATATTCTATTTTATTATGTCCCTGTAATATTATAAATAAACCATAACAGGAATTAGTAAAAAAGAGCAACCGGTTTCTCGATTGCCCTTAAAACAATAGTATTTAATGGTGTTAATTTGAATATATTTTTTATATAATTTCTTTTACACTTTTACCTGTCATACGTTCAATAATCCTGACAACGATTTTTTCTGTTGATCCAGGCAACAGAAGCATCCATTGCTGCGCGGCACGCCTTAGTCTGATCCAGTGCATTCAGCATGACAAAGTCATGAATCATCCCCTGAAATCTTACTGTTGTCACATCTACCCCGGCTTCCCGAAGTTTTCTGGCATATGCCTCCCCTTCATCCCGCAGAACATCCGCCTCTCCATTTAGGATCATAGCATCTGGAAGTCCCTTCAACTGATCGATATCCGCCCTGAGAGGAGATGCGGTGATCTCATTTCTGTCACATGGCGACATCGTATATTGATCCCAGAACCACTTCATCCCTTCCCGGTAGAGATAATATCCTTCGGCAAACTGGCGATAAGAATCTGTACAAAAGCAGGCGTTTGTAACAGGATAATATAAGAGCTGTTTTTGAATATACGGTCCCTTTCGTTCTTTTGCCATGATCGTCATGGCAATGGTCATATTTCCTCCCACACTGTCCCCAGCCACGGTAAGGGTGCACGGGTTCATCCGAATGTCCATTTTTTCCAGAATCGATGAAAGCCTGCATAACACGTTATAACACTGCTCGATCGCCACCGGATAACGTGCCTCCGGCGAACGGCTGTATTCCGGAAATACTACAACAGAATCCGTCCTTGCTGCCAATTCTCTCACCAGCTTTTCATGCGTGTGGAAACTCCCAAAGACCCACCCCGCGCCGTGGATATAAAAAATCACATTGGCGGGAGATGTAATATGTTCCGGGCAGACGATATAGACCGGAATTTTCCCCCATTCCCCCGTATTTACAGCAATCTTCCTGACGCCAGCCGGATACATGCACACTGGAGCATTCTGCGCCTCCTCCAGCACTTCCCGCCCCTTCCATGGCGGCAGCTGAAAAATCAAAGGCGGTTTTGAATTGGCATCCGCGACCTCCACTGCCTCCGGTTCAAGAGATATTCTATTTTCCATCATAAAATTCCTTTAACAACATTCTTACTTCATTCTATTCCTCTCTCAAAACACCGCCACAAAAAATACAGCCTGATAACAGGAGTTCTATTTCTCAATGACTTCTTTTACCAGCTGCCACGCGATGCTGCCTTCCCGGAGAAGCGGCAACGCCTCATCAAATTTGACCCATTCAGCCGAATCAACCTCTCCCGATAAAGTAAAATCGTCTTTCTCTACAACTGCCTTATATCCCAGCATTAGCATTTCTTTCTTGTCATAGGGATAACTTCTTATGTATTCTACTTCCTTTACTTTCAGTCCAATTTCTTCTGCTATCTCCCGGACCACCGTGTCCTCCGCCGACTCTCCAATCTTCATGATCCCAGCAACACAGACATGTTTCGTCTCCGAAACATAATTCTGCCGTAACAGCGCGACCTCGTCCTGCTCGTTTACAACAGCTGCGATGATACTTGTCGTAAACATATCCCACAAAGGAATATCACAGTTCTCACAAAAAGGGATGAATCCCTCATCCCCTATTTCTTTTTTTATTAATTTATCTCCACAGTGTGGGCAGTATTGAAATTTCATGGCATTCTCCTCCGGCTAGTAGTTTCTTTGTTCATCCCGTTTTTTTACGATTTCCATAAAATCACCTTTCACAATCTCATACTTCGAAGGATCCTTCAGAATTGCAGAAGGATGGTATGTCGCAGTCAAAGCATAGTCTTTCCGATGTATCCAGGTACCATGCTGTTTCGTAATCTTAAAATCCGGCGAAATAATTCGCTGCGCAGCAACACGGCCAAGACAGACAATAATCTTGGGCTTTAGCAGATACGTCTCATATTTCAGATAAGGAAAGCATGCTTCTTTTTCCTCTCCCTTCGGATCACGATTGCCCGGAGGATGGCATTTCAAAATATTGGTGATATATATTTCATCTCTATCCAGTCCGCAGTCCTGTAACAGTCTGTCCAATATTTCCCCTGACCTCCCGACAAAGGGAATCCCCTGCTGATCTTCCTGTCCTCCGGGAGCTTCAGCAATCAGCATAACTTCAGCCTGGTAATTTCCACGTCCCATGACAGGCCGATTCCTGGTCTGACTCAAGGGACACCGGGTACAGGTGGCAACGTGCAGTTCAATTTCATTCCATGTAAGTTGCATAAGGGCTCCTTTGTAACATGTATTTTTAATTTTTACTTTATTATACACATAAATAAAAGGGCTTGCAATCTTTAATTGGTGAGGGGAATGAATATGATTGATATGATATGGTTTCGAGGATAAGAGTAAAGATATTGGTTACTTTTGGGTGATTGTATTTTTTTACTAGGTAAAAATATAAAAAAAGATAGTTTCTCTTTGTATGAGTGCTCCTTCTTATCGGTAGCAATAAATCAGATAATTTTTAATTCTACATTTCTATATATAATAGTGATTGACATGTTTCTTAGGACGGTCTGGCACGAAAGGACAGGAAGTATGTCATTGTTCCCATTGGTTCGTTCGATTTAATCCATCCCCTGTTTTAGCATGGCAACAGTATTAGGAAATATATCCATAAATATTCAAATTGCTTTATTTATTCACATAATTGAAACTTTTTTAAGTTACCTAACAAAAAAGACAGGGCAGAAATCCGCCCCGTCCGCAAGCTGCTATAACTAACCATCCCCTAAAAGCATTTTTTCAACCAAGCTAGTAATTATACTTAGTGCAATTGGATTTAATATTAACAATAGTGTAGCTAACCACAACGGTTCTTGGCTTAATACAACTGGCACAAAAACTAGCAAAATCAAAAAAATATATATACCTATTAATAATCTCCGTTTTAATGTCGCTTTAACAACACTTGCCAATAATTCATTATTACTAATTAATGATGAAATCGCGCAAATCAAATCGTTGCAAGCATACATAGTATAACCTTCACATTGAGCCGGTCTTCTACTTCTAACAGCACCTTGAATCTCTCCATCTGATTTTTGCTTTAATAACATTTCCTCACATGCTACTTTCATAAATCTGCATATCTTGCTCTTAAAAAAAACACTTTTTTTTGATGGATTTGCCGCTGTAATGCTAATAGTCCGCATATAATATAAACTTAAGGCTTCTAACACCAACGGTTCTAGATATAATTCATGAATAATTGGACGCTTAAAAGCATTCACGTTTCCATTATCTGTTTCAACAATAAACTGTGAAAAATCTTCACTTACACTTTCAAATTTTATCTTTTTCGGATTGTAATTCTTTAAAATAAATTTTATAGCTTTATTAATAACAGTATTTACCTTTGCTTCCATATCACCTGGAACCGATACTGTGCATAAAGCTATAAGGACCTTTGCCGTATTTCCAACTCTCGATCTCTCTCCTCTTTTAATCCCTACCCCTCCGTCTTGATTCATTATTTCACAAATCCAATTTAGGGTTTCTTTTATCGCCACTTCCATCCTTCCAATCAATACTGACTGTGGATTAATATTTTTCTCTACACTCATAATTTGTGACATAACCATAATAGCATTGGTTGACGGAACCACATATGCAGGTATAACATTTCTTCCCGTTCTATCCTCTAAATAGTTTATTCCAGTATATCCCCATCCTTGCCCAACTCTATTTTCTAACAGCCATTGAACACCTTTCTCTACTATTTCCAATCTATCACTTAATTCATTTAACATTTGATTAGTTAACGGATCAATCAAATCAGGTATTTGGGGATTATTTGTAATAAAATCCACTGCCATCAGTGCGTTTAAGGCATAATATGTATCACTAATAACCCCTTCCATTGAAACATTATCTTTTATTACCAAAGATATTTTGGATGGCCAAGAACCATCTGCATTTCTAACAAATAGCAAGGTAGAAATGCCAGCCTTTACTACGTTAGATATTTCATCGTTTACACTCTCATTTATAAAATGTGAACTTGAAATTATCCCCAATGCCGTAGCGCATATATCTACGCCATCTTCTCTTGGCTGAGTCCCTTCTAAAAAAAATAAAGGCCAAACTAAGTATTTACTATTTCTAATTGAAACTTTTTGTTTCTTTGAAAGTATACATTGTTTACATATATTAATACTATGTTCTAACCTTTCCTGATCCAATTTCATTTTAACTTTCTCCAAATACTTTATTAAGTATATCACTTATTATATCATCCGTCATTTCCCTCGGATTGCCATCCATATCCCCATTATATGATTCACATATTAATTCTTTAAAATCAATGTAAAATGTAGTTCTGTCAATCTCATGTTGCAAAGCATATTTGTCAAAACCTATCTCTGCATAAAAAGCATTCAAAGCTTCAGGTAATGTCTTAAATGTTTGATTTAATTTTTTCTCAAAAATTAATTTTACAGTTTCATATTCCGTTTTGGCATAAGAATAATTCGCTTCAACTACATATGGCAATAAAATACCAACAGCTTCTCCATGGTGAATATCATATCTTCCGCTTATTGGATCAGATATTGCATGTGCAGCTCCTACTGTACTTTGTCCTACTGCATACAATCCCTCTATTGAAGCTAAAGCCAACTCCTCCATTATTTTCGTTTTTTCATTTCCCTTTACTAAGTCTAATAAACCAGTTATTACTCGTTCTATAGCCGAATATGAAAATCTCCTTGAAAAAGACTGCGATTTAGTTGATACAGCCGATTCTATTCCTTGAACCATAGCATCCAATGATGTCTTTATACACATATCATTTGACAAACTCGCCGTAAATGAGCAGTCAATAAAAGTAGCTTTAGGATATATATATGTACTAAAAATAACTCTTTTTTTATTTCTAATTTTCAATAACGCAGCTGGAGAAACTTCAGCACCTGTGCCAAAAATAGTTGGTATTGTAATAACGGGAATAACCCTATTAGTAATTCCTGGTACACTTATTTTTCCATCTGTTGTATAATCTTCGAGTTTCTCATTATGGGTCATAGCGATTGCTAATGCTTTTCCAGAATCATGTACACTTCCGCCACCAACAGTTAAAATAACATCTATTTTCTGTACCCCACTGGCTATACTTTCAATTAATTCAATCTCAGGATTTGATTTTACCCCATCCTTTAAAATGACTGAAAAATTTCCTTTTAACCTATTACTAATATTCTCAGCAATTTTCAAAGTACTTTTGCCACCTGTCAAAATTAATACATTATTACCATACTGTTTTATCTCAACAAACAAATTATCATAATCTAATTTACCAAAATATACTTTTGTTGGTGCATTATATGTAAAGTTCATATTTATTCCTCCTTCAATTCAGTATCGTCAACGGACATTCATATCTACATCTACTACAGCCCGCACCATCTTCACTAACTGTATCATCCGCAAAAATTCCACCCTTAATAACACAGCTTCTATTATTGGCTCTATTATCAGCAATTGCGGTATCAATTTCCCTATATTTAGCAAATCTTGCAACATTGATACTGTGTGCCACTACTCTAGCAGTTTTTAGACCTTCCACTATAGAATCATTGGTGGGAACATTTCCTGTATGTTCCTCTCTGGTAACAGAATTTATAACACCCACATTTCCGTTCAAAGCTGTCACAGTCGCCCCAATCGCAGCAGTTACGTGATCAAAACCTATAGTTGCATCCGTCGGCATTGGACCCAATGGCATTAATGGAGTATTGTATTCATTTATCAATTTGCAATATTCAGGAATCATCTCTAACGAAATATGTCCAATTCCTTCCATCATCACATTAACTCCGTTAGCCTTAGCAATGTCTATATATTTTTTTTGTTCCTTAATTTCTTCTAACTGTACTAAATCTAATGCCTCACATATACAAGCAGGTCTAAATGTTGTTCCTACGCTTAATGTCAAATTATATTTCTTAAATAATTTAAGTATATCACTAAAATTATCTACAAATACATTTTCAATTCGATTGTTCAAGATAGCATCTTTTAGTACAACTGCTCCACCTCGCGATGTTGTTGGGATTTTTCTACACTTTTTTGCCATTTCTAACAATGAAACTGTAGCTGTAGGATGTAATGTCATAAAAGAAACACCACCTTGTGCCATTTCTTCTATCGTTTCCAATAATTTTCCTCTATCGATCCCATTATCTATATCAAAAGTTGAGTAATGAGGCAAAGTACCCACGGGTCCTTTAAATTCCTCTACCATATACTTCCACAATGGTCTTTCTACAGGGACATAGGTATGATCCATCATTGTGTCAGGTGCATATTTCAGTCCAACCAAACATTTCAGTTTCCTCAATTCAATTTCCAAATTAGTAATATCAGAAACTCCTATATTAGTATTGACTTTTAATAACATTTGTGGTCCAATCACCAATGGGTAGTTATCATGATGAATATAAGATATACAGGAATCAGAATCAAATAATCTTGTGATATCATATTCAGTAATCAATCCCGATTGAACCTCTCGCGTTTGTGATAAATTTTTCATCTCATCACCTTCCAATTCCATTTAGTATTTACTCACTTTCTCAATATTTTGTTATAACTGAAACAGAAAAGCGTATTGTAATTAGTAATGACTTAGTTAAAATTAGATTAATTGATTTTATCCTTAATTTCTAATCCATCTAAATAGCACTATTAACTTTAAAGCTTAATATAATCTCGTATATTCAATATGGAACCTATACCCATCTCAATTATATAACTTCTTAAATTTATTATAAAAGATTTGTTTAATATTGCAATATGGCTACACCATACTTTGTCGAACTACAAAGAACCTTGCAATTCATTGTCGAACTGCAAGGCATTTGGTCATTTCCTATATTTTATCTCTCCACATCTATTTCCAATCCCGATTTAAACTTCACCGTCAGCCTATCATCATACACCGTAATTTTCTCCACCAACCTCCGAACCAACTGCTCATCATATCCCAATGGCTCATTAACCTGTTTCTCCAAAAAGGCTCTCATTTCCTCAATCCTCTGCCGCCTGCCATCCCTCTCCGCATCCTGTGTCAGAACATCCTGCCGCTGCTCCCTCAGTTTATGAATCTCATCCGCAACATCTCCATATTCCTTTTTGCCGTTTGCCAGCCTCAAAAGCTCCTGCTGCAGTTCGCCCAGCCTACGGTCAATCTCCGCAATCTGCTCCCCGCTTTCACTCTCCAGCACCTCTCTGATATTCTTTTCTAAAACAGGCAGGAATACATCCTTTCCACCCATTACTTCCTGAACCGCCTTTACCACCGCATTCTGCAGATCCGATTCCTGAATGGTTGATGCATCACATTTCTTTGGCCCATGCTCCACACGGGTACAGCACCGCCAGACCGTGGAATGTTTTCCCCTATTGTTCCATGCAATCCTGCGGTAAATGTCCCCACATTTGGAGCAGTAAACAATGCTTGACAAAGCATATTTGTTGCTATAGACCCGTTTCTTCCTTTTTGCTCCGCTGTGGAGATTTTCCCTCCGTGCCATCTCCTCCTGAACCTGCATATAAAGCACGGGGAATGATTGGCTCGTGGCTGTTCTCCACATAATACTGCGGTACAATGCCATTGTTCTTAACCCGCTTCTTTGAAAGAAAATCCACTGTATAAGTTTTCTGCAGGAGGGCATCCCCGATATACTCCTCGTTCTGCAATATTTTCTTCAACGTTTCCGGCCGCCACTTTGCCTTTCCCGCCGCTGTCAGGATGCCGTCTGCCTCCAGGCTTTTTCCAATTTGTGCGAGGCTCTCCCCTTCCAGATATTCCCGGTAAATCCGCTTTACAACCTCTGCCTCTTCCGGCTCAATAATCAGCTGCCCTTCCTCATCCTTCGTGTATCCAAGGAAACGGTTATGGTTGACCTGCACAAGCCCCTGTTGGTAGCGGTACTGCAGCCCAAGCTTCACATTCTGGCTTAAGGACTGGCTTTCCTGCTGTGCCAGCGATGCCATGATGGTCAGCAGCACCTCCCCTTTGGAATCCATGGTATTGATATTCTCTTTTTCAAAAAATACGGGGATATTCCTGTCTTTTAACTGCCGGATGTATTTCAGGCAGTCCAGTGTGTTCCTTGCAAAACGGCTGATGGACTTGGTAATGACCATATTGATTTTTCCCGCCATGCATTCCTCGATCATGCGGTTAAACTCCCCGCGTTTACGGGTGTCAGTGCCAGAAAGACCTTCATCCGCAAATATCCCGGCCAGTTCCCATTCGGGATTTTTCTGTATATATTCCGTATAATGTTCGATCTGTGCCTCATAGCTTGTCGCCTGTTCTTCGACGTCCGTGGAAACACGGCAGTAAGCGGCAACCCGTAGCTTTGGATTATCCTCATCCTTTTCCTGTCTTGTGGCATGGTATCTTGCTGGGATGACTGTCACATTTGCATTCTTGTTTATCACCATCTCTATCCCTCGCTTTCTATCAGGCTGTAAGCATATTCC
>CAMXSH010000009.1 GCA_947246475.1 uncultured Roseburia sp.
CAGGCACTCATTTTTTGCAAATCTGCTACTTGTTACTTAACAGGAATGCTCCTCTTTCTTTTTCTATTGATTCTGGCACCTGCCTGACTTTTTTGCTTTTTTTGTCATACTCGTAGATCCGGTCAGACAAAATTTCTTTTCTGTCCATGTGTTTTTGGTTAATGTCCCTTACCACCTCCCCAATCTGCCTCGGTGATGTCTCCATTTCGCAAATCGCTTTCGGCATAATAATGGTTTCGTGTATGGAGGATGGCACAACATAAAAACCTTTTGGAAACAACTCATCCAGTTATTCCAGCACACCGGGAAAAGCAATCAGGGCGACTCCGTCTATTCCTCTTTGGTTTGTCAGCAAATACATACTTTCATTACTATTTTGAGTAGATGTATTTTCTATCTCAAATAATTCTTTACTGCTCCCCACATGAGATATAAACTTTCCTAACCCCTGTAGTCTGGGAAGTTCCTCATTCTCCCATGCCCGTTCAAATATCTGTTCTGTACTCACCCCCCACATCCTCCGCATTTCTTCTGTTATTTTGATACTTCCATATCCACTCTTGTCTGGCAAAGGAAATCGTATTATCGGTATCAGCGACAAATCCTCCAGCCCAATGTGAGGAAGATCATTTAACTCTTTCCTGTTTGCTTTCGTATTAACAAGCCGCACCCCTAGATACTCCTCTGCCTTGTTATATTCATTCAACTGCCTGGGGGTAATAGAAAGTCCGGAATTCATACTTTGTTCAGCTATCCCTGCCAATTCCTGCATGATATTTTCTAACGGAACTCCGTTACGGACAGCTTCATAAAATAGTTCAATATTTATAATAGGAGCTGAATTCTTCCCCGGCTGTATGAATGTAACACCAACACTAAGCTGACCATTGTTTCCTTTTTGCTCAATAACCTTACATTCCACATCAGTATACTCTGGCGGAAGATACTCCTTAATTTGCTTTGCCACGCCCTCGGCAAAAACTTTGTGCCTTAACATTGCCCCCTGCCCCCCTTTCTTTTTTCTTTTTCATCGCTGCAATCTTTTCCGCATAAGACTGAATACGCTGTCTGCTTCTTTCCTGCTGTTTTTCCTCAAATTGCGAATATATCAACGATATCGCTCCTTTCATTTTTTAATTATTCTGAGGGGTATTAGGGGAAGCTCTGCTCCCCTAACAAGCTGCCGGAGGGTTGCCGCTGACCGAAAGGGCGGTGGCAATCCAAAGGCGTTGCTTGCTGGTATTGTGTATCGCTATACCACCCTCGTTTCACGTCGGATGTCGCTCATATTACCCTCCGAAAACAAAAAATTTTATTCCATTTACTTCTTCAATCCAAAATCTATCTCTCTACTTCTTTCTCTCTCTCGTTCCTCCGCATGAAAAGTAGCTCCCACAAAATTGTCTGCATCCAGAATATACATACTGGCATTCCAGTTATTTTCAGCCTCCTGTTCTGCCTCGGCAAGACTATCTGCCTTAATTGGAACCGTCATTTTCAATGTCTCCGTAATCGTTACGTCATAAGTTTTCATCGTTCAAAGCTCCTTTCCTGACTTCCTTTTTGCTGTTTCTTTTGCCTTACTGTCACACCAATCCCCAGCCGGATACAAAGCTCATCATTACAGTCCTTTCCCCTTGCTGGCGGCACATCCTCTGTGTGATATTTCCCCGGAAGTACCGTCCGTATTGCTTCTGTTGCCAGCCGCCCCGCCCAGTCATTGTCCAGATGGAACACAATCCCCTGCACTTCCGGATGTTCTTTCAGAAAACGGGACAGTGCCGCCGGAACCTTACTCTGCTCGATTTTTTTGCCGGCTGGTACACCCCTGCAAGAGATAAAAGATGTTCTGCCCTCCAATCCTGCCCGTCCATTTTCAATACCGTGGCATAGGATAACAGGTCAATGGCAGACTCAAATAAATGGACTTCCCTGCTCTTATCCTCTGCTGGAATAGAAAAAGAGTAGTTCTTATCGCTCCCTGACGCATCCCCGATAAAGTCCGTTCCCATCCCACGGAGGGCAGCATAACGGGGTTTTCCCCCTCTGTCCCTGCCCACAAATACCGCATTATGGTAGCGTTTACTTTCATACACCCGCCCTGTTCGCAGACAGAAATCCACGATCTCCCCGTCAATCCCACGCCCTCTCAGGTAGGAAACCACTCTCGTCTGATGACTGTATGGCTCTGGTAAGAGTAGTTTTTTCTCTGTCTGCTTTTCGGCTGGTAAAGGAACAAAGGATTGTACTCCTTCCAGTCCTGCAAGAGTTTCCACCGCCTCCATAAAGGTGTAATCTCTGACTTTAATCAGATAATCAAGGGCAGAACGCCCTCCAATCCCCTTGCTCCACCACATCCATTTTCCATTTGAAATCTTTAGACTGTCATGAGTTTTTGTGGTGTAGGTGTTCCCTGAAAAATGCACCAGTTCAAACGGTTCGTAATTCTTCAGGTAGGTCAGTAAATCCATCCGCTTTACTTCCTGCACAACTTCTGGCGCTATATATGGCATAATCATCACTTCCTTTCCTGCCCTGAAGTTGATATTTGTAAATGATTTTTTATATCCAGGCATAAAAATAACCGGGTGGTATTCTGCTTCGGATACCATCCGGCTATGTAACGGGTGTATTAAATTGTCATCTTAACACACCGCTGCTTTTTGTTCTTTCTCCAATTCTTCCACGACTTTTATATCAAGTTTTAAATACTTTGCAATTTCCTGATTAGAAAGTTTCCCGTCCTCCAGCATCCGCAAAGCGCTTTCTTTTTTTTCATCGTCCATGAATTCTTCTATCAGTTCCTCCATAATTCCACTCATGGCTTTCACTCCTTTTACACACTCAAAAAGGGAGACAAACCGCCTCCCTTTTGATTTTAATAATCAAATTGTAATTTAAAATTTGTAAAGAATTTGTAATTTAAATTTGTAATCAATATTTATAATATGTTTAATAATAACACATCTAATCAATTTTGTCAACAGCATCCGAAATAGAATCGCTCTCATTGGCAAAATTTATTTCGTCAACTATTTTTGCCCATTCTTCGTCTGGTCTGGCAATAAGCCTTGAATTCATATATGCCCATTCTACAGGTAAAACCGTCACTCCCTCATAATACTCTTTTGTTTCACTCTGTATTTTATTCAGCACCAAAGCCAAACGTACCGGGGCACCGGGAAAATATAAAGGAGCCAAAAGCTGTATCTTACTCTCACCTGTTTCTGTATTATGGTAATAAAAAGGTAATGCAAGTTTGAAATTTCTTTTCCAATGTATCTTTTGCAGAATCTAACAAAACACTAATAAGCTCTTTATTTGAATAACCTGCTCCAGTCCTGCAAGAGTTTCCACCGCCTCCATAAAGGTGTAATCCCTGACTTTAATCAGATAATCAAGGGCAGAACGCCCGCCGATTCCCCTGCTCCACCACATCCATTTCCCGTTGGAGATCTTCAGGCTGTCATGGGGTTTCGTGGTGTAGGTGTTCCCGGAAAAATGCACAAGCTCATATGGTTCATAATTTTTCAGGTAGGTAAGCAGATCCATCCGCTTTACTTCCTGCACGACTTCCGGTGCAATATATGGCATGGTTTTCACTTCCTTTCCTGCCCGTGACTGGATTTTTGATATGGATTTCAAATATCCGGGCATAAAAATAACCGGGTGGTATTGTGTTCTGGATACCATCCGGCTATGTAATGGGTGTATTAAATTGTCCTCTTAACACACCGCTGCTTTTTGTTCTTTCTCCAATTCTTCCTCAACTTTTATATCAAGCTTTAAATACTTTGCAATTTCCTGATTAGAAAGTTTCCCGTCTTCCAGCATCCGCAAAGCGCTTTCTTTCTTTTCATCGTCCATGAATTCTTCTATCAGTTCCTCCATAATTCTGCTCATGACTTTCACTCCTTTTACACACCCGAAAAGGGAAACAAACCGCCTCCCTTTTAATTTTAATGATCAAATTGTACATAACTATTTTTAAACAGCAAAGGATTTTGACGCGGGAACAAAAAAGGAAATATCAGGGAGATGTAAAACCTTCCACATCCTCTACATTAATAATTCCTACCTCTTTTCCATTTGATGCCTCTACATAATGTTTTGTTTCCCAGAAATTTGATTTAACATCATTTTTCAAAAATATAGTTTCACCTCGGGTGAAAGAAATACGAGAATACTTAAAGGGAATAAATCCTGGAAAAACCAAAACACTTTTAACACTATCTAGGTCATATACCGGGTAATACACTTTTATATCGTTGTCTAATGTATATTCTTGTAAATTATCCATCTGCATAAATTCTTCTACCTTGCCCTGAGAATAACTCTCTGTACAGATATTAATACTTATATTATAAAATAAAAGCGTCAACAGAATTGGTAACATACAAAAAACAGACCTCATTATTTTATTATCCACAATATATGCAAACAAGAGCGCTATTAAGTAGAAACATAAAACAATCACAACAGGAAAAATCAAATATCTCAATAGCACGCTATTCTCATTTGTTCCTAAAAACATCATATATTTTTGCAAACCTTGGGTATCCATACCCTCCAAGGTCAGAAAAACAAACAATCCATAAAACCAAAAGATGCAAACCGAAGTAAGATTAATTCCAAAAAAAAACCCCCTAACTTTATCGTGAGCCTTATAATATATTCTCATCAAAAGAACAAATAGTCCCAAATCAATTGCTGTAACGAGTATATAAAAAAATATACTCTCAATGTTTGTTACAATTTGGTATACTCCGCCAATTAACAATAAGACAAACACCAAAACAACAATTAATGGAATCTCTACAACAAACCACATGAATAACATTCCTCCTCTTTTTATAGCAAAATATCTGTATTTTCTATTCTATCATATCTCTCACCCCATTTTCAACACCTTCCGCTACCTCTCCTTCCCCGACAATATTTTTTCAGTCTTAACCATATAATCCTTAAAGTCAGCTATGATCTGACGCAGCGAATCTTTATGTCCCTCCCCGCATTCAAGCCATTCCTCATATATATCATGCAGCAGGTCAGGTGATTTTAACAAAGCTTTTGCCGCCTGCGGGGAATACTCCGGGTGCAGAAAATATTTTGCAATTTCTTCTTTTATGAAAGTCTGCTGTGCCGTATCATTCACTTCCCCTGATGTTTTCGCCTGTATTTCCTTCTGAAAATTTAACAGTTCCTGCTGTACTTTATCAGACAGCTTCTGGTTAAGTGATTGTTTGTAGTCTTTGTAAGTCATTGAAACACCTTCCTTCATAATATGATGTTGGAGGCAAAAGGTATTTTGCCCCCAACAAATGATGCGAATTGCTTCGTTGTTTCACAACTCCCGCAATTCTTCAAACATTCGAAATCCGCCGGCTATGTAACATCAAAGCACCCTGCTAAGTTTGTACACTGTCAGTTCCCGTCTTAGCACAGGTTTTTGCAGGGAACATTCTGCCTGCTGCACGGCTGTTCCGCTCCCCCAGCCCATCGCGGTACCTCTGTGCATGGACATGTCCAAAACGGTAGTACTCCCGCCTCTGTGCCGACTCCATTTTCTGCTGTATATCCAGATAATGCACGAGTGCCCTGTGTTCCTCATCGGTCAGTGATATTTCTTCTGTTCCTTCCAGAACAGCATCAATACAGGGGTATTTCTCCACCAACTCCCGCCGTTCTTTTTTCCACTTCTGATAATACTCCTGCCCTCCCAGCCATTCCACCGTTTCACTGTCCGCTTCCTCAATCGCCATGTCAAACAGGAAGCCATCCCCGGTATGATTTGATTCCATCCGTTATCATCTCCTTTTAATTCATTCTGGTTTAAAAGACCACACTTAACCATCAGCAGAATGCAGTCATGGACCCCCCGCAGATAATATTTAACCTGAAGGTCATCCAGCATATTTGTTCGGTGTTCCACAAATTCTTTGATTGCCGTCTGCACTTCTACGGACAATACACGCTCCTTACGGATGTCTGCCCCTTCCAGAATCTGACGGATTTCCGGATACCGCTCTTCCAGCCTGTCTGCCTCGTCACTGTCATTCCGGTAACATTCGGTTTGTTTTAATTCCTTTAACAGTCCGTCATACATACGGAACAGGTACTCATCCATTCCTTCCAAAATCCTCTGCATCGCTACCTCCTTTCCTCTTTCTGCCACTTAACGATAGCAGATAAAAAAAGGAACCGCTATTGTGCGACCGCGCCTGTTGCACATTTGTTTCCCGCTCCTACGGCATCCGGAAACAAATGCCGTGGATTTGCGGGCATAAGAACGGGAAACAGAAGAATGTTCTGCCTTTCCGCCCCGGCTTTACCGCTTCCATCCGCCTGTCTCTTTCTCTGGCATTTCTTCAGCCGCATCCGGAACATTTTCATCAAAAAGCACCTGGTCTTTTTTATCCATGTCAAGCAAGGCATTCAGCTCCCCCAACCTTGCCACCTTTTCCGACAGCTCTTTTTCTTTCGGAAACTCCTTTTCCGCCTCCGCCTTTGCTGTTTCAAGCTGTCCTTTCAGGGTTTCCAGCTTCTCCCTGCACCGTTCCAGTTTATCCGGAATCTTATCAATCTCGTTGTCAATTCTCATGATATTTCCATAAATATCTGTTCCCAGCGGAACATGGTAGATCCCCGTCCCTTTCAGCGTCACAACAAACTCCTTTGCAAAACTGTTATAGGACAATTCCATCCGCAGGCCACGGTAATCCCCCAGCAGTACACCGTCCGGTGACTTCATGGCTTTACACGCCTCAACCAGTGCCACCCCCGCCTCTTTTTTCCCATAGTACACCGTTTCACCGATCCGCATGGGCGGGAATGTCTCCCGGTCAGGCGGCGTGTGTTCTCCCACCAATTGTATATCTGCCTCATATGCGGTAATATCCAGCTCCTTTTGTTTTATTTTTTGGGGAAAATATTTTGTTGCTTTATCTTCCATTTCGTATTTCTGGCTCAAAAAACTCTGTTTTAAAAGTTGGAGTTTTGACACCTGAATATCAAGATCCATCTTTTCCTTAATATGCGGATTTCCAGTAGCAAGTGCTTTGATTTCCGCATAAGATAAAGCTACCTCGTCAATGTCCTCAACGCTTCTCGCCGGACTTTTGCTCGTCATGATCTGACTGATAAACTTCTGCTTGTTCTCAATCACCTGATACAAATAAGCGTCAAATGTCCCCTCCGTCACATAGCGGATGATGTCAACTTTCTTATTTTTATTTCCCTGCCTGACCGTTCTTCCCGCCCTCTGCTCTAAGTCAGTCGATCATCTTTTGCGGAAAGTTCAAAGGTCGACAAAGAAATTGCTTTTTCTTTTTCGGCTTGTGCCTTTAGTGCGTGGCGCTTTGCTTTTCTCACTTCATTGGAACGCACTTCATGTTCTCGTTTTACAATCTTCCTACAGTCAGGACAATACCTTGCTACATTGGAATTTGGAATATACTCTGTCCCACATCGGGTACATACCTTTTCCCCGAAAAAACATGTCCGTTTGGGAACGGGTATGTAAAATTCGTGGAGAGAACCCACGAATTTATAATAGATGGTTATACACTGTTCCATTACACCATCCGCATTTTCCTTGTGCTCTGAAACAACAATTTTATCAATCAGTGCATTAACGGTGGTAGCGGTCAATTCTGTAATGCCTTGATATTGTTTGATTAGAGAAACAAAATCCACCGCCCCTTTATCAGATACGCCTTTTGCGCTCAATTCCGCTTCTATCTCTTTCAGGCGCAAATCAAGTTCAAACTGTTCTTTTTCGTACTTTTCAGACATACGAGAAAAATTTCTCTCCGTAATACGCCCCATGACTTTATCTTCATACAATGACGAAAACAGCCTGTCCAATTCCGTCAAGCGTTTTTCCAGTTTACGTTTCTCTCGACTAAATGCCTTGAATTCACTCTTATCCATAGCAGACAATTTTTGTTGAATCTCCATGACCGCTTTCGGATTCTTCAATGCCATATTCGCATAATAATTGATGTCAGCAAGCACAGCATTATACAAGTCACGTGCTTCTATTTTATGCGAAGTACAAGAGAGAGTTCCGTACCGGGTATAACTACCACAGGAATAGACGATACAGTCTATCACTTCTGGACGTTTACGGCGGTGGGCACTTCCTACCGACATGCTATAACCACATTCAGCACACTTTATCACTCCCGCAAAAATATTGTTATAACCGCTACTATTCTTTTTCCGTCTGCTGGTAATCATCTGCTGTACTGTATCAAATGTTTCCTGCGATACAATCCCCTCATGGGTATTAGGAATCACTTCCCATTCCTCCGGCAATCTACTTGGACGCTTTTTGCTTTTCATACTGATAACTGGACGTTTATAACCGACAAGGTTGCCAGCATAGATAGGACTTCTTAATATCTGCCGAACAGAGTTCTCACTCCAAATATAACGGTTTTCTTCATTATTCTCAAAATACCGTTCGTATCCGATATTGCCCTGTTCTGCAGAATATGCGGCAGGTCTCAAAAAATTCTGATGGTTGAGCCAGTTCCTTATCCTCAATATGCCATTTCCCTCTAACGCCAATTCAAATATCTTGCGAACAACAGGGGCAACTCGTTCGTCAATCAACAGATGATTTTTGTCGTCAGGGTCTTTTCTGTAGCCATATGGAGCCGTAGTTCCCATAAACTTCCCCTGATTAAATCTTGCACGATAAGCAGATTTTATTTTAACCGATACATCCGCCGAATACATTTCATTCAGAATGTTGCGGAAAGGCGTTATATCCATAGCGGTCTTGCTTATCGTATCCACCCCGTCATTAACCGCAATATATCGTACATTGTGTTCTGGAAAAAACACTTCGAGATACAAACCACAGTCAAGATAATTACGCCCCAAACGGGATAAATCCTTTGTAATGACACAGTCAATCAAGCCATCCTCAATATCCTGTATCATATTTTGAAAATCAGGACGATTAAAATTCGTTCCGGAATAGCCATCATCCACGTACACTTTAACCAAATGCCAGTTTCTTTGTCTTACGTAATCCGTTAAAATGGTTTTCTGTGTCGCAATGCTTGCGCTCTCTAAATTTGTCCCATCATCTTTTGAAAGTCTGCAATAAATACCGACTTTATACTGTTTTTCCATTGCCATACAATCAACCTCCCTTAATTGATAATAATAAAAACTGTTTTATGCGTTCAGTTTAAGTTGTGGCATTAGAATTGTCGAATGTGTTACCTTCCTTTAATTTTTTGCAAATATCATCACAAATTACAGGAACTAAAATCTCCGTGAAACTCTTTGTTCCTGTGTACTCATGATGGACTATAATTTTTCCGTCTCTCCTGCCTGAACAGGGTATATTTTTTTTCGTATTCGCCACCTCCTTTAGCAATCTGGGCACAGAAAAAACCTGTGCCCATTACCAGCCGGAAAGAAAAATTACCGTTCGTTGTTCCTGTTTCTGTCCCTTCTTCTTTTCCAGTCTGCCAACAGTTTCAGAATGACCTGCTCCATCTGCTTCGTGCTGTAACCCTTGGGAAAATATTTTACAATATTTTCCTTTTTTAGTTTTACCTGTTCTTTCTGGTTTGGCTTTTCCTCCGTCATCATCTCAAAAATGGTATCCATATCTAACTTTCCCTCAGCACTTAATCTTTTCATATATTGAGCCTGTGCCAAAGAAGGAGTTGCCTGTTCGCTTTCCATTGTTTCTAACAGGTCAGACTGTTCCTCTTCTGTAAGGTAGGATATTTCAACTGCCGGACTAAATGCAATCTGCTCATTATCCACCATTTCAAGAATTGGCGGAATCAATTTCGTGAGCCTGATATATCTCTGCACCGTTCGACCGCTCTCGTTTGCCCCCCTCCCTACAATATCCGCACTCTCCAACTTCCCGACATTTTGTCGGGAAGTATTGTCAATATACTTTCCCTGCTGTTTGATAGCATCCAACTTCATCTTATAGGCAAATGCTTTTTCGGACGGTAAGATGTGCTCACGGTGGAGATTGCTGTCTACAAGGCAGATAACAGCGGTTTCCCTATCCATCTCAATTATAAAAGCAGGAATGGTTTCCATCCCTGCTTTTGCACACGCTCTTGCCCGTCTATGCCCTGATATTATCTCATAACCTCCCTGCTCCCGTGGTCGGACGATAATAGGAGTAATGACACCATACTTTCTTATACTTTCCGTCAATTCCTGCTGTTCCTCATCATCCCTTACCTTAAATGGATGTTCTGGGAAAGCATATAGTGATTTCAGACTGACATTCTTTACCACTTCCCTCAATAGTCATTCCCCCTCTCCCGGTTTTCCTTTAACTGTTGCTTCATTTCCTGCGGTATACTATCAAGAAGCCACTTTTGCCTTGCAATCTGTAACTGTAACCGGCGTATTTCAATGGCATGGTCAATCAATCTTTCCTTATTTTCATTTGCTTCTGATTTCCAATACTGCGTGTTTTTTTCTTTTACTTCCACATCCTGCTCAAGACATTGAATATACCTGTTTACTGTCTTTAACTGCGCTGTGAATTTTTCTGCTTCTGGTAGCCACTCGGAAAGCAAGGTTAATGCTTTATCTCTCTTTTTTCCTGCGTTTAAGGCGTTTATATTATCAAGGGCATTACTTATCCCATCGAACTGCTTATCAAGCCTTTCTGCCGTCTTAAAAAGCCATACAGGTACATGCTTACGCTTTGTTTCCATAGACGAAATGCCACGTTCCAATACGTCCCAACGCTCCGACATACATTCATGAAACTGTGTCTGCCATTTTGATAACTGTGCCTGATTACCTAAAATAGCCTTAGCAGATAACCTTTTATCCTTTGTGATCGGACAAAAAGAAAGGTGCATATGAGGCGTTTTCTCGTCCATATGCACCACAGCGGATATAATATTTTCCTGTCCAATCTTTACAGCCATAAACGTAAAAGAACGAAAGAAAAACTCCCGTTGTTCCTCTGGCGGTAATGCGTTCATAAACTCAGGACTTGCAGTTATTAGCGTTTCCACCATAACCGTGCTATTACTTCTTGTCCTACAACCTGACGCTTCAATCATCCTTTTCACTGCCCGACGATAACTCTGCAAAGGCTTTACAATATGGTAATTGTCTTTCGTACGTTCTCTATCAATGTCAGGATTGCTTTTATATGATTCTTTTCTCCGTTCGTTATGGGCATAATTGGCTGTCACACCGCCCTCTTTTCTTTTGGCAAACCGTAGTATCGCATACGGCATATGACATCATCTCCTTTATTCTGATTTTCCAAAGCCAGAACTTGGGAACACCGCAACACCGCAATGTGCTTCCCGTAAATTGCTCAACTCCCGTTTCGCAACTTACTGCAAGCGGACAGCGAAAAACTTCGTTTTCGTTGTCTGCGTTTTTGCAGTGTAACACACTACACCTATTATATAGGTGGTGTGCCAGACGTTCCCTCTGGACTCCCTTTTACATAGCTTTACGCCATGCAAAGAACACCGTAATATACCGCAATCTCGCCACAGCCTATTGCGGTGTTGCGGTGTTCTTACCCAATAGTGACCACTTCCATTCAGCACCATTTTTATATGAGCGCACGCCCGCTTCACGCTTTGCGGTTTCTGCGGTTCGTCTGCTAATGTCATGTTCCCCTAATCGCTTGTAAATGTCCTCACACGGCATATCCCCATCACGAAGCATTTCCATGATAAGGCTGATTGCCTGTAACTTCTTTGTCGGCTCTCGTTCCAGACGAGTTCCATTCAGAATATCATCCACAGAAACATCATAAGCACCTACCCAGCGGAAACCGCTTTCCCTATCCAGTTCAAAGGCAATCGGGCAACCCTCCGGCGCAAGACTGCTTTTCAAATGTGCCATAATACGGGTATTTTCATTTTCTCTGTCCCTGCCAACAAGTAGAATACTACGAACCGCCGCCGCAATATCAATAGAACCCAATCCTCGATACAGACCTTTTGTACCATTCATCTTGTTCATGTGACCGATAATAACAACAGCACATCCTGTCCGTTCTGCCGCTCCCGCCAGTGCCTTAAATAATGGACGTATTTCATTGGCACGGTGCATATCCACACCACCGCCCAAATACGCTTGCAAGGGATCTAAAATTAGCATTTTTGCCCTTATGCTGATGATTGCCTGTTCCAGTCGTTCATCCGATAGGGTCAAAGCCTGTTCGCTCTCGTCTATCACGATTACACGTGAACAGTCTGCCCCCATTTCCTCAAGCCGTGGCTTGACCGTATCTGACAGTCCATCCTCTGCCGTCTGGTATATGACTGGAGCAGGCGTACAAATCACGTCTGTCTCTGGCATTTGCTTTCCCCTTGTCAGCAATGCGGCAACTGCTAAAATAAAGGTCGTCTTTCCATCGCCAGGGTCGCCCTGTACTAATGTGACTTTCCCATAAGGGATATACGGATACCATAGCCAGTCTACCTTTTCGGCTTGTACTTCATCCATTTTGATTAGTTTCATGCTTCGATACCACTTCCTTTCATGATAAAAAAAGCACTAAAACAGTGCCGGCTTACTGTTTCAGTGCTATGTACCCATAAAAAAGGACTGCCTTTCCACTGGGCAATCCTCCGTTGCTTTATTCAAAATAGTCAATTAAATCTTTGATAATTTCATCTTTCTGCCCTGTCTGCCACTTATGTATCGTTACTTTTGCCAGTAAATGCTGGTACAGATGATACATAAATTTTTCGTTCCTATGAACCATGAGTAAAACGAAAATCATTTCATAAAATGATTCTTCAGCAAGTTTCTTGATTATTGTCTGCATTACTTGTAAATCTAGATTTTCATCATTTGGAGTACAAATCAAATGCCACCATCCGGGATAACGTTCAATCCATTTTAAGAAACTTACCACTCTCTTATCACTTTTCTTGGTACATTTATCTTTGTTCATACCATTACACCTCTTTCTTACCAACATTTTTAAGCATTTCTAATGCTAGAGCAAAGCCACATTGCAAACCAATCTCCATATACACATCTTGACAAGTGGCACTGTAACCAAACACTTTGTCCGATACATCATCCAACTCTTGAGAATCAGTAAATTTTTCTTCTAATATTTCAAATGCCTGTTTCTTTGCTTCTTCAATCCTTGCTTTGTACCCCCTTTTATCCACTTTCTCTGATACCGGACCATAAAACAAGAATTCGCGGATTAACTGAACATTTACACGTGAAAAAATTTGTTGAATATAATCCACTTTTTTACCTCCTTTTTTGTAAACTTAAACTTTTCTAAAAGAAAATATAACGATTACATTGTAAAATATTTAATTTCTTCGCTCAATTTTACAAGGCAAGTTCAGGGTTGCTTTTAGAAAATAACTTGTTGTTTTTAGAAAAATTTCAGTATATAATTACAAAAAGGAGTGTGATTATATGGGAATGTCTACAAAAGTAAAAATGCTACTTGCCGCAAGAAATATGACTATTGCGGATTTAGCCGATAAATTGGAACCAAAAACCACAAGACAAAATGTCAATACCAAGTTAAAGCGTGACAACCTCTCAGAAAATGATTTACACCAGATTGCAAAGGCTTGTAATGCGACATATGAGGGAATCTTTACCCTAAACGATACAGGAAAGGAAATATAAGTTATTATTATTCTATATACAAATAGCACCTGTCCAATCAAAGGAACAAGTGCTATTTGTATATAGAATAATATGTCCGCAAAATCTGTCCTACATCTCTCGGACGCCACGGGCAATCAAGGTCATGGCTTGCGATAATTAAATCCTGCACATTTGTGAGTGGGGGGTGCGGATGATTTTCTGGACTAATCTGCTAATCCAAGACTTCTCCTGTACTCCATAGGACTCATATATCCTAATGATTTCTTTATTCTGGTTTCATTATACCACACAAGATAATGATTTAATATATCTATAAAATCTGAGATGTTTATGCCTTTCCAGTCTGTGTTATAAAACATCTCATTTTTTATTCTTCCAAATACTCCTTCGCATGCAGAATTATCTGGTGAGCAGCCTTTCTTTGACATAGACCGTGTAAGCCCAGCCTTGTCCATTCTTTCTATCCAGCCGGTCCATCTATAGTGTATCCCTCTGTCGCTATGTACGATGGGCTTTTCTCCAGGAGATAATTGGGTGACTGCATCATCTAACATCGTATTTACAAGGCTGGAATCAGGAGTTGTGCTTATACTCCATGAAACCAGTAATCCGTCAAAACAATCCACGATTGGTGATAGGTATACTTTCCCCGCTGGAACAGCAAACTCCGTAATATCAGTCAGCCATTTACTATTAGGCTTTTCTGCGGAAAAATCTCTTTCTATTTCATTTGGGACAGATGGCGTCAGCTCTCCTGCATAAGAATTATATCTGGTCGTTCTTTTTACTTTTACCACCAGGTTTTCTTCCTGCATTATCCTGCGGACAATCTTCTCGGAAACAATGATGTCTTCACGCTTGAGCAGGGCATGTATCCTGCGGTAACCATATCTGTTTCTGTTCTCTGTAAATAACTCCTTAATGCGTATCCGCAAAGAAAAATATTTGTCCGGTTGGGACATAATCTTTTCCTGATAGTAATAACTGCTTTTTGATAAGTTCAGTTTTCCCAATAATCGTGGCAGTGAGTAATTAATCTTTAGGGCATCGATTATCACTGCCTTCTCCTTGTTGCTGAGAGCTGTTTGATCGATGCCGGGGTCTTTTTTTAACACGTTAATTGTTTCCTTAAGGATATCTATTTCCATTTGCATTTCAAGCATTTGATTCTTAAGCTCTGCCACTTCATGGGAGGATGAAACACTGGATTCCACTGGTGCAGTCCCCTCCTTAAGTTCTCCGGATGGAATATTTTTGTTATTCATCAGACCTAATGTACCTTCCTTCAGATAACGCTTTCGCCATTGATAGATATGGCTCTGCTATAACCAATATCTTCTGATACATATTTTATACTCTCTCCGTGTTGAAAGCAACGCCTGATTGCATCGAGTTTAACATCCAATGAGGGATTTCTTGGATGCTCTTTGGGATTTGCAAACCGGGAAAGCGGTTTGCGTTCCCTTTTTATTATATTTTCCTCAGCAATCCATGTATATAGTTGTCTTCCCGTTGGATATCCCAAGATACGTATTGTTTCAGAGACGGAATTTGTTTGGTGAAAAATTTCTAATGCGGTTGATTTTTGTTGTTTGGAATACATAAAAAGACTCCTCTCAGAGTTCTATGGTAGTCCAATTTTTTGTCCGCACCCCCCACTCGCCCTTTATCATCCGAACCATTCTTCATCGGTAAAACACATTTCAGATAACAAATTACCCCTATATCCAATATTTTTAATAAGCAGCCTGTTTGTCGGATAACAGGTCTGCATACATTGTTTATTATGTATCAGGCTATCACGCATAAGCCATATCAAAGTCATTTCAGCATCATTTATCAATATCTTTCTATTCTCATCAGATATTCTTTTTGGTGATACCAGATAACCTAACCGTACCTGTTTTCTCCCCCTGTAATTATCAAGCCAAAACCATGCATGGCTCTCTAATCTGCTACCAAAACTGTATGTCGTTTTGCCAATATAAAGGTCACTGATTTTACCGCCAAAGTTACGTGTAATATAATATATGCCAATATCTCCCATCCGCTCATCATAAAGTATATTGTTGATGTCCATAGGATAAGACCAGTCCAAAGTAATTTTCCTCATCTGTCTTTCCTCCATATTTTCAGGACTTTATCTTTAAAATGCATACTAATTATAATATCCAATACTTTCTTGCCACACCAAAAGAACCCTTATCTCTTGCTACAAAACCAATTCTATCACAATACTTCTTATATTCAGCTTCTAACTCTTTATTTTCGCTCGGCTTATAGCCAATAATTTCAGAAATAGCTGGATTTGTTTCTTTTCCAGCTTTATACAGGTTACTCATATGCTTATTTATCGTATTTTTCTCATACCCAATAAATCTGCTTGGATAAAAATGATACTCCTTATCTCCTTGCTTCACCGCAATAAAACACGTTCCTCTTTTAATCAAATCTATGGCATAACTGTATTCTGGGTCTATTTTACCATTCAAATAGTTTTCTAACGTGCTAATATTTTCTTTTAATTGAGAAAGTTCTTTTACAACATTCATTTATAATATCCTCCTGTAATCACTTGCTAATCATATGTACAGCAAAATTATATCACCGTACATATGTCTTGTCAAAATGTGGGTTCTCATGACAGAATTGACGCTTAAAATCTCAATTTTATCCCTCATTCAATCACTGGAAATAAGTATATAATCACAGCCAAAATCTAAACACATGAACCAAATGTGAACGCACTAAAGGGCAGCAGTTAATTCAATCCCCTTAACTACTGCCCTTTGTTTTATCTTTCTGTAGATTGATTTAATATTAGAATATATATACTATATCTCAATTTGATTCTATAGCTTTCCTGCTTCTTTCAATTCATCTTCCAATAATGCTTTTTTCAAACCACCTGACAGACTATTATACATTGAAAGTTTATCCATTTTCCCATCCTCTGTTAAAAATTCTCCTTCTTCCCATTTTTCAATAAGATAACCTTGTGCAATCAAATTTTCTCTTGCTTTACTATCCATCTTTATATAATCGCTATTCAAATAAGCCAATAACCACATTTCAATTCCCTTAGATGGTACTTTCTTTATCATAAACCCATTTTCTTTCCAAACAGATAAAATCATTTTAGGCAAAGGATGTTTTGATTCATATTCTGAAATCAAACTATCAAAATTCATCACGTGTATTTCAGCAGTATTCTTTTGGTTAAACATTCTAATTCTTTTTTCAGAATTTTGCTTTTCAATTTTTCTGCCATATATAAGTACATATTTAACATAAAATGGAATATTTGCCATCGGACTATCCCTCATTAATTTTCTTACTCGCTTTCGCAATTCTGCTGTATTATTATCCTCTTCCAGATATGCTTTCCATGATAAAACTTGGTCATAAGCATTATTGAACTCTGCTGTAAATTTAATGTACTCAGAATCTTTTAAGAATGTTTTCTTTTTAGGCTCTTCAATTTCTATTAAAACAAGATTCCAATAATCTGAACACTTTGTCAAATATGCAAAATCTGAAACATATCCATTACCTATAGGTAATTTGGATATTATTGCCGATTCATGTAATTGATGTCCAGCTAAAAAAGGAAGTGGTATCAATTCAGAATTATCTTCTAAATAACGTTGTACATCATTTTCATCTTTATTTTCATCATCCAACAATTTCTTAAACCCTTCTACTATGTTATTCATATTGTTTCTCCATGTTCTAAAAATAATTATCACACTATTCTTTATATTAGCCAATAAAACAACTATGACAAAGTATATCAAAGAAAGACCATCTTATCAACCACATTTTACAACAGTTCCTTTATCCTCTCTGCAATTTCAGCATCCGCACACATCTCCAGATATGGCTTACATACTTGAAAATTTTCATTACGCAAATTGGTTAGATTCCGTATGTATTTCCAATTCAACGGTTGTCCTTCTGACTGAATCTTTTGAACCGCCCATACAACCTCTCTCGCCCAATATTCCTCCTGACACTCATAATACTTTAATATCTCCTGCTTGCATAATGGAAGATTATCAAAATACTTGCTATGCACATTCATCTGTCTTGCAACTGCATATACAGTTATTTTCTTTGGTCTTGTAATCCTGCTGCCTTGTAAATCCTTTATGGCAGCAGTTACTTTTGGTAATGTCTGTTTATCTATATTGTTCCAGTCTTGTTTATTACGACCGCCCTTATTATGTTTTCTCACTGTTTTATTACTATACCGCTTTTCGCCCACTGGCTTCACCACATTGTATGATGCCCCTAATATTTCAGCAATTTCAGGATATTTCAAGCCTTGATTGTGCAATTCCTTTACACGTTCATCAAATGCTTCTTCATCACTTATTTCTGGTAATGCTGGCTTTAGCAGCTCTTTTACTGGTATTTCAAGAAACATAGCCATCATACATATTTCATCAAAATTTGCTCTTTGGTCTGTCAACACTTTCTGAATCTGCCATATTTCTGTGAAATGATTCTGTTCCAACTCTTTATAGTATTCCATGAAATCAAAATGGAACAATACCATATTCCTCTGCTCCCCACGTATGGAGCGATATTTGTTCACTGGCATTTTGCTATGGAGATATGCCCCTATCGTAACTTCTGATTTCATATCCATATCAGCCTGAAATATTCTTGCCATATAATCTGCCAGCTTAATTTCCATTACATTATCCACTACATTTATCTTTGATTCAGATGGTATCACTTCTTCAGCAGTTACCAGTTTTGGACTACCCTTTCCGCTTATTACGATTGAACTATCAATTAATCTACATTTATGGATAGAGCAACAGTTCATCCCTTGTAGCTGGTGTAATCTATGCCAATAACTCTCCCCGAATCGCTCCCTGTCCTCGGGCACACAAATAGGACAATATCTTAAATGCCTTTCTTTCCCATCCTTACTTTTCTGCATCGGGAGCAGATTATAGTAATTACCTTTCATACCGCACAATGATTCAAAGGCTTTCTGTTTCCTGTCCTGCTTTATAAATCTGCCATAGAAAGGAAACATGGTATGCTTTTCAATGATATATTCTATTGGCAAATTCTTTGTTAATATTTCACAGGCAGCAGGAGTATATTGATTCACAAACTCTATATTTGGTCTGACTGTCTTTGATGCAAACAAATCCTGTGCAGCAAAGGTATATCTCATATAGCCTGATTTTACATAATACCTTGCCAAAAGACTATATACTAATTCATCTGAATAAAATGAGTGGAACTGTACAATCATACTGATACCTCCACAACAACAAAGTGTTCTTTTAACAATGATACTATGTCCAGATTTTCAGCTTTAGCTTTTGCCACAAGTTCTTTTATGGTGAATGTATTATCTTGAATTATACTCGCATTATCTACAATACTGGCAGCAGGACTTTTCTTCTTTCTTTTAGAAGTATTCCCTCCGTGTGAAACAGTCGGTTGTATATATCCATGCAGCAATGATAATCTTTGTTTATATGCCTGATTCAGCGTATCCAGATTCAGTGCTTCCTTACCTGAAAAAATCCCTATTTCCTGTGCATCATGAATTAAAGACACTACAACCGACACTACACCAGCAGAATGTCCATAAAGAAATTCTATAATTGCAGGAGTTATCTCTGATTTCTGCTGCACATACTGGTAACTAAATATCACCTTACAAAATGATTCAAAATAAGCATCAAAAGGCATTGTACCATATTGTAGACCTACCAATCTTCTTGATAATTGAAATGTCTGCTCAAAAAACGGAATACAATCAGGTACGCCTATCAAACATAAACTTATCCCTGAATTATTTATTAGTTGAAGCAGCATCGCAATAAAGCGTTTTCCATTTTTAGAATTGACAATATTCTGGATTTCGTCAATCACCAAAATACCAATATGATTCAAAGCCACCTGTGACACGCTCCCTATCAAGTTATCTGTCGTTGCTCTGGACTTTAACGCATACTGATAATAGCTGCTTTCTAGTGTTTCATCAACTGTGCGAAGAATTTCTAAGAGCAATCCCTTAACAGACGAATCCCACATACACTGAACATTTAAGACAGGAATTACCTTTGTATATGGATTATCCATCTCAATTACACGGTTCTCTGTAATCAATTCTACAGCTCTGCTTATGGCACTTGTCTTTCCTATTCCTGAATCTCCAATAATGGTAAATGAATCAGCACCACCCATGATACCTCTGTATGCCTGATTCTGGATTGCCCTGTGATTTTGATACTGTTGCCTAATAGCTGTCTTTGTAACTTTCTTTTGCATGGAACGTAATAAGGCAAGGTACATAGATGAATATATCTCTATACTCATTTGGGAAGGAATATACAACCTGTACAAGTCTGATAATGCCATTAACCTTATCGCTTGATTCTCATTTCTGATAGAATCCCTATATTCTGGAAATATAGATAATGTCGAAACCAAGTCTTGTCCTGACAACATTGAGGGCATACCTGCAAATACATTGAGCGAATCATTCATCTGTATCACCTACTTTCCCCATGAAATCAATATGCGTCTTTGCCTGTTCCCTCTTTCGATTACTCCTTATTCCCTTTATGCTTGTATTGCCATCACTGGCAGCAGTAGAAGCAATCGTTTCAATAAAGCTGGCAAGGTCTATCTGTGCCTGTGTATTTGCATCTGAAAAAGCCTTGACAAGCTCTTTTTGTTCTGTCTGCAATGTTTCTATTTCTAACAGACTTTTATCCCTATATCGGCTTTCTATAAGCTCAAAACTGATATAAGAGCCATTCTCTACAAGCCAAACGCAAGAAACGTCATCAGGATTATAAGCAACCGTAACTGTGCCACCCGACAAATATTTTTCAGTATAATCCATATTCTTATACCTCATTTTATTTACAGTCAAACCCACTCTGGAAAATTTACCTTCCGTTCTTCGCAGCAATGTTAAGATAAGCTGTTTTTTTTCGACTGGAATCAAATTTGCTCCATCTTGCAACTTTCCCCATTCCCATATATCACAGGCGAATGGTTTTATCTGCCCCTTTATCATTTCCTCTGTGTATGGATAATTCTTTATAATCCGTTTTGAATTGTAATAGATAATACAACCGATAACAATTTTCTCACATTGATGTAAGGTAAGGCAAGCATCCTCCCTATAGTCATGACTGCCCCTTTCTTGGAAATCAGGTTCAATTACACCTTTCCCTTTCAAAAATGGCTTAAAAGAATCCTGTAACAAATCAAATAGTTTTTCTACGTTGCCTTTTAAGTCTGGACGATAAGAGGGCAGATTAATAACTGTACATCCAAGCTCCGTTATCTGCCCAAAATTACTGCCTTTATACTCACTTCCCATATCTGTAACAAAAACAGCAGGAAGAGAACCACTGCAATCCCATTGTTTCTTTTCAATATGAATCCCAAACTGACTGCACCATTCCTGTTTATCTTCAAGAATATTCAGCATTAATCCTCTAAGCGAATATACGCCACCCTCCCACAAAAGAGAATAGCCACAACATAAGCCAGAATAACCATCAACTGCTGCTACAAGTATTGCTCTTCCCACTAAACCACCAAATTCATTGACCAAATACAAATCCAAAACTGTGCTGTCAAGCATACATACACCTACGCCAGATGCAAATTCCTGTATTCCATCCCCTAATAATGGACGTTTATTTCTCTGGTAGCTTTTCAATCCATTTCTGGAAATATAATAGGTCTGCATCTTCCTTGTTTTCCTATAAAAATACCTGAATTTATCAAAGCTCGGATATTCTGGCAACAGGACACCATCAACACAATACTTTTCTTTCAGCATCAAAGTATAAGCAGTTTTTAGGCTATTCTTGTTTTTGTTATAAAACCATTTATTGAGTGCGTATCGGTAATTCCTTTCATCCTGTGTTAATTCCCTTAAATCCGATTTCTTCCTTGCTTTTGGAAACAGGACAGATAAAGGAACGAGTGCAGCTAAATTCTGATATACCAGATACAGGCACAAATAATTCCTGACTGTTTTCTTTGTAACATCCTTTTCAGCAGATATTTTGGAGATAACAGTATTTCTCTGGCTACTATCCGATACAAAAGGCAGTATGCCAGCAATCATAGAGTAGTGTTCATACATAAACCGTTTGCTTTCAGCATCCAGAGAATCTACTGCTGGCAGAACTATTCCTGTGACTGTCTGCATTTCCTGTTCTGTCACATTGGCATATCCAGAAAGAGAATCCATATCGATCCATTTTGGCATAGTCCTTTTCACACAATCAATGACAAATGCTTGTCCTTCCTGCACTTCCAATACTTTGACAATGCTATTTTCACTTTTCCATAGACTATTTTTCTGCATCAGCAACAACCTCCATTTCATCAATGACAATTCCCCAATCACTCACGCCATGATTTAACCAGTATTGTCTTGATGCATCCAATAGCTTTACTGTCAACGGTTTTGTAAGAAACTTTCGGAAAACACACTCCCGAACCATCAAATCACCATCTGATTTCACCGCCATAAAATCACTGGAGTATTCCCCGATTTCCAGTCCATCTAATGATACATTACAGCGTATCTCTTTAACATCTTTACATTCCTGAAGCATATCCGCATATTTTGATTGTATTGCATCATACAGTCTGCATACTTCCTTTGATTTTTAAATGCCCTCTTTTCACACCTTCCCTTGTAACCTTTCTTCCGCATAGAAGCACCTCCGTAAACTGTTGTCTGACAGTTCCAATTTTCCCAAAAACACTCCCAAAAACGGTTGAAAATCCCCAAAAATGTTTTTGGGAATCTCACTTTTGGGAAAATGAAAAAAAGAGGAAATGCCAGAAACCTTATTTTTATTGCATTTCAGACATTCTCTGGCAGATTGATAGCTTCCCCAAAAACGGACTTGCTAAAAATCTCTATGTCAAAAGGCAATCCCCATTTCTCTGTAAGGTAAAGTTTTCATTTCCCTCTGACATTCGATAACCATTCTGGCTACTGCTCAAAAACCTATCAATCAACGTCACATAAAATTTTAATTTTATGCTCTCTAAAACGCCTTATTTTAAGGTTTTTCGCTCCATGCTATAGTAAAAAATAAGACCTCAACAAGCAGAAAATCTCCTACTTATCAAGGTCTATTCTTCATTTTCCTAATTCTTCAAAGGGAAATGGATTACTTGCCCTTTAGGGAAGTGACTATTACCCTTTAACATATCCGTTACTCGAACTCTATCGTCCCAGGCGGTTTACTCGTCAGATCATACATTACCCGGTTAACCCCCTTGACCTCATTTATGATCCGGTTCATCACCTTCTGCAGCACCTCAAAGGGAATCTCTGAGCACTCTGCTGTCATAAAATCCGTGGTATTCACAGCACGGAGCGCCACTGCATAATCATAGGTTCTCTCATCACCCATCACTCCCACTGAGCGCATATTCGTAAGGGCCGCAAAATACTGTCCCAGTCCCTCAATGCCAGCATTGGCGATCTCTTCGCGGTAGATCGCATCGGCATCCTGGACGATACGCACTTTCCCTTCGGTAACTTCACCGACGATACGGATTCCCAGGCCTGGACCAGGGAATGGCTGACGGCTCACGAGATATTCCGGAATGCCAAGTTCTCTGCCGGCGTTCCGCACCTCATCCTTGAAAAGAAGACGAAGGGGCTCGATAATCTCCTTAAAATCCACACAATCAGGAAGACCGCCTACATTGTGGTGGGACTTGATCACTGCTGATTTGCCCAGACCAGATTCGATCACATCTGGATATATGGTTCCCTGTACGAGGAAATCCACGGCACCGATCTTCTTTGCCTCTTCTTCAAATACACGAATAAATTCTTCTCCTATGATCTTACGTTTTTTCTCCGGCTCAGTGACACCAGCAAGTTTATCATAAAAGCGCTGCTGACAGTTTACCCGGATAAAATTCAGGTCATAAGGACCCTCCGGACCAAATACTGCCTCAACTTCATCCCCCTCATTCTTGCGTAAGAGCCCCTGGTCCACAAAGACACAGGTCAGCTGTTTTCCGATAGCCTTTGACAGGAGAACGGCAGCCACGGAAGAATCCACACCGCCGGAAAGGGCGCAAAGAACTTTTCCATCGCCTACTTTTTCCCGCACTGACTTTATCGTATCCTCCACGAAAGAAGACATTTTCCAGTCACCGCAGCAGTTACATACCTTATATACAAAATTGGAAAGCATTTTCATCCCTTCCTGAGTGTGCATAACCTCCGGATGGAACTGGGTTGCATAGAGATTCCTCTCTGGCAGCTCCATTGCCGCCACCGGGCAGACTGGCGTTGTAGCGCTGACAGTAAAACCAGCTGGGGCCTTCGCGATATAATCTGTATGGCTCATCCAGCAGATCGTGCTTTCGCTGACATCTCCAAATAGCAGAGAAGACTTATTCACTTTCACCTCAGTCTTGCCATACTCGCTGACTGGTGCAGTCTCCACTTTTCCACCAAGCAGATGAGCCATCAGCTGCGAACCATAACAGATGCCAAGGATCGGAATGCCAAGCTCAAAAATTTCCCTATCATAACTCGGTGAGTCCTCTCCATATGCACTATTCGGTCCCCCGGTAAAAATAATTCCTTTGGGGTTCATTTCCCTAATCTTCTCCAGGCTCAGTGTATGGGGATGCACTTCACAGTACACGTTACATTCCCTGACACGTCGGGCGATCAGCTGATTATACTGCCCACCAAAATCCAAAACGATGACAAGTTCCTTTTCCAATGCTGTCTCCTCCTTCTCATTGTATCAGCCAGACATAGCGCCAGCCAAATAAAAACATTCTATATTTTACAATCTGCCACACTATATTTTCCTGCCAAAACTGCTTATCCCCAGATTTGGCAGAGCTTTATAAAGTGTGGTTTACATAAAACAACTCCATATCCGTTGTACTAGTATAACAAGAAATCAGAAATTTGGCAAGCGCCACCATCTCCGTAACTTATCCGTAGATATATCATTCTATGACATATCTTTCCAGTTCAAAAGCAATTTGAAATGCCCTGCATCCTGTTGTGTATTTTTCGTTTCTCCCTCTTTTCGCCCGGAATCCCATTTAGGTGCGTCAAGCCAATCACCGCTAGTGAAAAAAGTATACAGGTTTAATTCTTTAAAGTCACACATTGCCTGTAAGGCGGTACATACCATTTCCACAGAAATACAATTCTTCAAAAAGCCCTGGGGGCGTTCTCCTTGCGGTATAGATCGATAACCGCATTTGATTGATTGCCAAAAGATTCTGTCAGATAATTTCTTCCCCCTGAAAATAAAGGATGGTTTCAGAAATCATCTTACATTGTCACATGTTATTTTTATGTCCTTCCGCTGGTGTAAAAAACAGCGGTCAGGCAAAGCTGACCGCTGTCGTTCTCATGGCATGTTCCACGTTTTTCTATCCCTTACGCCCCTGCAATCGCGTAAGTTATCATGTTTTGTTCTGGCACACCAGCTCAATGGCGGTGTCTATTGCACTGCGTTCCCATTATTTCAGAGTCTTTGCTTTTACTGCTGAATAAGTTCCCCAGACTTTCTTGCCATTCACCGTCTTGTAGGCACGAATCTTGTAATAGTATTTTACATTACGTGTCGTCTTCTTTATATGGGTCAGCTTGGAGCCAGAAGTGATCGTCTTGATATTGGAAAATCCGCTGGTCTTGGATTTGGAGCGGTAAATGCGGTATCCGCTTGCACCCGCCACCTTATTCCAGGACAGTTTTACTTTGGTACGGTTATATTTTGCCACAGACACAGAACCTGGCTTTGCCGGAACTGGTTTGCCGCCAACCACGCTGGAATATTCTCCAAAGTAATAATTGCCATCAATCAGACGATATGCACGCACCTTGTAATAATACTGGGTGCCGCATGAAATTCCCGAGTTTGTATAGGTAACTTTTGAATTGGTTGTGATGGATTTGATCTTTGTAAATCCACTGGTCTTAGATGTGGAACGATAAATGCGGTAACCTGTTGCACCATCCACGCCGCTCCAAGTCAGTTTAACTTTATTGTAGCCGGAGCTGGCAACTGTGAGTGTATCAACTTTACCCAGTGTCACAGACTTATCCACAAAATCTGTTTTATCCACGTTAACCGTTACGGTTACACTCTGAAGAGTGCCTGGAATAACATAAGTATAGGTAAAAGATGCTGGTACCCCTGTGATCTTATCCCAAACAATCGCTCTGCTGGCAGCATTATAAGCACCGCCATTGGAGATATTTGCTGGAGCCTCAGCCCCTGTTGGAAGAACTACACCACAATCCGTTCCTACTGCCTGTACCTTCAATGTGATTTCGCTTCTGCGGTTTTCCAGAACCTTGAGGTTTTTCAGGCTGGACACATTGAGAGTCAAAAGAGCATTGCCATCACAGTACACACGTTCCAGCGCCACCAGTCCATCCAGTCCCAGGCTGGTCAGATCATTGTTGCTGCAGTCCAGTGAAACCAGCTGGTAAAGACCTGCCACATTCAGCATTGTCAGCTTGTTGTTACTGCAGTCCAGCGTCTCCAGGCTGGTCATGCCGGAGAGGCTAAGAATAGCAAGGTTGTTGTTTCTGCAGTTGATCTCTTTCAGAGCGTTATCTTTACCATAGGTAAACTGAGTCAGGTCATTGTAAGATACATTGATCTTTTCCAGCTTTGTTAACTGGGTTATATCAATAAGCTGAAGATTGTTATAGGAAGCATCCAGCTCTGTAATACCTGTGAAATACTCAATACCTTTGAGATTTACGATATTTTTTCCGCTGATATCAAGTAATCCTGTGATATCACGCAGTTTTTCTCCCATCTCTGCAGTAAACTTATCATCGTCCTTCGCATTTTTTTCAAAATAAGTTTCGTTTATAAATTTACGAAAATTATCATCTGGGATCGCCGTCTTAAATGTAGTTCCTTCCGGGATCACCACCGCATCTGTTTCTACCTGCGCAGGTGTCGGTGTCGGAAGCACCTCCGCATTCACGGGTGTTACTGCGATCATCTGCACCATCAGCATACCGCAGACACCAATACATGCTTTCTTTAAATGTCTTCTTATCATGATTGTTCCTCCCTGTCTGAATATTTCTGTTTTACAAGTCACATTATAAAAAATGATTTTGACAGTTTTTTGACCAAATATTGGCAAAGATAAGTCATTTTATCCCCACACATAATCAATGGCATTGTGGCAGCACTGGATCTCCGTTTTCTGATAACTTCCTCCATTCTCTCCATCCAGCGTAAATGGAATCTCCTCTTCTGACAAAATAGAAAAATTCTTTCCGTGAAATCCCAGGATCTGTTCATTAGGTTTCAGTGTTACAAAGGAATTTAACACTGCCTGAAGTTCCAGTGGATTTTTCGGTTTCCGGATAAATACTCCCTCAAACTTTCCGTCATTCAGTGACACCATCCCCTTTTTAAAGAAAGAAAAACCGCCGATGCTCCTGGCATTGCTCACCATTCCAAAGATAAAATCATCCTCAACCGTCTCCTGATCTGCCTGGATCACTGCATGGTATGCCTTAATATTTCCAAGCTGGGCCATGCCCTGCAGGATGTAAGCCGTCTTTCCAAGCAGATTCTTAAACGCCTGGGGCGTCTCATAGGATACCGAAGTAAATGCACCAAATGCCGCTACATAAGTAAAACACCGCCCATTCATCAGCCCGATGTCCACCGGCTTCACCCTGTCCCTGGCTGCCACCCTGGCCGCCAGCTTGATCCTCATGGGCAGCTTCAACCCCTTGGCAAAATCGTTCACTGTCCCCGTGGGAATATATCCACACACTGGCCGCTCCCCTGGAGACAGCTGCATCAATCCCTGGGTCACCTCATGAAGGGTTCCATCCCCGCCGGAGCAGATCACCCGGTCATAGTCTTTTCCTAATTCTACGACAATCTCTGTCGCCTCTGCCTCCCGCTGGGTAGCGTAAACCGTCACCTCATACTCCGCCTTCATAAAGGTCTCGATCACATCTGAAAGCTTATTCTTCATCGTTCCCTTTCCGGCACAGGGATTGTAAACAAACAGCAGCTTCTTTTCCCTCACTTCCTGATTCTCCTTTCCATTACTCCGTTATATACATAGCATCCCCAAAACTAAAAAAACGATAGCCCTCTCTTACGGCCTCTTCGTAAGCACGGAGTACAAACTCTTTTCCCGCCAGCGCTGAAACCAGCATCAGAAGTGTAGACTCCGGCAGATGAAAATTTGTGATCAGCTCATCCATAATCTGAAAGCGGTAGCCGGGATAAATAAAGATCTCCGTATTCTCCTCTGCAGCCCGCAGAACTCCGTCCCCATCCGCCGCGGACTCGATGGTCCGGCAGCTGGTAGTTCCCACACAGATGATCCTTCCTCCGGCTTTTTTCGCCCGGTTGATCTTTTCCGCCTCTGCCGGCTCAATAAAATAATGCTCCGAGTGCATATGATGTTCTGTCACATCTTCCACCTTTACCGGCCGGAAGGTACCCAGCCCCACATGGAGGGTAACGTTTGCCACCGCCACACCCTTTTCCTCCAGTTCCCGGAACAGTTCTTCCGTAAAATGCAGTCCCGCCGTGGGCGCTGCCGCAGAGCCATCATATCTGGCATATACGGTCTGATAACGGTTCTTATCCTCCAGCTTATGGGTAATATACGGAGGCAGGGGCATTTGTCCAAGACGGTCCAGTATTTCTTCAAAGATCCCCTCATAAGAAAAGCGGATACGGCGGTTGCCATCTTCCTGCACTCCGACAATCTCCCCCCGCAGTTCTCCCTCCCCGAAGACCACCTTCACTCCAGTCCGCGCCTTTTTCCCCGGCTTTACCAAGGTCTCCCACACATCATCTTCATGACGCTTTAACAATAAAAATTCGATAACCCCCCCGGTATCTTCTCTGGTTCCAAACAATCTGGCTGGTATCACTTTCGTATTATTTCTCACCAGGCAGTCCCCCGGTCTCAAATATTCCACAATATCCGTAAATTTACGATGCTCAATAGTACCAGTCTTCCTATGAAGGACCATCAGCCGGGAAGAGCTGCGTTCTGTCAGCGGATCCTGTGCGATCTGCTCTTCTGGCAGCTCAAAATAAAAATCACTTGTCTTCAATCTTATGTTCTCCAATCCACCGCAGACAACCTGCTTCATTTTCTGCGGCCTTACCTGTCTATTGTAGTATAAGTTCCAGATCTTTGCAAGTATTCTGATTTCGCAGAATCCACAAAAAAATGTACTTTTTTCTATGTTTTTACTGGTGTTTTTTACAAAAAAATCGTATAATAGAATTACTAAATATAAGGAACGGAGAGAAGAAAATATGGCGATAAATACCTACGCTGCCATCGATGTAGGTTCCGAAGAACTTGCCATGAAGATTTATGAGGTGTCAAAAGCCCATGGCATCCGCGAACTCACTCATCTGAGGCATAAAATGTCCTTAGGCTCAGAGATTTTCTCCCACGGTCAGGTTTCCTACCGGACCATGTCAGAGATCTGCCGGGTACTAAGGGATTACAAAAAAATCATGCAGGAATACCAGGTATCCACCTACCATGCCTATGGCACCGACGCCCTGCGGGAAGCATCCAATAAGCTGGTCCTCTTAGACCAGATCAAACTGCAGGCAGACGTGAAAGTAAAGATCCTGAGCAACAGCGAAGAGCGTTTTTTGTATTTTAAAGCTGTGTTCCTAAAGGAAAAGAACTTCTCTGAACTGATCGACAAAGGCGCCCTCATCGTGGATATCCAGGCGGGCAGCATACAGCTGTCCCTGTTCCACCTGGGAACCCTGGAATTCACCCAGAACCTGAAACTTGGCTCCTCCCGGATCCGGGAGCTCCTTCACACCATTGAACCGGAGATCTTCAGCTTCAATGAATTAATTTCCGAATACATGAACAAGGATCTGACTGAGTTCTGCCGGATGTATCTGGATAACCAGAAGATTGCCCATATTGTCTCGGTAGGGGACCAGATTCCTGAAATCAAACAGCTGCTTAAGGAAAGATATGCAGACTTTACAGGGCTTATGTCGCAAAAAGAATTAGCCAGTATAAATTCTGCTTTTCTGCCAGGCATCGAAGCAAATGAGGCGATGGCGCCCACGGTCCTTCTTTTGAAAAAGATCGCTGCCCTGACCAAATGTGAGGATATTTATATGTCAGCCATTGACCTCTGTGACAGCATGGTAGCAGAATATGCCGAACGCAAGGAACGGATCAATTCTGGCCATGACTTTACCAGGGACATCCTTACCACGTCGAAAAACATCGCCCTGCGCTATCATACAGACATGAAACACGTAGAAAATGTCACCTATCTGGCATTGGAGATATTTGACAGTATTCGGAAACTCCATGGCCTGGGCAAGCGGGAACGCCTGCTGCTACAGATCGGTGTCATACTCCACAGCTGCGGCGCATATGTCAATATGGAGCAGACCAGGGAAAATTCTTACAAGATCATCATGAGTACCGAGATCATCGGTATTTCCCACAAAGAACGTGTAATCGTGGCAAATATCCTGCGCTACAACAGCGAATATTTTCCTCCCTTTGAAGAAATCGGAGACGACATCTCCCGGGAAGAATATATCACCATCGTAAAATTGTGTGCGATCCTCAAGCTGGCAAATGTCCTGGACAAGAGCAATTCCCAGAAGATCCGCCAGGTCGGGGTAACACTCCAGGATAGTTCCCTGCACATCGTCGCCTACACCATGGCAGATATTACATTAGAGAAAGGACTGTTTCACCGGAAAGCCGATGTGTTTGAAGAAGCCTTCGGGATCCGTCCGGTGCTGAAAAAGAAAAATAAAAGAAAAGAGGGATAGATCATGAGCAAATTTTACAATAGAGAGCTGAGCTGGCTCGGATTTAATTACCGTGTTCTCTCAGAGGCAAAGGACAAATCCATCCCACTGATGGAACGCCTCAAATTTTTAAGTATCACGGCTTCCAACCTGGACGAATTTTTTATGATCCGCGTCGCCTCATTAAAAGATATGGTTCACGCCAGATACACGAAAAAGGACATCGCAGGACTCACCCCAAAGGAACAGCTGGAAACAATCTCCCAGGGAACCCATGAACTGGTAGAATCCCAGTACAACATATACAATCGTTCCTTTCTTCCTTCCCTGAAACGCCAGGGGCTGAAGATCATCACCCAGTACGAAAATCTGACAAAAGAACAGGCAGCCTATGTAGATAACTACTTTCTCAAAGAAGTATATCCGGTGCTTACCCCGATGGCAGTGGATTCTTCCCGCCCATTTCCGCTGATCCGCAACAAATCCCTGAACATCGCAGCGCTTCTAATGGACAAAAAGCAGAAAGACACCTACGATTTTGCCACAGTTCAGGTTCCCTCCGTACTGCCAAGAATCGTAACCGTGCCCTCGGAAAAAGAAGGGGAAACCGCAATCCTTCTGCTGGAGCAGGTGATTGAAAAAAACATACAGAAACTATTTCTTAATTATAAGGTTCTGGCTGCCACCCCTTACCGGGTTATGAGAAATGCCGACCTGACCATTGACGAGGACGAGGCAGCTGATCTTCTGATCGAAATTGAAAAACAGCTGAAAAAACGTCAGTGGGGAGAGGCAATCCGCCTGGAAGTGGAACGGGGCATCGACAAGAGACTTTTAAAAATACTGAAAAAAGAACTGATGATCCAGGAAGAAGATATTTTCAAGATCCATGGGCCTCTAGATCTGACCTTTCTCATGAAAGTGTATGGAATGGAAGGCTTTGACCACCTCAAAGAACCCCGCTTTACCCCCCAGCCCCCAAAAAATCTCGATATGGACAGGGATCTCTTTGAACAGATACGGGAGGGCGACATCCTCCTTCACCACCCATACGAGACCTTTAATCCCGTGGTAAATTTTGTCCGCCTCGCCGCCAAGGATCCAGACGTCCTCGCCATCAAACAGACACTGTACCGCGTCAGCAGCCACTCACCGATTATCGCCTCCCTGGCCCAGGCCGCAGAAAACGGCAAACAGGTCACGGTGCTGGTGGAGCTGAAAGCGCGTTTTGATGAAGAAAATAATATCGTCTGGGCGAGAAAACTGGAAAAAGCAGGCTGCCATGTGATCTATGGTCTGGTGGGACTCAAGACCCACAGCAAGATTACCCTGGTAGTCCGCAGGGAAGAAGATGGCATCCGCCGCTACGTCCATCTCGGCACCGGAAACTATAATGACTCTACCGCAAAACTATATACAGATATGGGAATCTTTACCTGCAAACGCCCTTATGGTGAGGACGCCACCGCTGTATTCAATATGCTTTCAGGCTACTCGGAGCCGCTGGCATGGAATAAGCTCTCCCTGGCACCGATCTGGCTGCGCAACAAATTTGTAGCGCTGATTGAGAGGGAACGTGACAATGCCCTCAAGGGCAAACCGGCAAAGATCATAGCTAAAATGAATTCCCTGTGCGATGCGGGGATCATCAAAGCCCTCTACGATGCCTCGGCAGCCGGCGTGGAGATCGACCTGATCGTCCGGGGAATCTGCTGCCTCAAACAGGGCATTAAGGGCATGAGCGAGACCATCCGCGTCCGCTCCATCGTGGGCACCTTCCTGGAACACTCCCGGATCTATTATTTTGAAAATGACGGAGATTCTGAGATCTATATGGGAAGTGCGGACTGGATGCCAAGAAACCTTGACAAACGGGTGGAAATCCTGTTCCCGGTGGAGGACGAAAAGCTCAAAGAACAGATCGTGCATGTCCTGGATCTCCAGCTTGCCGACAACCAAAAAGCCCACCTTCTCCAGCCAGACGACGTGATCGATAAAGAAAAGGGAAGCCCGGTGGACATCTACGGCGGCATCTATAAAAAAGTAGAGCGCCGGGGCAAAGCGCCAGTCTGCTCCCAGATCCAGTTCTGCAGAGAAGCAAAAAACCGGCTGTAGGAGACAGCAGAAAGCATAAAGGGGTGTCCCAAAGTTTTATCACTTTGAGACACCCCTCCTCACAGCATAATCAGCCTATTCCACACTCAGATTCTCTGCCAGCCTCTGCATCTTCCGGTCCGCCCGCGCCATCAGGTCCGCACACCGTTTGAGCTGCTTGTGCATCTCCTGGGTAAACTCTTTTTCTTTTTTATAACGCAGCTGGTGTTCCGTACTCGCCCAGAAATTCATCGCGATGGTTCTCAGCTGGATTTCGATGGGAACCTTGCGCATCTGGTCAGAAAAGAAAACATCCACCATCAGGATCAGATGCAGGCTGCGGTATCCGTTATCCTTTGGTGTTTCTATGTAATCTTTCACCCGGATCACTTCCACATCCGTCTGATTCATCAGCATCCTAGCCACATGGTACACATCGGAGATAAAAGGACATACCACCCGAACTCCCGCCACGTCATAAATATTTCGCATCATGCAGCTGATGGTAAGGGGCAGCCTCTTCTTCTTCATCTTTCCAATAATACTGTCAGAAGTTTTTACCCGGCTCTTGATATTTTCAATGGGATTCCGGTCATTGCAGTACTGAAACTCTTTATTCAAAATCTCAAGCTTTGCTGTCACCTGCTGAATCCCCGCCTCATAAAAGAACATAATCTGCCGGTATTGTTTTTCCATATCAAGATCGTCCGCCATCAAAGGCAGGAGCATCTCAGCTTCTTCCTCACTGACTACATCGATGAACTCCACTTCCCCATCTTTTTTTGTATTTAAACGACTCAAAATATTATTCAATATATCACATCCTTCAGCCTTATTATAACAGAAAATCTTGAATTATCTGTCAAGATAATGTTAAGGAAATGTAAAAAAGATGCGACTGAGAACTTTCCTATCAAAAGATCACACTTTTAGCCAGTTCATCTGCCAAATCATTGTATTTGTCACCAGAATGCCCTTTCACTTTCACAAACTGGATCCTCAGATCCTGACTAATTAGATCAAAATATTCCTTGTACGCCCGGGTTCCCTCTTTATTGGCCTTCCACTCCCCCAGGCACCAGGAGGCGATCCCCTGATAATCATGATAAATGCTCAGGCTGGAAATCCCCATCTCCACCGCCTTACGCATCGCCAGCTCGGCTCCCAGGATCTCTCCCGCTACATTTCTCATAGAGGCAAGCTCACTACTCGTTCCCTTCTGGGCGATATGTATCTCTTTACCCTCATACAAAAATACTACTCCACAGCTGTATTCACCTGTCACTGTGTTATAACTTCCGTCCACATAAGCGACTGCTCCCCCGGGTGTAAATTCCAGTTCTGTTGTCTCTCCTGGCTGCTGCACTGGCTCTGTTGCCCCACAATCTGGAAATTCTGTTTCCACTGATCCCGCAGCTCCGTTCACATGATGTACTCCGGCAAATTCTTCTGCCTCTGCCAGCGTGGGAAAACTTTTATACACGGCGCCGGAAAAACCATCCACCTGGCTCTTACACTCCTCCCAGGTCTGATAGACGCCGGGCATCTTTCCCACTTTTACCCCATAAAATTTTTTCTTAGCCATTCTAATCACCATTTTCACATAATATTGATTAAATCCTGAACCTCTTTTTCCGTGAGAAACCTCCACTCTCCCACAGCCAGACTCTCGTCCAGCACCAGCGTCCCCATCTCCACCCGCTTCAGATAGGTCACGGTCTTTCCCAGCTTTGCAAACATCCTTTTGACCTGATGAAATTTTCCCTCGGTTATGGTCAGAAGTGCCTCCCTGGGAGTTAAGATTTCCAAAACTGCCGGGCTGGTCAGCCTCTTTTCACCAATATCCAGCCCCTCCCGCATTTTATCTACATCTGTAGTATCTAAGTCCTTATCCAGCTGTGCGAAATATTTTTTAGCCACATGACGTCGCGGAGACAGCAGCCGATGCGCCAGTTCTCCGTCGTTGGTCAGGATCAAAAGTCCCTCTGTATCCTTATCCAGGCGCCCCATGGGAAAAAGATCTTTTGCGAGATAAACGGATTCTCCACCATGCTCTGGAACGGAAGACAATCCCGCCGGGGAACGCTTTCTTATGTATTCTACAACCGTCTCATCTTTGTCATCCGCAGTTGATGAGATGATCCCCGCCGGTTTATTCAGCATGATATACTGGTACTGCTGCCCCCGGATCTCCCTGCCACCCCATAAAATAGAATCAGAGAATGCCACCTTGTCATTCCCTGTCTTCGCCATCTCACCATTTACCTGTACCCGTCCCTCCCGGATCTCCTTTTTTGCCTGGGAGCGGGTCAGCTCCGTGAAATCTGCCAGATATTTATCAAGCCTCAGTTTCATTCTTTCAAATTTCCTTTTTCTACACTTGGCTGGATCAGATTCTGGAGTATATACTGCCAGAGCTTCTCTGAACCTTCTGCCGTCTTTTCATTGCGCGCCAGCACCTGGGAAAGATGAATATCATGCTCTCGCCAGGACCGCCCTTCCGAGGCAGCATTGAGCATCAGCGGCTGGATATGGTCGAGAGTACGGGCAAACTTCGCTTCCGGCGTCTCTGCCGCCTCAAATTCATCCCATAAGCCCCGAAACTTTGTCCTCTGATCCTCTGGCAGTATACCAAACAGCCGGTCAGCCGCCCTCAACTCCCGTTCCCGCTGGGTCGTCTTCCCTTCTTCATCATAAGCATAGGTATCCCCCGCATCGATCTCTACAATATCATGGATCAGGATCATGGTTACCACTTTTAATACATCGATCTTCTCATTGGCATACTCACTGAGAAGCACTGCCATAACCGCCATATGCCAGGCATGCTCCGCATCATTTTCTTTCCTCTCGCCATTAGTGAGATAGTTCTGCCTCTGAATCAATTTTTCTTTGTCTATTTCCCGGAAAAAATCAAACTGCTGCTCCAGCCGTTCCATTTACTCTTCGCCTCCACATCTTAGCCCAGGCGCCATTGAGCCAGCCCAACAGCGCGGATCTGACCATCGAGCCATCACACTGACTTCGTTTTTCTGCCGGATTTTAACCTGAACATCAAATTAAATCTTACTATCCGCCCTGTCTTAAACCAATGATAAATATTCACTCCGGCAGCGGCGGCTAAGATCGTATATATGACAATGACCACGATCTCTGCCAAAACTTCTCTGTCCGGAAACATGAGCCGCGGCAGAATATTAAACAGCATAATCACCTCATATGCAACAAGGGGATAGATCCATGCCATTTTTTTATTTCCTGATATATAATAATTGCCCATAATAAGAGCAATGTAAACCACGATAAGCAACATCAATATACATTTATACAAAAGGGTGACCAGACTGATAGAGGTAGAGGACAAAATAGAATTTTTCAGTTCTTCCTGCCCTTTATAGGTGCCTCCATTGATCTGAAGGGCAAGATAAAAGCTATGGCAGTAAGGATAGACCAGATCCAGTCCGATTCTACCCAGCCCAAAACCAATCCCCACCGTGGCACTGCGATAAATGGATATTTTCTTTTGGTTTGTAAGATATATGCCCCAGTACAGAGCAGCCACCGTACACAAGGTAGTAAGGATGGTAAGCAGTAGATTCAGCACGATTACCTGTGCTGTCTTATTCATACTCTCCCAAAAAGGAAGTCTGGCAACAAACACCCCGCCTCCAAATATATACAATACATACTGCCAGACATAACCCAGCACACCATAACCCATCGCTCCCGGAAGCCCTGTCTCCAGAGCGCTGGATCTCTTACTGATCATAAGATAAGGAATTGCCGCAGCGGCAATTCCCACAACCACACACACCAGCATAAGAACCATATTAAATGTTGAAACCATTATTTCTACCTGACCTTTCTTCTCCCGGAGATAACACCAGCTTTTTATGCCTGGGCAGCTCCATACGTAAGATATCATATGTCACAGTATAAGCCATCCGACCAGAAAAGTCAACAAACCCCGCTCAGGCATCCACTTCCTGATTCCGTATAATGACTGGAATCAGTTGGGCCAGCTCCTCTTTTAATTCATCCAGCCCCACCGGCTCCTGATAGAGTATCACATTGTAGCAGGTGGAATTTACCAGTTCCACAATCATATAAATCATCAGCTCGTGGTTGCGGAAGGTTCTTCCGGAGCTCTGGATTAATTCGTTGTACCAGTCATAGAAACTATCTGAGACCTCATTGCCTCCCTCCAGAATCACCTTGTGAAAGATGCCCCATTGGAGGTTCTTGGATATAAATTCCAGCATCCGCTTGTCGGCGTCCAGTTCATCGATGATGATATCCACCAGCTGGATCACCGTCTCTTCCAGACTGCCCGCCCTCTTGTCCCGCATCTTCTCCCGGACCACAGAAAATAACTTTCCAGCCTTTTCCGTGATCAGGGCAGTGCGGATATCAAACTTATCCTTAAAATACAGATAAAATGTTCCCTTTGCCATCTCTGCCTTCTTTACGATGTCCGAGATAGAGGTATCGAAGATACCCTGGGAGGTGAACAGGTCATAGGCGGCGCTCAGCAGCGCCTCTCTCTTTTGTTTTTTCTTTTCATCTAATTTTCCCACGGTACCCATCTCCTTCTGTAGTCATTTATTACTCGTCTTTATCATTTCCGATCTCTTCTGTCTCAATGATAAATTTTACTTCTCCCTCCATTCCATCACCGATACCAGCAAAATTCGTGTATTCCTCCGAGATATCCAGCAGGGCTGAGAGCCGGTCTTTCAGTCCTTCAAAATCTTCCTCGTAAATCCTGTTGATCTCCTGAATCCCCTCGCTGTCAAACTTCTTCATGCCATCAAGAAGTTCCTGGGAACCGTCTCCCAGTCTTCCAATTCCAGCAGAAACCTGCTCCGTCGCTTTATCCAGTCTGCCGCTTCCTTTCTTCAGTTCTCCGGCGCCAGAGATCAGCTGCCTGCTTCCTTTTCTAACGGACTTTCCTGCTTTCAGAAGCTTTTTCGCCCCTGCCAGAAGCTTACGGTCATTCTGGCTCAGCTTTTCACTGCCATTTTTCAGCTTCTCAATATTTTCCATCAGTGCACTGACACTGGATGTCATTTTTCCGTCTGCTTCCCGCAGAGAAGCAGATTTACCAGAGATCGCCTGTGCCCCTTCTATCATTTTCTTCACTCCGCCGGATACCTGGTCCGCGCCCTTCTTCAGATCACTTTCTCCACTGGTGGCCTTCGCCAGCGCTGACACACTGTTCTTCTGTCCCTCTGACAGTTCTTTTAATTTCCCGGCATACGCCAGAAGAGTCTGTTTCTGCACCTCGTCACTGCATTGTGCTGCCTGTGCCTGTATACCTTTCACCAGCTGGTCGTAATTGTCATAAGTGCTCTCCAGAGCAGAGAGATTGGTATGAAGGGTAGAAATACCAGAAGCTACGCTGGCTGCCCCTGCTTTCAAGGCATCTCCTGTCTTCTTTTCTCCCAGTGTATCTACTGCTGTAGTATACTGCTTAATCCCCTCTGAAAATTCTTTATAACTGCCAGGCATATCCTTCACTGCCTGATACAGCTGCTTATTGCCATCGGTGATCTGCTTTGCCCCATTCACATAGGAAGCGGCTCCTCCAGCCAGATCATCCACTCCGCTGACATACTCCTTCACTCCCTTTTCCAGCGTCTTCCCACTCTTTGCCAGGGTATTGATTCCCTTATTTAAGTCTTTTTCGCCCTTAGCATACGCTTCAAATTTTTTCTCCAGCTCCTCGATGCCATCGGACAGGGAATCGGTCCCATCCACCAGCTCCTCAGAGGCATCCGTCAAAGTCTCCAGCTTCTCCTCCAGCTCTTCAAAAGTATCGCTGTCCTCCAGATCAAGGTCTGACAAAAGGCTGGCACTGGCATAAGTAAAGGTGTTTCCAATAGAAAAATCTGTCACATCCGCCGAGACCGTAAATTCCTCCTGGAACTTCTCTGCCAGCTCATCGCTGACATCCAGACTCTCTGCCATACCAGGGACACCAAAGCCTACAACGATATTGTTGGAGCCCTCGTTGATCACCTTGCCCCCCTCCACTTCTACATTGGTAAACTTATCGGTGGGCAGGATCAGACCCGTCACCATAAAGAATGGCGTATACATCTTCTGTTTCTTTCCATCTATGGTCTTTGTCACTCTGGATCGGTTGGTATAGGAAACCCGGATCTTTAGGGCGCCGCTTTTTCCTGGCAGCTCCTCTGGTGATATCTCCCTGCCATCCAGCTCGTAAACCAGTTTTACACCCACCGGCAGCTCCTTATCCGTCGTACCCTGATAGTAAATATCCTGGGCTCCGGCATTCCAGTTCACACCGTTTCCACTCTGTTCAAAGGTCTCATCGCCCTTTACGTTGGTTATATCCTTCAGTTCTGACTTATCTTTTAGTGTACCATTAATACCCGCATTTTTCAACCAATCTGATACTGTGATCTTCTCTGCGTCACCATCGGCATCAGCATTGACGTATACGGATTCTTCTTTGGTCACCTTCTCTGCCTGGATCATAGATCCATTTCCGAGGACCAGACTGGTCACCACTAGACCTGATATGATTGTTTTCCCTACCCGGCTTAATTTACGATTTCGATTCATAACACATCTTCCTTTCTATCTTCTTAATAATTAATTTTTCTCATATCCCAGGTAGTCTTACAGATTACCTTATCAAACACTGTCAGCATAGCCGGCAGGATACAGATCACCACTAAGGTACTGATCACCGCCCCCCGCGCCAGCAGCGTCGTTATGGAACTGATCATATCGATGCTGGAATATACACACACACCAAAAGTGGAAGCAAAAAAGCTGATTCCGCTTATGATAATGGACTTGATGGAAGTTCTGTGGGCGATTGCCACTGCTTCCTTCTTCGTCTTCTGGTTTACCACCCGTTCCTTGTGATAGCGGGTGGTCATCAATATCGCATAGTCTACAGTAGCTCCCAGCTGAATCGTCCCGATGACGATACTCGCCACGAAGGGAAGGCTGGTGCCGCTGTAATAAGCAAAGGACATATTGACAAAGATCGCGAACTCAATAACACTGACCAGGATTACCGGCAGCGAAATGGATTTGAACACCAGCAGTATGATAAGAAAGATCGCTGCGATGGAAATATAATTGACACTGGCAAGATCCACATCTGTCACATCCGCCAGATCCTTCGTCAGCGGCGCTTCTCCGATCACCATGGACTCTTCACTGTATTTTTTCACAATGTCATTGATCTGGGCGATCTGGGCATTTACCTCATCCGTCGCCGTTTTATAATTGGAACAGATGAACTGCAGCTCATAGTTGTCGCTCATCAGCATATCCCTGTATTTGGCAGGGATCATATCCTCGGGAACGCTGGCGCCTACAAAGGAATTGATACCCAGCATCCATTTCACACCATCCACCTTCTCAATCTCTTCCCTCATATCATTTTTCTCTTTGACAGACAGTCCATTTTTCATCAGAAGCACGTGCATGTTATTCATATTAAATTTCTCTTCCAGCTTCTTATTGGCAACTGCCGAATCCAGCGTCTGGGGCAGTGAACTGTCGATATTGTAATAAACCTCTATGTTATTATTTCCATAAAATGCTGGAATAAATGCAACGGCAAAAATAATAAGCGCCACAATATAATGTTTGGATATAAATTTACTCGTTCTCTCAAATTTGGGAAAAATATTTTTGTGGGTTGTTTTTTCGATCCATTTATCTAATATAAGGATCATGGAAGGCAGCAAAGTCACACAGGCGATCACTCCGATCACAACCCCCTTAGCCATTACGATCCCAAGATCTTTCCCCAGAGCAAAAGTCATAAAACAGAGTGCCACAAAACCAGCTACTGTCGTCACTGAACTTCCTACCACAGACTTGAAAGTGTTCCCGATGGCATGTGCCATGGCGCGGTCTTTGTCTCCCTCAAACCGGATCTTATTTGCCTGGTAACTCTCCAGCAGGAAGATGGAATAATCCATCGTCACTCCCAGCTGAAGCACTGCTGTCAGCGCCTCTGTGATGTAAGAAATCTCTCCGAGGAAAATATTGCTCCCCAGATTGTAGAGAATGGAAACTCCGATGCCAAGAAGAAAGATTACAGGGGTGACAAGGGATTCCATCGTCAGCAGGAGTACCAGCAGGGATAATGTCGCCGCGATCACCACATAGATGGGCATCTCTGCCAGCGCCAGATTCTTGATATCTGTCACCACACCGGACATGCCGCTGATAAATGCCTGATCTTTCACGATCTCTCTCATCTCCGTGACAGCCCCCATGGTATCATCCGAAGATGTCGTATCGTCAAACAGGGCGATCATCATGGTGGCGTCGCCATTAAAAAGCGCCTCCTTCAGATTTCCTGGCAACATTTCCGTCGGCAGCGAAATATCCGCCACAGAATCATACCAGATGATCTTCTCTACATGTTCCACATCCTGCAGTTTTTCTTTAAGTTTCACCACATCCTTATTTTCCATATGTTCTACTACGATCATGGAAAATGCCCCCATGCCGAACTCATCTACCATGATATCCTGTCCCTCCACCGTCTCCAGTGTGTTGGGAAGATAACTGAGGACATCATAGTTTACCCTCGTCATGCTCATCCCGATTACAGATGGAATGAGAAGCAGAATACCGATGATAAGTATGATATATTTGTGTCTCGTAACAAATTTGCCAAACCTATTCATACTTATTGCCTCCTTTTTTTATGCTTTTCCGCAAAAATGACCATTAGTCATTTTGATTTACGCACTTAGTGTATCACAAAAATGACTAATGGTCAATATCTAATTTAAAAAAATTTTCACCTGTGGAGTTGCGATTCAGCCCCACAGGTGAAATCCCTTTCTTTTTATGATTTTAGCAAATATTCCGTCGTCACCATGTCAACGTTAAAATCTTTGACAAGCTCACAGGCACGGGATACTGAATTTACGGTCCAGACGTTTACTTTTCTCCCGTTGTCATGAAGAAGTGATACGTCCGAAGCAGTGAGAAGCGTATGCTTGGCATCCAGGTCGATCTGGTTTTCGATACACCAGCTGATGATACTGCTGCTGACTGGCTCTAGCTTATTGTCACTTTCTGCACCATATACATACTGAAGGCCTTCTTTGAATACACCTTCGATTTTTTTCAGAGAGAGAAGATTGGATTTGTGTACACTGATGAAATATGTCCGTTCCAGCAGTCCCTTCTTTTTTACCTGACTCACGATCTCTTTGAGCTCCTTTTCCGTATATTCTACTTTAAGCTCGATAAATGGATGCACTGTGCTGCTGTCAGAAAGAATGTCCAAATATTCTTCCAGGGTAGGCACTGTCAGATCAGGATATAGCGAAATATTTCGTCCCCCGGTAATCTTAAAATTTTTCAGCTGCTGCAGATCCAGATTGGATATATCCAGATTATAACCGCACATACGGTAAAGATCTGCATCGTGCATAATCACAAAATTTCCATCATAGGTCTTTCTCAGGTCACATTCAACCCCATAAAATCCATTCTGGACTGCCAGTTCAAATGCCACCGTCGTATTTTCCGGGGCCTCCGAACTATAGCCCCGGTGTGCAATCAGTTTTTCGTTCTGAAGTTCCACCTTATATACCTCCACTTCTACCACAGCCGAAGCTCTGCCATCGGCTGCGTCTACCCGGATCACTGCGGTTCCGGAATTTACTCCTGTGACCACCCCCAGCTGGGACACTTTCGCCACCGCCGGATCAGAACTGCTATAGCGGACATTGCGGTTGGACGCATTAGAAGGCTGCACAGAGGCATTGACTGTCACAGTTTTCCCCGCCTCCAGCTGGATCTTCCCCTCTGCATCCAAACGCACAGACTGGGATGGAACCCGCACGTTTACCCGGCAGGAGGCTTTCTTGCCAGAGCCGTCTGTGCTGTAGGCTGTGATCGTAGCTGAACCTTTGGACTTCCCATAGACGATACCTGATCTGGATACCGTAGCCGCACTTTTATTAGAAGTCCGGTATTTAACCTTCTTGATCGTGGCCTGGGAAGGAGAGACTTTCGTTCCGAGGCTGGCAGAAGAACCCACATCCAGCTCCATGGCGTTTCCCTGCATCTTTACCTTATTCACTTTCTTCCCCACACGTACCTGAAGTTTCGCACATTTACCAGAACCATCCTTTGCCCTGGCTGTGATGGTGGCTTTTCCATATTTTTTCCCACGGATCACTCCTTTTTGATTTACCGAAACAATTTTTTTTCTGGAGCTGTTCCATTTTAATTTTTTATTCACGCCTTTCCTGGGCTTAAACTTCACCGAAAGTTTCTTTTTTTCCCGTTTATTGATAAGAAGATATTTCCCGGAAACCTTAAATTTAACAGAAGATACCTTTTTCGTCTTCGCCTCAGATACGGCGGCATTCACTCCCGACAGCAAAAGCCCGGATGCCGCCACTGCAATTCCTGCCCGAATTATATTTTTCCAATTCACTCTCATTACTCTTCCTCTCCTGACAACACAGTATCAGTCAGGGCAAAAGCCTTTTGGCCCCAACATCATTTTATGCAGAAAGCATACTCTACAATTATAGCATTTTATTGTCATTTGTGCCACCACTCCCCACTAAAAAATTCAAAACCACCCGCGTCGCGCTTTGCATAAAAAAGAGCTGCCCCCCCGGACAGCCCTTTTATTTTCAGTTTAGTATGCTTTACCTACGTAATAGGTATCACTCTTAACGGATTTCTTTCCATCCTTCAGATTAGCAACAACCTTTACGTAATAAGTTCTGTTCTTTTTGATCTTTGATTTGCCACACTTGCGAATGGTAAGGCTGGTAGATTTACTGCTGAGAGTCTTTACCTTCTTATAACCGCCCTTTTCCTTTGTGGAAATAGATACTGTGTAGTTCTTTGCATTGGCAACCTTTTTCCAGCTCAATTTGATACGGTTGCTGTACTTTTTGCCACTGACTGTCTGGTATACAAAATATCTGTAGCCGGACCAGTCGCCATAAATCTTTTCATTGCCATAGGTTGTATAGAAACGGCAGCGGTATTTGTAAGCCGTGTTTCTCTTTACAGCAAATCTGTTACTGGAGCTGGTAGCAGTAAATACCTTCTTGTTGCCCTTCATTGTATATACTTCTATCTCATATCCGTTGGCAGATTTGGATGGATCTGTTGCTCCAAAGTAGGCAACATTGATATTGTAGTAAATACTGGTAAGCCCAAAGTTTGCCGTAGACGGTTTCACTGGTGTATTCGGTTTCGTATAAACATTAGATAAAATACGATAGCTGTCAAAGGCAGCGTATCCAGCATCTGTCGTCCTCACAGGCACTACCTGGATAGTATATGAATTTCCTGGTGCCAGGCTATTTCTTACATATGTAGTATTTGTCACAGTTCCCAGCAGCGTTTTTGTCGTACCATCATAAACATTATAAGAAGTTGCTCCCGGACATGGTGTCCATGTGATCGTAAGGGAAGTTGCTGAGACATCTGCCACTGTAAGCGCCCCCATCTGAGCTGCATCTGGTGCTGTCGCTACCTGGATCGGCTGAGACCAGTCGCTAAACCGATAATTTTCATAATCCGAGGTATCTGCTGCTTTGACACGCACATAATATGTCGAACCAGCGCTCAACTGACTAATGATCGTTTCCGGCTTGAAACAATAATCATATTTACCTTCCGACCATCCCGAAACTCCATCTGCACTCCAGGACCATAAATATGTGTCAGCATCTGGAACTGCATTCCATACAATCTTCACATTATTTTTGTCAGCATCCGTCTGATGAACCCCTGCCGGCGTCGCCAGTTCTGCTGCGCTTGCTGTATTTGGCATAACAGCTGCCGCAGCCATCAAAAATACAAATGTTACCATTGCCTTGATATAGTTTTTCATTAACCATAACTCCTTTCTTTTCGGGCATCGGCAAAACGCCCGCTGTTTAAAGTACTTTTTCCTTTGAAAAATTACTTCTTATTAATAAAAGCATTTTTCAATATCAATTCTACTTCCAAACAGGGGCGTTGTCAATCTTTTTTCTTTACTTTGATGAAAAGATGTCCTCCAGAAATACCACGTAGCCTTTTTTGGTCTCATACACATCTGCTTTGCTGACGATCTCCCAGGGCGCATGCATATTCAGCACTGCCACACCGCAGTCGATCACTTCCATACCATAAAGTGCCATAATATAGGCGATGGTTCCTCCGCCTCCCACATCTACCTTTCCCAGCTCTGCCGTCTGATATGCCACCTTTTTATCCTCCAGAATACGGCGGATCCCTGCAAAATACTCTGCATTGGCATCGTTGCTGCCGGACTTTCCTCTGGCGCCGGTAAATTTATTAAAGACCATTCCTTTTCCAAAATATGCCGCATTTTTCGGTTCATAAGCAGCCTTGAAAGTCGGATCAAAAGCGGCGCTGACATCAGAAGAGAGCATTTTAGAATTCGAGAGACATCTCCGAAGCGCCAGCTCGCTGTATTCTCCCATACCATTCATAAGTTCTGCCAGAGTATTCTCAAACGTTTTGGACTGCATTCCGGTAGCTCCCACACTTCCGATCTCTTCTTTGTCCACCAGAAGGCAGCAGGTCGTATATTCGGTATCCTCTACCTCCAGCATCGCTTTCAGGGATGTAAAGGCGCAGACTCTGTCATCCTGTCCATACCCCATAATCATACTGGCATCGATGCCGGATTCTCTCGCCTTCCCTGCAGGCACCACTTCCAGTTCCGCCGAGAGGAAATCTTCCTCTTCCATACCATATTTATCCTTAAGGATCTCCAGCACGCTCTTTTTTACCGCTTCTTTTTCTTCACCTTTTAATGGCATGCTGCCAAAAAGTATATCCAGTTCTTCTCCCTCGATCACCTTATTCGCTTTTTTCTCCATCCGTTCCCCGGCAAGATGGATGAGAAGATCTGTCACACAGAATACGGGGTCTTTTTCTTCTTCTCCTATATTGACTTCTACCACACTGCCATCCTTTTTCACAACAACGCCGTGAAGCGCCAGGGGAAGTGTCACCCACTGGTATTTTTTGATACCGCCATAATAATGGGTGTCCAGATAAGCAAAACCGCCCTCCTCATACAATGGATTCTGTTTGATATCCAGTCTCGGGGAATCGATATGGGCTCCCAGAATCGCCATTCCGTCTTCCAGCGGCCGCCTGCCGATCTGAAACAGGGAGATCATTTTCTTCATCCCCACGGAATATACCTTGTCTCCAGCCTTGATCTTTTTGCCGGCTGCCACAAGATCCGCCAGGTTCTCATAGCCAGCCTCTTCCGCCATACGCACCGCCAATGCCACGCATTCCCGCTCCGTCTTTCCCTCATCCAGAAATCTGCGGTATTCTTTATTCAGCTGATTCAGCTCCTTCAATTCCTTTTTTGTATATGCCTTCCACGCATTTTCCCGTTCCATCTCTGATTCATCCTCCTTTACATTACGTATTGATTAATTGTTTATTTTCTCCAGACCTAAAGGGGGTTATTCATCAAATTCCGCAATCACATAATACCCCTTTTCATTCTGGATGATATCTTTTACCACACCTTCCCTGCTTTTCAGCCGTTCGGCAAAGGGAATGTTTCCCGACATCGCCACCGCTGGCACGATCGTATAATAATACGCACTGGGAAGCACCCCTTCTGTAACCTGGATGGGCTGTCCTGGTTCCACGAGCCCTTCCCGCTCCATCTTAAATTCCATTTCCCTCACCGGTCCTGCCACCTTTCTTCTATTGTAGAATACTTTTCAGCCATAATACACCTTTTCCAGAAACAAGCCTTTTGCCGGAGCGGTTTCCCCGGCAAACCGACGCTCCCGCTTTTCCAGTATCTCCGGTATTTCCTCCGGCAGAAGTTTTCCTGATCCGGCATCCACCAGTGTCCCTGTCAGAATCCTCACCATATTGTGCAGAAAACCATTTCCCTCATAAATAAGATTTTCCTCGTCTTCCGTCTCCTGGATATCTATGGTATGGATGGTCCTCACAGTGGATTTTTTCTTTGACGCCCTGGAACAAAAACTCTGAAAATCATGGGTCCCCAGAAGATGCCCTGCTGCCTTTTTCATTTTGTTTATATCCAGGACGTTCTCTGCCTTCCAGGCATATTTTCTCTGGAACACACAGTCTCTGCCGTACTTTATAATATGGTAGCCATACCGCTTTCCCCGGGCATTGAGCCGGCTGTGAAACCGGTCCCCTGCCCTGTCTGCCGATATGACGCGGATATCCTCTGGCAGATATTCGTTCAGATAGTCTTTTAATATACCAGGTTCCGGGGCACATTCACCTGGAAAATGTACATTTGCCACCTGTTCCAGCGCGTGCACCCCCGCATCGGTGCGGCCAGCTCCCTGGATCTCCAGCTCCCTGCCGGCATACACTGAAAGCACTCTCTCCAGCTTTCCCTGTATGGTCATCTCTGTCCCTTTCTGCCTCTGCCACCCTTTATACCTCGTTCCGTCATACTGTATCTTCAGTCTGTAATTCATAACCGCTCTCCACGCTTGCCCTCAAACCGGCTTCTTATTTTTAATTCAGACATGATATAGGCATATCCGTCCACGCCGTCTTCCAGTGACAGATCCAGGCTGACCGCCATATTATTCAGCATGTGATCATCCAGTCTGTCTTTCATATCCTCCAGTATCTTAATCTTCTCCCGGTATGTATCTGCATCCAGAAACCGGATCAGCCCAGACATCGGAAGGTCCTCCTTGCTTTTTTCCCGACTATCCTTCCAGCGGTGTTCCTCCCTCTTTTTCATGACGGACTCCGCCGGAAGGATCTTTCCTGTATTTCTCTCTGTCTTTTGCGGCATCTCCTTCCTGCCTGCATCCCTTTTTGAATAATTCCGGTGAAATTGCTGCTTTTCCAATACATATACCAGATAGTCCCCACTCATCTCCTGATAGCAGACTGCTTCCGTCCCCTCTGGAAGAATATAGCATTCAGATATGACCTGAACTGCTCTGCCGCTCCCTCGTGAATCATAAATATCCTTTAGCATTGACATGTCACACTCCCTCCTGTCCGCCTCTGGGCGAACTTCTTTATTATTTTACTCTAATTAAAAGTAAAACACAATTACTTTATAAATAAAATAACCTTTTTTATTTGACTTATGCCCAAAAAAGGGTATAATAAAATAGAAAATCAGAGTGTTGCGTAAGTATGCTTTTTTATGTGGCATCCGCTGGGGATAAAATCTCTTTTCTCCCCGGAATTATATAAATGATTAATATTCAGGAAAGAAGGATTTCAAAATGAATGATACTCTTGTTAAACTTTCACAGATCGGTATCGTGCCCGTAGTGGCATTAAATGACATCAAAGATGCAAAACCCCTTGCCAAAGCTCTCTGCGACGGCGGGCTGCCTTGTGCTGAGGTTACTTTCCGAACAGACTGTGCCGAAGAAGCCATCCGGGTCATGACCACAGAATTTCCCCAGATGTTCATAGGAGCAGGTACGGTCCTTACGACAGAACAGGTGGACCGTGCCGTCGGTGCCGGAGCCAGATTTATTGTCAGCCCAGGACTCAATCCAGAAGTCGTGAAATATTGTGTCGACAAAAACATTCCTGTCACTCCCGGCTGTGCCAATCCAAGTGATATTGAGCAGGCACTTGCCCTGGGACTGGATGTAGTAAAGATCTTCCCGGCAGAAGCCATCGGAGGACTGAAACTCATCAAATCCATGGCGGCTCCCTATGTCAACATGAAGTTTATGCCCACTGGCGGAATCAACGCAAAGAATCTCAACGATTATCTTGCCTATGACAGGATCGTTGCCTGCGGAGGAAGCTGGATGGTGAGCGGAGACCTGGTATCGGCAGGTAAATTTGATGAGATCACGGCTTTGACCAAAGAAGCCGTAAAGAATATGCTCGGTTTCCGTATCAAACACATCGGCATCAATTCGCCGGATGACGCCACAGCAGCTTCTACTGCGAATGCTTTTGCCTCTATGTTTGGTTTTGATAAAAATGAAGCTGTCGGCTCTTATTTCTGCGGCGAGGGCGTAGAGGTTATGAAGTCCCAGGGAAAAGGAACGATGGGACATATCGCTGTCGGATGTAATTCCGTAGACCGCGCGGTTTACCACCTTTCCGCCCAGGGAGTGGAATTTGATATGGACACCGCCTTGTATAATGAAAAGGGCGCTATGAAATTTATTTATCTGAAAGGTGAGTTCGGGGGATTTGCCCTGCACCTGACGCTGAATTAAATAGTTCGACGGTGCTATAGAAACATGATATGTAAATAGAAGGGATTCTGGGACATCTGAACTCAGAATTCCTTTTTAAAATGTTGCATTTCTTTTTCTAATTTCATAAAATCACAGCAGCGTGCCATTATATTTTTTTCATGGATATTCCGTGGCTGCCCTTTCATAACAAGATCATACAATTTTTGCGCTTTCATTTGAATTTTTTCTGAATATGCCCGTATATAATCCGCCTGTCTTATAAGAAGCCTTCTATATTTGTCATCCTCAATCTGCGAGATACTGACCTCTTGAATTTCCTGATCTGGAACTGGTATCATATTGTTCAGATTTAATATTTAGTTTATTCATTCACACCCTCCCTCTGTGTAGAAAAAGTGGAGAGGATCATATCCTCTCCACAAATGTTTTATCTCGCACTATCGTAGCGAATCACTGCTTTGCATTTATTATAATCAATCTGCCTGAAAATGTCAATCAGAACCTAAAATCTCTTTTGCCCTTATGAATGTTATCAATATACTCCGCTGCCTTTTCTTTTACGACAGGATTTGTAATTACCTCCAGCTCCCTGCGGATCACTTCCTCGCCTTTCTTTTTTGTATCCTCTGAGGCATAATCCTCCAGATACTCTTTGAGTGTCATCAGGGCATTGGGCTGGCAGCAGTTGACGATCTGACCGGATTTCAAAAGCTTCATAAAGCGGTCCCCAGTCCTTCCTTCGCGGTAACATGCCGTACAAAAGCTGGGGATATAGCCAAGTCCCAGCAGCCAGTTTACCACTTCATCCAGTGTTCTGCGGTCGCTGACATCAAATTGTGCGGAATTTTCTTCTATGGTCTCTTCCTCCACGTAACCACCAACGCTGGTCCTGGAGCCGCCGCTGATCTGAGAAATACCAAGATCCAGCACTTTTTCTCTCGTTTCTTTGGATTCCCGCGTGGAAACAATCATGCCAGTATAAGGAACTGCGATACGGATCACTGAGACGATCTTTTCAAATATCTCGTCAGAAATGGCGTTGGAAAAACTCTCTGGATCAATATCATCCGCGGGACAGATCCTTGGCACGCTGATGGTATGGGGACCGACGCCGAATTTTGCCTCCAGATGTTCTGCGTGCATGATAATTCCCACCAGCTCATAGCGGTACATGTTCAGACCGAACAGAACTCCCAGCCCCACATCATCGATACCGCCTTCCATCGCCCGGTCCATCGCCTCGGTGTGATAGGCATAATCATGCTTTGGTCCTGTGGGATGCAGCTGCTCATAACTCTCCTTATTATAGGTCTCCTGAAACAGGATATAGGTTCCAATGCCAGCATCATGAAGCTTCCGATAGTTTTCTACAGTTGTAGCAGCAATATTGACGTTTACCCGGCGGATCGCTCCATTTTTATGCTTGATGCCATAAATGGTTTCAATACTCTCCAGAATATATTCAATGGGATTGTTCACCGGATCCTCTCCGGATTCTATGGCAAGCCGTTTATGCCCCATATCCTGAAGGGCGATCACTTCCTGACGGATCTCCTCCTGACTCAGTTTTTTCCTCCGGATATGTTCGTTACAATGGTGATACGGACAGTATGTACAGCCGTTCACACAATAATTGGAAAGATACAGGGGAGCAAACATCACGATCCGGTTTCCATAAAATCTCCTTTTAATCTCTTTTGCCAGCTTCTGAATCTCCAGATTTTCCTCTTCTAACTCACATTCCAACAAAACTGCGGCTTCCTGATGGGAAATTCCCTTCATCTCCCATGCCTTTTTTAATATTGAATCGATCAGTTCCTTATTTCCTTTATTTTTTTCGGCAAAATCCAGCGACTTACGGATCTCCGCATCGTCAATAAATTCTGTCGCTATGCCTGATTTTGGATCATACATATCTTCTCGTCTTCCTTTCTTCTTATATTAATTCCTGCAGATCAAGGGCAGTTTCCATTCAACTACTTTGTGGCGTAAACCGCCTTACTGGTCACACCATGCACCATGCCAAGTTTTCCTGACATGGAACTGATCACATCGTTCGGGCCATCCACGATCACACTGATCACCGACATATCCCGCTCACGATAAGGAATGCCCATCCTTCCTACGATATACTCACGATATGAATGCAGGATATCATTTACAGCCTCCGCCGATTCCGCCTCTTCTACAATAATGCCAATGACAGCAAGTCTTTTTTGCATATACGCCACACTCCTTCCCTATTCAAATAAAAAATCCCGGCAGCCCGCCAGGATATTCTGATAACAGTATATAAATAAAAATAACAGAAGGAATCCATGCTACGAAACTTGTTTACGTCCTGCGGCCCGCCACGGACCCGTATCAGAATCCTCCAACATAATATTCTTTTATACACTGCCGCCTTCCCACTCAGGAATCCCTTTGCATGTCAGCACGACTATATAATTATTTTAACACATATATACAATTATTTCAAGACCTGCCAGAACATCCGCCACCATCAACAGCCAAGATCTGCGCTATCAAGAATTACAGTAAAGGGGCCGTCGTTTAACAGCTCCACCTTCATATCCGCACCAAACTCCCCGCATCTCACAGCGGGAATCTGCTCCGCACACCGTCCCTTTATATATTCATAGAGCTGTTCTGCCAAATCCGGCGCACCTGCTGCCGTAAATGAGGGACGGTTGCCCTTCCGGCAGTCTGCATACAGGGTAAATTGGGAGATCAGCAGAAGTTCTCCTTCCACATCTTTCAATCCCAGATTAGTCCTGCCATCCAGATCCTCAAAGATTCTCATGTTCACCAGCTTCTGAACCATTTTATCGGCAGTGTTTTCATTATCTTCCTGCCCGATCCCGACCAGCACCAGCAGCCCCCTTCCAATCTCGCCCCGCACTTCACCTTCAATCGTTACTGAGGCATGTTTTACCCGTTGTATCACAAATCTCATCCTTTTCCTCCATTCCAAAGCCTGTATGCTTTATTCCATTCCCTCTGGAGGGATCCAGTTTCCCTCCGTGGATCCGTGTTTCCAGTTATCTTTGTTTTCATCGTAAGAAAGAATTGACATGTACTGAAAATCACTGCTGGTCTTCAATGCCTTATAAATCGTTTTCAGTGGAACCCGGTGCCGGTTATGCTCTGGATCGCCAGAATCCGTCAGAAATACATCCTGCTTTCCCTCATCATACATAAAAAGGGTTACATAGTGTCCCGGCGTATCTTTCCAGTAGGATTCATCATTATAACTGGATACCAGAACAAGCATCGCCTGGGTCTGTTTCATCTTATCCGCAAATTCCCTATAAGTGGGAGGCTTCTCTCCCAGTTCCACATAAAAGCCAATATCCGCCATGGTCTTCCTCATAAGCTTCCAGGAAATAGCACCGCCGCCACCATAAAAACTGACCTTCTTAGCTCTCTCATAGATATCCAGAGGTGTGCATTTGTATTCTGTTATTGTAGAATAAATATTGGCCATACAGCAGAAACCACAGCCAAAACTGCCAAAAGATGCCCCATCATGAATCTCCTTCCCCCATTTGCCAGACCATGGTCTCCTTTCCTTCCAGGATTTTGGTCCCTGAAGATAGGAATAAATATTTTTTTCCGGATTCGGAGTGGGCTGTGGCGCAGAGATCACTGCTGTTCCAGTACCCGCTGGCGCTGGCGTGTGATTTTCTACCTTTGTAGTCTCCTCTTTTTCTTCTTTTTCATTTTTTCCAAATACAAGGATCAATGCCATCAATCCAGCTAACCCCAGCATGATTCCCCGGCGTATCCTCTCTCTCTTGTCCATTCTGTCCCTGCTTTCATATATATTTTTCTATCTTTACCGTGATACGTCCTTTTTTCGTCTCTCTTACTACTCCCTGGTAAATAAATTTACCAAAGCCCCGGACACTCACCACATCTCCTGGTTTCAGAGCTCCGCTGTTATTTTCATACTGCCTGCTGTTGACAAATACTTTTTTTTCCTGAAATAACGGAATACATTTACCACGTGACAGATGATACACTTTGGCAATCAAGGCATCACATCGTTCCGACGGAAGTATGTGCTCTTCTGCTTCCAGTACCGGCTCAAATTCTTCCGGCAGTTTCTCAATCCCCTGGCATCGCACATTCGTATGCCGGATCTTGATCAAGGAGTCACAGATAAATTCTTTCATCCCCGCCAAGCAGAAAAAATAGCACTCTTTGTCCCGGATCCAGATATCACCGATCACATCCCTCTCGATCCCCAGGTTCATAAGTGCCCCCAGCACATCCCTATGCCCCGGCTTCTCTGCAAATCTGGGTGTAAGAGGCTGACAGTGGATACAGCAGATTGGAAATTCTTCCACATATCCAAACATTCCTTCATCCCCAAAACGAAGCATCTGGCGCTCTGCCATCTCGCTTCCTCCCTCCAGGGCGTAACCCACAAAAGACAGCTGGCTCTTTATCTGAAAAAATTCATCGATCTGCGCCGGCGTCAAAAAATGGGTAAAAGTATAATGCCCCCGCTGGTAACAGATATTTGCAAGATCTATAAATCTCTGTTTCATTTTATTCCTCATTTCTGTGTACTGAAAACATCATATCACAGGTCACCCTGATTCGCAAGGACCGGAAGATATTCCAATTTTCCTGGTAATTTTATGTAATTAATAAATTTGTAACACTTTTGTAATATTTTATGCTATACTTACATCCACAACCCAAAGGTTGTAACATATAACACGAGATATGAAAGGAATGAGTATACATGAGATATTCAACAAATACAAAACTTTTAACGGGAGTTCTCTCCCTTTCACTGCTAACCCTTCTTGCCGCACCGACAGACTCAGAGGCAGCTTCCCTGAGACTGAACCGGAAAAAACTGACGCTTCGCCCGGGAAAAAGTTTCACGCTAAAAATCCGGGGCCGCAGCTCCAAAAAAGTAAAGTGGAAATCCTCCGATAAGAAAACTGCCACCGTCAACAGACGGGGAAAAATCACCGCCAGAAAAACCGGAACGGTGAAAGTGACAGCAACAGTAACGAATAAAAAACTTGTCTGCAGAGTGACCGTAAAAAACAAAAAGAAACCTGTTTCAAGACCTACGGCAACACCGCCGTCTGTTACTGCAACCCCAAAACCACCTGCCCAAAAACCAACTGTCACCCAGGTGCCAAAGCCAACGATATTTCCAAAACCTACTAATGTTCCGAAACCTACAACGAATCCAAAACCAGACACTCCGACAGGTTCAGTGACGGAAGCAAGCGCTTATTCCGTACTAAATTCACTGCGCAGTACCTATCCGGAGGGAATGCCTCTTAACAATAGTTATTACTATTACTCCCCCCGTTTTGGCAACGGCTACGGCTGTTACGGCTTTGCCGCAAAGCTCAGTGATACGGTATTTGGAACAGAGAAAAGTTATCAGACCCATTCCTCATTTGACCGGATCCGCGTGGGGGATAACATCCGGATTGGAAACAGCCACTCTGTGATCGTGCTCACAAAATCTTCCGGCCATATCACCGTAGTAGAGGGAAATTACAATTCTTCCGTTCACTGGGACCGCAAAATAACAGCCTCTTCCCTTGCTTCCAGTGGTTTCCGGGTTTATACAAGATATTAAAAAATTGCGAGACGGACAGATCATAATAATATGTTCTCGATCTCCTGGCATTCATCCACTACCACTGCCTTATCAAAACTTTCCAGCAGCTTTCGCTCCCGAAATCCCCAGCTCACCAGAATACATGCCAGGCCGCTGTTTACAGCGGTCTGGTAATCTACTTCTGAATCCCCGATGTAAACCGCCCGTTCCCTGCTGCACCCCATCTCCTCCAGCGCCGCATATACTGAGTCCGGGGCAGGTTTCCTTTGCTGCCCCTCCCTGTCGCCGATGGCAGACTCTGTAAACCTGGAAAAATAAATACCATTCAATTCCTTTACCGCGGCATCATTTTTATTAGAAACGATTGCTATATGAAAACCATTCTCTTTTAAGGTTCTCATTAACTCCAATACACCGTCATAGGGTCTCGTCTTAATCCGGCAGTGCCCGGTATAATATTCCCGAAATGCCTCAAAAGCTTCCTCAAACCGGGGGTTATCCCTGCCCTCAGGAACTGAGCGCTCCATCAGCTTACCAATGCCATTTCCCACAAAATTCCGGATCTGTTCCAAGGTATGGGCCTGCCATCCAAACCGTTCCATAATAACATTTACACAGTCACAAAGATCTTCCAATGTATTCAAAAGTGTTCCGTCCAGGTCAAAAACCACCGTATCATATTTTCTCATAAATTATGCCCCTTCCATCTTTTTCTGTCTTATTTTAGCATACTTCCCGCATTCTGTGAATACTATGGCTGAAATTGCGGATACTATCCAAAAATGGAAAGGAATGACCAACATGGATAATAAGAAAAACAACGAAACAAACATTAACCAGGCAGAAAACAAGAACACAAAAGATGGGATCTCAGAGCAGAGAGCCGCTCAGATCCGTCAGAAATCCCTCTATAACGAAGAGGATCTGCCGGCTCCGGACAACAACCTCTTCTGGGAGCATGCTTCCAACCCACTCAGCAGCAAAGGAAATTAGTGTACTGTACACCAACCCAGACCAGACCGGAGAAGATACAGCTTCTTTTTGTTCTTTTTATAGCAGGAGGCTGTATCCTCCAGGTCTCTTTTTATCTGTTCCACCCTTTGGTATCTTCTCTCTGGTTCTCTCGCCAGACACTTCATTATGATATATTCCATCCCTTTGGATACATTCTGGTTCCGCTTCCTGAGAGAGCCCAGACCGGAAGACGGATCGAAAAGGCAGCCACTCAGACCATGATACAGAGTTGCCCCAAATGCATAAATATCTGCTGTCGGCGCCAGCTGTCCCTGCTTCACAAACTGCTCCGGCGCGGCATATCCGGGTGTCCCCAGTGGCTCCCTCGGTATTACCCGCAGTGTACCATGCTCTCCTGTCTTCATTCGGACAGCAGCCCCGAAATCAATAAGACGGATCTCGCTCACTGGGGATATCATAATATTTCCAGGCTTCAGATCCCTGAATAAGATCCGGCTGCCACTCCCGTGCAGAAAGGACAAAATGTCACACAGTTCCCCCCCCCAGCGGATGGCGCGCTCTTCCAGAATCCTGCCACTGTATGTAATCCAGTCCTTCATCGTCTTTCCTGGTACATACTCCATGACCAGATACACACATTCCTTATGGCACAATACCTCCCTGACTTTGGGGACCGCTGGATGATCCAGACTCTCCAGCAGGCATCTCTCATTTTCCATACTGGAAGTCTCCCTTCCGTCAGAATATTTCTTTATGGCAACCCGCTTGCCTGTCACCCTGTCCGCTCCCAGATAGACACTAGAGGTTCCCCCTTCTCCCAGCTTCTTGATCAGGATATATTTATCCATATTTTCCCTCCCCATAAATACCGCTGGTTCATTACTTTTTGAAACCCTTTTTTTATTTTCCACTTTGTACATATTTTTGAAATCTCCGGATCGATGGGTTCCGGACTTAGAATAAATAGACAATGTTCTCTCACATTACGAACTTTAAAAAAGATTTCTCCCGTCTCACCCAGCGCCTTGGCAAATTCACACCGCTCCTCGCAGGTGATCCACGGGCTCGCTCCCTCAGAGCCATTACACTCCAGAATATGTATGCTGCCGCTGCCGCAAAAGAGATAATAATCTTCCCAGAACAAAAGGATGGCAAAATCCATCGGCAGCTTACCAGAACCTGTTATATCTCCCAGGACTCCCTCCAAAATATCCTGCCAACACCCCGTCAGCAGCGAGACGACCGATGGCTTTGCCGGTTCTGGAAACTTTTTCCACCTGGCTCGTCTTCTGCTATAAATAAAGGGAAGGCACTCCGGCAGCTCATGGGAAAACCAACGGGCAAAATCTTTCAAAAGGCGGTCTTGCAATTGTATCGTTTCCCGGTTCTGCCAGCGGGCTCTGCTCATAATGACCAGGGAAATATTGGCGGGCGCATGCCTGCCCCGCCTCAAGCCAAAAAGCTTTCCCAATAGACCGCTATCTGTCACTCTTCCCTCCATCACACAGATTCCTGTGCCTTCACCTGTTTTTTTACCCTTCTCATACGCCACCCTGATCTTCAATATCTCCCCCACTATACCGTTCCCGTCATCTATTTGACGTCAATTTTTTCTTTTCCTCCCATATATGGCTGTAAAGCCTTCGGAATATTCACTGAACCATCTGCATTGAGATTGTTCTCCAAAAATGCGATCAGCATACGCGGCGGTGCCACTACCGTATTGTTTAATGTATGGGCAAAATATTTTCCCTTTTCCCCAACCACTCGTATCTTAAGACGTCTCGCCTGGGCATCCCCCAGATTGGAGCAGCTTCCCACCTCAAAATATTTTTTCTGTCTCGGTGACCACGCTTCCACATCGATGGATTTTACCTTCAGATCTGCCAGGTCGCCGGAACAGCATTCCAGCGTCCGCACCGGTATATCCAGAGAGCGGAACAGATCTACGGTGTTCTGCCACAGCTTCTCAAACCAGTGCATACTCTCCTCCGGCTTACAGACAACGATCATTTCCTGCTTCTCAAACTGATGAATGCGGTATATCCCCCGTTCCTCGATGCCATGGGCACCTTTTTCTTTGCGAAAACAAGGAGAATAACTGGTCAGTGTCTGGGGAAGCTTGTCCTCCGGAAGTATCTTATCGATAAACTTTCCGATCATGGAATGCTCGCTGGTTCCAATCAGATACAGATCTTCTCCTTCGATCTTATACATCATGGCATCCATCTCGTCAAAACTCATAACCCCAGTCGCTACATTGCTCCGGATCATAAAGGGCGGCACACAATAGGTAAATCCGCGGTCGATCATAAAGTCTCTGGCATACGAGATCACCGCCGAATGAAGCCTCGCCATATCTCCCATCAGATAATAAAATCCATTGCCGGCTACATCTCTTGCCGCATCCAGATCAATACCCTCAAATTTTTCCATGATCTCTGTGTGATATGGAATTTCATAATCCGGCACCACCGGCTCACCAAATTTTTCAATCTCTACATTCTCACTGTCGTCTTTGCCGATAGGCACGCTGGGATCGATAATATTGGGTATGGTCATCATAATCTCACGGATCTTCTCTCCCAGTTCACTTTCCTTCTTTTCCAGCTCGGCAAGTCTCTCTGCACCCTTCGCCACTTCTGCTTTCAGCGCCTCTGCCTCATCCTTCTTGCCCTGCGCCATCAGTCCGCCTATATTTTTTGAAATCTTCTTACGGTTCGCACGAAGCTCATCCGCCTCCTGTTGCGTAGCGCGGCTTTCTTTGTCCAGTGCGATCACTTCATCCACCAGCGGAAGTTTTCTGTCCTGAAATTTATTTTTAATATTTTCCTTCACAACGTCCGGATTTTCCCGTAAAAATTTAATGTCCAGCATATTTGGTTCCTCCTAAATATAATTGGCTATATTATACACCTTTTTCCATCACCGTGCAAATTATTTCTGTCTGGTCACTGGATTTCCATAATGCATCAAATCCGCCTGGCATCGCCGTTGAACCAGTTCAATTACCCCTTATTTCCCTTTGGAAAAATATCGTTGGTATCCAGTCTCGGCAGAGTATAGGGATGGTCCTTTCCGGCATCCACCACTCTCGCCTCTACTGACAAGCCCAGTTTACACCCAGCCTGACTGATATATTCAATGACATCATCACTGTAATTTCCATAGGGATAATTCATCACCCAGCGGTCTCTGTCAATGATCCCATCAAAATATGTAAGCGCTTCTTCTACGTCTCTTTTCATCTGATCCACTGGCAGTTTCCCCATCCAGTAATGATCGTATCCATGAATGCCAAAAAACATTCCTCCCTGCTTCATGCAACGGATCTGGTCCATATTCATATACAATTCTCTGGCAAATATATCTTCCGGCACTCCAACATACTTGGCAAAAAACTCTTCCGCCATCTCATTACGCATTTTTTCAGGCAGTTCATTCTGCAATAATCTCTTTACAAAAATAACTTCACCGGAATCCCATCGGTTCGGGATTCCTATGCGGTCATAAATCTTCTGATTCTCCTCGATATCAGCGCCTGCCATACGATACTTGTTCATACTCTGAAAACAGTCTGACACCAGTTCACTCATCTGTCCCTTTCGTTCTGCTTCCGCCAGTATGAAATGAATCCGGTTCACCGTCAGAAGCTTATGCTCCTTAACCGCCATGGCATTGGGGAAAAAGGATCCCTGTACCCCATATTTTTTCAGAATAGGATAGACCACTGTGTAATGGTCTATATAACCATCATCAAACGTTAAAAGCAGGGCGTTATCCGGAATCCCGGAAAAATCATCTTGGGAATACGCCTCCAGCAGACTCTCCATCGTGATCACCCTGTAACGTTTCATGATATGATCCATCTGCTGGATAAACAAGGTCTGATCCAGTCCACGGATCTCCGGATATCTGCTGTGGACCAGATCGCGCACATAATGATACATAACAATGGTAACTTTTTTCATCGCAAGCTCCTTGTCCAGTTCAACAGCATCGTTGAACCACATTTTATTATAATACATAGAATATCTCATATGGTATCATAATTATAATAGAAATACAAGGAAATATCTTCTAAGCGTTCCCAAATTGTCCATGGGCATAGATCATATACAACTGATCCATCCCTGTAACCGGAATTTGAAAATACGGGAAAATGTCTGTCTCTTTATTTTCCCGTAACCGAATATACCAGTTCCAAAGCTCGTCCAGAGCAGGAGTATCTACTTCCGCGGCATCGGCAATATCCATAATTGCCTTAAGGCCATAACAGAAATCTTCCCGGAAATACCGGGAGTTAAAATCCGGGATCCAGCCTTCTCCTTCCCTTTTCATAGGACTTAAGATCCCATGAAATGCAGGGATGCTGCGGATCTTTTTCGTCAAGTCAGTAACACTCATACTTTCGTAATAGGTTCTTAATGACACCACTTGCTTTAGATCCAGACCATAAAGCCTTCTGCACAAAAGCTGTAATTCGTCATCGCATGCAAAGAGCACCTGGGAAGCCAAATTATCCCATTCCTCATAAAACAAAAAGTTTTCCTCATATACGACTCCCTTCTGGTACTCCCGGAACATCGAGTACAGCCTTGAAGTATGCAGGATCGCATTGGAGGGGGACAATGTCACACACAGGTAATTGGGCAGTCTCCGGCAGGGAATCTCCAAAAATCTTTCTGTAAACTGACAAACTTCCTCTGTATCCTCTTTCCGGACCGCTGCAATGTATAATTCCTTTTTCCTTCCCAACTGGAAAACAGC
>CAMXSH010000010.1 GCA_947246475.1 uncultured Roseburia sp.
ACTCTACCTACAACGCACCGGATAAAAATCCAGTAAACACAGACAAACAGAAGATCATGATCCTGGGAGGTGGTCCAAACCGGATCGGCCAGGGTATCGAATTTGATTACTGTTGTGTCCACGCGGCTATCGCACTGAAAAAGCTCGGTTTTGAGACGATCATTGTCAACTGTAATCCCGAAACGGTGTCCACAGACTATGACACTTCTGATAAACTGTATTTTGAGCCTCTGACACTGGAAGACGTGCTTTCTATCTATAAGAAGGAGAAACCACTGGGTGTCATCGCTCAGTTTGGCGGCCAGACTCCTCTAAACCTCGCGGCAGAGCTGGAGAAAAATGGTGTCCGTATCCTCGGAACCTCTCCTTCCGTCATTGATCTGGCTGAAGACCGTGACCTGTTCCGTGACATGATGGATAAACTGGAGATCCCGATGCCAGAGTCCGGCATGGCGACCACTGTAGATGAAGCGATCTCCATCGCAGAAAAGATCGGTTACCCGGTTATGGTCCGTCCTTCCTATGTACTTGGCGGACGGGGCATGGAAGTCGTATATGATAATGAGAGCATGACAGGATACATGAAAGCAGCGGTTGGAGTCACACCGGATCGTCCGATCCTCATCGACCGCTTCCTGAATCATGCCCTGGAGTGTGAGGCGGACGCCATCAGCGACGGTACAAACGCCTTTGTCCCTGCTGTTATGGAACACATCGAACTGGCTGGCGTACATTCTGGAGATTCTGCCTGCATTATCCCATCCGTCCACATCACACCGGAAAATGTTGAGACGATCAAGGAATATACAAGAAAAATCGCTGAGGAAATGCATGTCAAAGGTCTTATGAATATGCAGTATGCCATCGAGAACGGAAAGGTTTATGTGCTGGAGGCAAATCCAAGAGCTTCCCGTACGGTTCCTCTTGTATCCAAGGTCTGCAACATCCGCATGGTTCCTCTGGCTACAGAGATCATCACGGCAGAACTGACAGGACGTCCTTCACCAGTTCCAGAATTAAAAGAGCAGAACATTCCGAACTATGGTGTAAAGGAAGCCGCATTCCCATTTAATATGTTCCAGGAAGTGGATCCGGTTCTCGGACCGGAAATGCGCTCCACAGGCGAAGTTCTCGGTCTTTCCCGTTCCTACGGCGAAGCTTTCTTCAAAGCCCAGGAAGCAGTACAGTCCAAACTTCCACTAGAGGGAACTGTCCTGATCTCCGTCAATGCCAAAGACCGTCCGGAAGTGACTGAGATAGCCAGAAGCCTCTCTGAGGATGGTTTCAAGATCATCGCCACAGGAAGTACCTATGACCTGATCTCCTCCTCCGGCATTCCTGCGGAAAAGGTGAAAAAGCTCTACGAGGGACGTCCGAACATTCTGGATATGATCACCAACGGAGACATCCAGCTGATCATTAACTCCCCGGTGGGCAAGGAAAGCGTACATGACGACAGCTATCTGCGAAAGGCAGCCATCAAGGCAAAGATTCCTTATATGACAACCATTGCCGCTGCCAAAGCCACCGCTGACGGTATCCACTATGTGAAGACACATGAAAGAAGTGAAGTGAAATCACTGCAGACACTGCACAGTGAGATCACGGATAAATAAGTAGAAATGAACTTAGCTCCGATGGTTCGGATTTGAACCTGCCAAGCTATGATAAAATAAGAACCCAGCGGGGAATTTCAAGAATGTTTGTTGAAATCCCCGCTGGGTTTATGTTTATTGCTGCTCTCACTCACCTTTTTCAAATGCGTCTTGTATGTACTTTTTTAATATGATATTGGAGTAAATATAATAATATAAGAGAATTGCCAATGGTCATCCAATGGTCCCGAAGTACTTCTTCTACCATCCCACTTCCATTATCAATCATAGTGATACAATTCTCTGACGCAATTTAATAAAGGCAGAACACCTTTGTATCTGCATCATAAGCATTTTTCACGATCTCAAGAACTGCCCCTTCTAATTTGGATACATTCTCCCTTCCGATTAATCTGGCTGTATATGCATCCACATTGAAGGAGATGCTTCTCTCATTCCGTCTCATTAATCTTCCTCCAAAGACCAAATCCAATAAACTATTTATTCCTCAAAACAGTCAGAATTATCCTCTCCGCCCAAGCTCTTTTGCTAACCTTTTGATCTGCTGGATTAATACACCCTTATATTCATTGTATTGATCCTTATATTACTTTCCAGTATAACCTTACACACCTAAAAAGTCAAGGAATATTCCCATCAGCAGCCTCTCTAACCCCCGCGATCTCCAGCGTATCTTCCGTCACCGCACATCCCAGATACAAAACTTTTACTCCGGCATTTTCTGCCTCTTCCAATGCCTCTCCAAACTCTTTGTGGGTTTCTATATTGGGACGCACCTCAGTAATACCCTCCATCTGGATCACAAATGCCGCATAACACTGGTATCCTTCCTGCGCCGCCTTTTTCAACTCCCTCAGATGCTTGATTCCACGCTCAGTGGGGGCATCCGGGAAATAGCCGATGCCGTCGATTTCCAGTGTACAGCCCTTGACTTCCATCAGATATTTTTGATCTCCCTTCTCCATATAAAAATCGATGCGGGAGTCTCCGATGGTATATTCCGGGCGCACGACATCATAATCCTGCTCTTCCAGCCATGCCCGAACGATCTTATTGGGCGCCTGGCTGTCAATATTTACCCAGCCCAGACTTTCCTTGTAGACACTGATCAGGTCGTACTTTGTCTTGCGAGAGGGGTTGTCCACTCGTTCTAACACCACTTCGGCGCCGGGCAGCAACAGCTCCCGGCACCGGCTCGTATTTTTCACATGTACTGTTTCCTGCCTGTCTTCGATCATTACCTCTGCCACAAAACGGTTTTTCCGGCTGCAGAAGCTACCGTGTATAGTGTTATTATATTTCATATTTGTATTCTGAATCCTCCTGCGTCGGACCTTTCAAATCTTAATCATGTTTCACTAGCGGATAAAACTCGTATGGATTTTGGGCTCATATTCTGGCGCTTCGATGCCCGCCTCTATACCCGCTTTTCTGTTTTTCAGAGCCCACGCTATATTTTCTCCCAGCGTCCGCATCGTCTGTAAGCCCTCTTCATCCTTTTTTACGTCCTCCGGACAAGAGCCATGAACCTGATTCCAATACTGGGATCCGATAACGTTCATACTGCAGATCGTAAAATATTTGTTCAGGCGGTCGAAAGCTGCACTGGCTCCCCCACGACGACAGGATACTACTGCCGCACCAACTTTGCCCTTCATCCGGGCACCGCCGCAGTAAAAGAGACGGTCTAAAAACGCCTGCACCTGTCCGGAGGGTCCCGCATAGTACACAGGAGATCCCACCAGGATCCCATCGTATTCATCCAAATGCTCCAGGATCTCATTCACTTTGTCATCGAAAATACAGCGTCCCTTTCCGGCACATTTGCCACAGGCGATGCATCCTGCCACCGGCTTATTACCCACCCAGGCAAACTCCGTTTCTATTCCACTTTTCTCCAGTGTATCCGCCACTTCTCTCAGTGCTGTATAGGTGCAGCTGTGTTCCCGCGGACTTCCATTCAAACATAAAACTTTCATATGACATATCCTCCATACTCTAACGTATTCCTTTTAGCTAAAGTATATACCCTGGTCCTGTTAAAAGCAACCATTGATATTTTCATTTATTAATGCTACAATCATTTTAATTTTAAAATTTTTTTGGAGGGCGCTATGGGGAATTATGTGATCAGCTGCTGTTCCACAGCAGATTTAAGCGAAGAACACTTTAGAGAAAGAGAGATTTCATATATTTGTTTTCATTTTGAACTGGACGGAAAAGAATATCCCGACGATCTTGGAAAATCCATACCATTTGATAAATTTTACCAGTCCATGCTGGAAGGTGCAGATACAAAAACTTCTCAAATTAACGCAGACGAGTTTGAGGCTTATTTTGAGCCATTTTTAAAAGAGGGACTTGATATTCTTCATGTCACCCTTTCCTCCGGTATCTCTGGCGTGATCGGCTCCGCGAATATCGCCAGCAGCAATCTTTCGGAAAAATATCCAGAACGGAAAATATTGATCGTGGATTCTCTGGGGGCATCTTCTGGCTATGGTCTTTTGATGGATCGGTTAGCAGATCTCCGGGACGAGGGAAAAACTCTGGAAGAAGTTTATGACTGGGCGGTCTCCCACCGCCTGAATGTAAATCATTGGTTTTTCTCCACTGACCTGACCTTTTATATCAAGGGCGGCCGGATCTCTAAAACCGCCGGCGTTGTCGGCGGCCTGCTGAATATCTGCCCCCTGCTGGACATGAACCACCTGGGGCAGCTAATCCCCCGGTATAAAATACGGACAAAGAAAAAAGTCATCCGCGCCATTGTGGATAAGATGGAAGAATTGGCAGATAACGGAACAGACTATGACGGAAAATGTTACATCTCCCAGTCTGCCTGTCTGGAAGACGCAAAAACGGTAGCTGCCCTGGTAGAAGCCCGCTTTCCCCATTTGAAAGGGAAGGTAGAAATCAACCACATCGGCACTACCATCGGCAGCCACACCGGTCCTGGCACCATTGCCCTGTTTTTCTGGGGAAAGGAGCGGGAGGGATAATGAATATTATCAGTAGGAATGAATTGATAACTCTTTATCACGCTTCAAAGTCGGGAATTCATGGCGCTATTGCACCTATAAGCCGGGAACAATGCGATTTTGGAAAAGGGTTTTACGTGGGAACTGACCGAAAACAGCCGCTTACTTTAATTTGTAATTATCCGAAGGCAAAAATATATATATTCTTGAGGAATTAAATGATGAAGTAAAGGGACTTAGAAAGGCTGACACAACCTATTCCGTGGAAGTAATGTACTGGGCAGGGTATACCTGTCGCTGCTGGCATTATTATTCAAACGAATACAGCCGTGAAATATATAAAATCGCTGATGCCAAAAGGATGAATGAAGTCGGAGGCTCTTTGAGTAATTCTAGAATTATCAGTAATCATTACTAGATCGCACTTTGGGCAATTACAAGCGGGGAGTACCCCACTTGCAATTGTTTGCCAGGTAGAAAACCCAAATTTTACTTACTATACACCAGCACAGGTAACAGAACCTCCCGCATTTACATCTCCTATCACATTGGCACAGGTAACAGAACCTCTTGTATTTACATCTCCTGTCACATTGACACAGGTAACGGAACCTCCCGCATTTACATCTCCCTGGACACCTTCGCAGGTGACCGAAGTTCCCGCCGATACATCGCCTTTTATATATCCTTCGATCTGCGCCGATCCCCAGATTTCTATACAGAGATTTCCTTTCGGCATTTGATTTGTCTCAATGGCGAGAGGTATTACTGGTATATCCTTTGGGGATTTTCCCTCAAGCTCGTTCTGAGTAATCACACGGTTCCCAATACATTGGAAAATCCTTACCTTTCCATCATCTGGAAGCTCTATCTTCTCCAGTCTCTGCGGCCTTACAAATTCACTTGTCTCTTGCCGCAACAGATCATCCAGACTTACCCCGAGATAATCTGCGATATGTGGAAGATGCATAATATCCGGGCAGGACTGGCCGCACTCCCATTTACTGACTGCCTGAACCGAGATGCCAATTTCCCCTGCAAGATCTTCCTGACTCAGATTCTGTACTTTTCTGGCTTCCCTGATCTTTTCACCAATCTTCATAATTTCTGCCTCCTTTTCCTACATAACAATATCATGATGCCTCGGATTGCTTCGTTGTTTCACAACTCCCACTATCATTATAGCTTCCCGATCCTGACAGGAACAGCAACCATCCGTAGATATCCAATCAACCATTAGTTGAACCCCGAATGGTTCTCAAAGCCCTTTTAGCAGCCCCTCTACACCCTCTCTTTCATAGATCCCCCGGTAATACTCCACCTCATCCTGGATCAGGCTGTCGATGACCCGCATCCCCAGGAGCTCTACCGGCGCCTTATCATCTGTCATCACAAGATCTCCGGCTTCATAGGGCTGCATTCCGTCAAGTATTTTTTGCATAAGTCCTGTGAGATCTGTGTCGGTCTCAGCAGCAATCCCTCTTCGGAAGCGCTCCACGGTCTCCCTGGAATTAAAGGCATATAAGGCACGGTTTGTACATCCAGGCACATCTATCGTATATACATGTTTAAAAACGCTGCCGATGGTATCCGACAGATATTGGTTGATATCCCCTTCCTCGCTTCCCTTCATATTCAGGTTCACCGCCATTACCCCGCCCTCTTTCAAATGAGCTTGTACAAGGGTAAAAAATTCAAAGGAGGACATCTGGAAGGGAATGGTAATATCCTGAAAAGCATCTACCAGGATCACATCATATTTTTTATCCACAGCGTTCAGATACGCCCTGCCGTCATAAGTAGCCACTGGTATATCTTCTGGCTGCTGAAAGTACTGCTTCGCAAGTTCTGTGATTTTCTCATCGATTTCCACACCCTCGATATGAATATTGTCAAAATATCTCTCACACTGGAGGGCAAAGGTTCCCGTCCCCATGCCAAGGACCAGCACATCCAGATCTTCTTTCTCATTCACTCCTGCCATAACCGGCGCCGCCATCATATAATCATAATACATCCCCGACAGACTGGCATCTTTTCGTAGCATCGACTGCACGCCAAACAGCACATTTGTGGAGAGGATCACATTATTTTTGTCCTCTTTGACCTGCAGATAATTGTATACGGACTCTCCTTCATAGATCAGCCCCTTCTCCCAGAAGGCAAAACCACCGGAGGAACTGCCAGCACAGCACAAAACAAACAGCAGCACTCCCACAATTACACCTCTGCTCCCTCTCCTTTTGCTCACAAAATAAATCAGGGCCAGAAGTAAAAGAATTCCCGCAAAGACCAAAAATGTCACTGAGGTTCCAAAGGCAGGAATCGTCACGAAGGTGGGCACAAAAGTTCCGATGATGCTGCCTATAGTATTGGAAGCATTCAGCATACCTACGGTCTTTCCGCTGTCCTCCAAACTGTCTACGGTATATTTTACCAGGGAAGGAGTTACAGTTCCCAAAAGAAACAGAGGAAATACAAAGATGACCATACAGGCGGCAAAGGCGGCCCAGATCAGAAAATTACTGCTCACGGAAAATATAAGCAGGGCAGAGATTCCCAGTATGATATATTTGCCCACCACAGGAATGGATGCGATCCACACAGCTGCCACAACCATTCTCCGGTACAGCCTGTCCGGATCGGGATTTTTGTCGGCGGCCCTTCCTCCATAAATATTCCCCAGCGCCATGGCGATCATAATCGTCCCGATGATGATCGTCCACACGATCTGAGAAGAACTAAAATAGGGAGCCAGCAGGCGGCTGGCTCCGAGCTCCACTGCCATCACAGACATCCCTGCAAAAAATTCCGTCACATACAAATAGGTCTTATTTTTTAAAATCATATTTTCTCCTCTCAAAAACAGAAGGGCAGTCGAATACTGCCCTTCTGTCATAAAGCGCTAACTCAGCGCCTTTTCTCTCCATTTTCCCATGCGGTAAAAAACTGCCGTCACCACTGCGCCGATCACCCAGGAACTTAGCAGGGAAATAAAGATACATTCCTGCCTTCCATTGGGAAGTTCTGCACTTCTGGTCAGATAGGCGATGCCATATGCCACAGGCACACGCACTACAACTGTAGTGAACAAAGAAATCCACATCGGCGTCATAGTGTCACCAGCTCCCCGCATAACCCCGGATAAGCTCTGGGTCACTGCCATCGCTATATATCCAAACGCAATAATCCCCATCATACGACGGCTCAGATCCACCAGCTCGGAAGTATCAGTAAAGATCCCCATAAGCTGCTTTCCGAAAATAAGAATGGCTCCTGTGATAACAGATGTGGTGAGCACAGCGATCAAGGTACCCTGCTTCGCCCCCTGGCTCACACGATCCTGTTTTCTCGCTCCCACGTTCTGTCCGGCATATGTAGTCATGGCAGTTCCAAAGGAAAAGTTGGGCAGCATCGCAAAACCATCCACCCTCATAACGATTACATTCGCCGCAATAAACATTTCGCCAAAACTATTGGTCAGAGACTGCACAATGATCATAGCCATGGAAAAGATTGCCTGGGTCAGACCAGAAGGAAGTCCCAGACGGACGATATTTTTCGCGTATTTTTTATGAAGCTTCATATAACAGAGCTTCAGGTCAAATATCTCCGTCATCTTAGCCAGACGCCAAAAGCACAGGACTGCCGATACCGCCTGGGCGATCACCGTAGCCAGTGCCACGCCGCTGACTCCCATCCCCAGCTTCGCCACAAAAAGCAGATCAAGGGCAATATTCAGCACGGTAGACACCAGAAGATACAACAATGCTGAAAAAGAATCTCCCAAGCCTCTCAGGACACCACTGAGAATGTTGTAGTAAGCACATCCTACGATACCGATAAACATAATCATAAGATACGAAGTACACCAGCCAATGATACTTTCCGGCGTCTTTAAAAGTACCAGCAGCGGCTTCACAATGATCAATGACAGAACCATAATAACAGCCACCGCTGCTGCCGTCAGCAGAATACAGTTTCCTATAGTACAGGAGAGATCTTTTCTCTGCTTTGCTCCATAATACTGAGCCACCATAATGCTGGCTCCCATGCTAATCCCGATAAACAGCACAAGCAGAAGGTTCAGGATCGGCCCGGCGCTTCCCACAGCGGCCAGGGCGTTGTCCCCAACGTATTTGCCCACGACGATACTGTCCACGGTATTATAAAGCTGCTGTGCGATGTTCCCGATCAGCATAGGAAGCGTAAATGCAACAATCTTTTCCCATGGTCTTCCTACTGTCATATCTGTTGCCTGAAATAATTTTCTGATTTGTATCATTATGATTCATCTCCAATTTTAGGACGTAAAAAACTTAAAACGTTTAATCAATTTTTCCAGCTGCAGGATCAATTTTCTATTGTCCTCTGACTGCAGCTGAATTTTATCTGCTATTTGGGAAGTATTACCATTTTTCTGTCCAATCATTCCGATAGCAGTACTATTTTCCCGGGTAACTTCCTTCACAGAGGTAACGCTGCTGGTGATCTGCTGAAGCGAATTGCTCAGCACATCCGACGATTGATTTAAGTCCATGATTTCATGACGTATCTGATCTGCCGATACACTGTACTGACGGGCGTTTTCCGCAAAAACCTCAAACTGCCCCATAACGTTCTGCTCTAAAAACTGTATGATCGTGTCAAAACATTTTTTAACATCTTCAATACTAGTGTTGGCATCATCACATATGCTCTGGATATCACCTGCCGTCGCCGTCGTCGTCTGTGCCAGCTCACCAATTTCCTCAGCCACCACTTCAAACCCTTTTCCAGCCTCCCCGGCTCTTGCCGCCTCCAGGGAAGCATTTAATGAGAGCAGTTTGGTCTGGGAAGCAATGTCCACAATCTCTCCTGTCATTTTGTTGATTCTGGCAATTTCTTCCAGTCTCTGCATGACATCCCTGACTACCTCTTTTGTTTCCTCAAAAGTCTTGCGGCTGTTTTCATAGGCATTATGCGCCTGTTCATTCATCTCGCTGGAACGGCGGATCAATCCCTCACTGGATTTAACACTCATTCCCAGATGTTCCATCGTATTTTCCATCCACTTACTAATGTCCAAAACCTTCTCGTGCACATCTTCCACGATATCATCTGTATGTACCTGACTCGCCGTCAATTCCTCGATGATTGAAGTGTTTTCTGTCACACACCCCACAAGACTCTGGGCATGTGTACTCAGATCATCGGTTTTTGTATTAAGGGAACCACTGCATAATCCCAGAGTTTCCACAACTTCTTTCAGTGACTTTATCAAACGGTCAATAATTTTATATGTAAACGCCATCAGAATAGCCACGCCAACAATACAGATAAGGACCAGCATAAACCGAATCCTTCCCAGGGAACTAAAAACTTCTGCTGAGGGGTCTGTAATAACAAATGCCCAGTCTCTTCCATCCATAAACTGATAGGATGCCAGATACTCCGTATCTCCTTCCTCAAAGGTCAGTGATCCGGAACTATCACCATCTTTGATCTGATCTAATATATCCTTTATGTACTGTTCTTCTGCTACTTTTGTTATTTTTTCTTTATCCGTATGGAAAATATATTCCCCCGTCTTTGTATTTACAAGGTAATAATTCAGCTGCTTCATTCCCTCTGCTGGCAGACTGTCCAGTATATTTACAAGACCTTCCGTAAAAATACCGCCTCCTACCAGTCCAACAGGATTATTATTCTCATCATAGCATGCCCGGTAGATGGAAATAATCTGTGTCTTGCTGGCAGGTGATATTATGATTCCTGCATTATATACTTTTTCCGAATCCAGCAGCAGTTTCTGCAGCGCCGACAGCGCCTCGCCCTTTCTTGTGGTTATACCTACCACTTTAGGATTGGTATGTGCCAGCACATTCGTTTGCCAGTCACTGGTATAGATGCCTTCCAGGTACTCCCTGTCCTTGCTGAAGCGCTCTGTATATGCCTGTGCTTCCCTTACAATATTCTCATCTGAAGGGTTCTCCAAGAGTGCTTTGATCTCTCCTGCACGGCTGTATGCCGTCAGATAGTTTTCCGTATCAACAATGTAATTCTCGATAATCTGTGATCGTTCCTGAGAAACGGTTTCCATCATCTTCACAGCATTTTCTTTCATTGATCCCGTCACAGAAAAATCCACAAAATAATACACGATCGCCATCACAATGATCTGTGCAATTAAAATAATTGTTATTATTCCAATACTCTTATTCTTCATTTTTTTCTGCCTCCCTATCTGAGATTTTCTTTCGTTATTTTATCATAATTTAAAATTATTTTCCAGCTATTTTCGCTCCTTATTCCCTGCTCCACAAATAGCTGTATGCCTGGGTCCTTCCGGCAAAAAGTTCATTTTGGAGGAGATACCGGACTTCTTTCTTCGTATACCACCCGGCCTCGATCTCTTCCACTGGCGAGTCACTCTTCTGGATCCTTCCCTCCGCTGTGCCCACGATACAGAGATTGGTCTCATTGGAAAATCCCACCGCGCTGTAACTGATGGGCAGAATCTCCTTGATGCCTGCCAGATCAAGCCCCGTCTCTTCCTTTAACTCCCTGGCGGCGCTCTCCTCCGGCGTCTCGCCCTGCTCGATCAGCCCCGCTGGAAAATTGTACACCCATTCCCCAGGCGCCAGGCGGAACTCACGGTTAAGAAGCAGCTTTTCCCCGCTCTCATCGTGCAGGATCAGCACCACGGCATCTGCTTTTTTCTTCTGCAGATCCTCAAGCCTCTTCACTTCCGGATTCCGGCTGATCATCTCGTATATCTTTTCCTGTCCCCCCTCTGTCTCATAGGTAATATCATAGCGGTGAATAAATCTTCCGCCCAGAACTTTTCTGATCGAAACATACTTCATACTTTATTCCCCCCTGCATTTCTCCATACCGACGGGGACATACCCGTCTGCTTTTTAAATACCTTTGAAAAGGAAAATGGATCGTTGTAGCCGACGGAATAGGAGACGTGCTGCACTGGCATCGCGGTCTCCCTAAGCAGCTGCTTTGCCTTCTTGATCCGGAACTGGATCAAATACTCCTGAATGGTATAGCCTGTAGCATATTTAAACACCTTGCTGAGATAAGATCTGTCAATTCCACAAAAATCGGCTATGCTCTGTACACAGATCGGTTCTGAATATTTTTGATTGATATAATCAATAACCCACTGAACGTATCGAAGGGCTGGTTCTGTCTGCTCTCCCTCCTCCGGCTTATCCGGAGAGTGGTCGATCAGAAGCTGGAAAAAATCATATAATTTTCCCATACAGGTATACTCCTGTTCATGGCAGTCGCATATTTTCTGAAGAATCTCCCCCAGCTGCACACCAACCTCCGAGAGCCAAAGCACCGGAGTCTTCCTTGTCAGCCCTGCCTTCTGAAGCAGTTCCACCACTTTGAATCCATGGATATGGATCCATATATAATGCCAGGGTCTTGTGTCATCTGCCTGATAACGGACCAGCGTATTCGGGGGCATTAAAAACAGGCTCTGCTCCCTTACTGCAAACTCTTTTTGATCTAAATATAATGTCCCTGCTCCATTAAAAACATAGTGCAGAATATATTTGTCCCGGATAATAGGGCCAAATTCATATCCTGCGGGACATCTCTGCCTCCCCACCTCATAGAGGCGCAAATCTTCATATTGGCTAAAATTCAGCCACCAGACTCCATCCTGCCACTCTTCTTCCATGATTGCACGGCTCCTCCTCTCTGCCAGCTCAATGGCACCGGCGAGCTACCTCAACAGATCATTCCAATCATGCCAATCAGCTCTATACTATCACCTCTTTTCCGGCACGTCAACCCACAAAGAAAAAGTACTATCAATCAGTGAACCATTTTTACAATATGCCTGTGCTGGTTCTCCTATGACTGATAGTACTTTTTTATTTCACCTGACAAAGCCGTAAATCAGCAACGAGTCAGGAGCGTCTATTATTACAATTTTTATTTGATCTTAACTTTTTTCACTTTGCTCCATGCACCATATACTTTTTTCGTACCTGATTTGCGGAGCGCACGCACACGTACATAGTACAGTTTCTTTGATTTTAACTTCTTGATCACTTTTTTGGACAGGGATTTCTTTACAACGATGGTCTTCGCTTTTTTCCATTTCTTATTCATACTATAAGAAATCTGATAAGATGAAATATTTTTCAGCTTCTTAAAACTTACCGTCATCGTCTTTTTCTTCTTGCTCTTTACCGTAACCCCTTGAACCTTTCCAGGTTTCTTTACACCAGCTTTTGGTGCAGTGGTCGGAACAGATGGTGCTGGAGTTGCCTGTGCACCATTTCCAGAAGGATTCTGAGGTGCCGATGTCGCCTGTGGCGGCTCCGGAGCCTTCTTAATGGTATACGTTTTCTGTACCCTGCCGGCATACTCACCAATTCCCACAACTGTCACTGTAGCAGTACCTGCCTGTTTACAGTTGGAATAAAATACCTGATAGTCTTCTCCATCAGTCAATGTAACACCATTTCTTACCACGGTTACCGCCGGCGTATTTCTCTCCCCACTGTAATCATATTCTTCTTTTGATAATGTTACCTCTGACATGGAAAGGTCTGCTTTGGAGATAGCGATCCGGTCGATACCCGGCGCCCCAGCCTTCTCATTATACAGACAGATGGTATTGGTACCTGCCTCCAGGTTAACATTGATAGACTTCGCAGAAACAGCGTTGCCATCGCCAGACACGGCAACTATGCCGCTCAGCTCGATGGGTTTTCCATCATTCACCTTTACATACAAAGTCTTTGCAGATGGGGATATTAAGAAGAGCCTGCATTCATGTTCGCCTGCTTCCAGGGCCTCCACCTCAAAGGTTACCGTTTTCTTACTGTTTCCACCTACATTATTTACAAACTTCTTACCAGAGACATAATCTGTCTGGGAAATGGAAGTGCCATCTCCCAACTGTGCATCTTCTGCCTCATAATATTTATATCCATCGTATACCGTTGTACCGATCGGGTCATTTTTGCTAAATTTGATCGCGCAGCCTCCGGCTTTCATCAAGCTGAGATCCATCATGGTATCAGAGGTCACCTGGCGGGTTTCTACATCGATACCGCCTCCTTCTCTGTCGGTATAAATATATGCATAATACGTTTCACCCTGATCCAGGAAGTCTAAGGAGATCTTAAAGTCACCGGCATCATTGGTCATAGCACCTACATACCAGTTTTCCCCGCTTCTTCTTGCCCGGATCACAGACTCTCCCGGAGTGCCTGCCAGCAGCCTGCTCTCATCCCATGAGCTCGGCAGACCAGCCAGCAGGGAAGAACCGCCGTATCCCGGATAGACATAAGCAGAATGAGCCAGAGTCTGCATCGCTGATTCATATACAACCGTCATACCCAGCATAAATCCATCGGTGGCAGCCACATTCTTTACACTCATTCCCACTGGTGTAAACTCCATGGAGCCAATGACATTTCTCGCGTAAGGCAGCATCAGGAGAGACTGGACTGGTGAACCGGCTCCCCACTTAAAGTACTCAGAACCCATAACAGCTTCACTGGATAAAATATTCGGAAATGTCCGGTTTTCCCCATTCGGATCGGTACATCCATGATAATTCAATACCAGCTTATGTTTGGCAGCGATAGATGCCAGATCATACATTACCTTCATGGCAAACTGGCTGTCACTGTTGATATAGTCTACTTTCACACCTTTGACGCCCAGCTCTTCACACCAGGCAAATTCCTGTTCAATGGTCTCTGGATTATCCAGATCAAATTTATGAGGCTGGTCAAACTTATTCACACCATACCACAGAAGCAGCTTGACGCCTTTGGGCTCTGCATAGGCAACCAGATCCCTGATCTTAGTCTCATAGTCTTTCCACAGCTCCCACCCAAAATCGATAAGACAATACTTCTGCCCCGTCTCCTGGGCATAATCAATATAGTCATACATGTTATCATAATCAATGGCGTCACTGGTAGTTGACCACCAGGACCAGGAAGAAGTTCCTGGCTCTACCCAGCTGAAATCTCCCTCTGCCGGCGGATTCAGATCTGAGATCAGAGAGCTGTTTACCAGATTCTCCAGATTATCCGTCATAATAGCTACACGCCACGGAGTATGGAATACATCGGTCATCTCTACACTGGAGATGCCTTTATAGGTAGCCTTATATGTCTGCCCATTCTTGGAATCGTCCTGCTCCTGCTCCAGGTACAGACCGAAATTAACCTGCAGCGCTGTACTTCCTGACTTGGTTTTGAAACCGGAAGCACAATAAGGCTCTTCTTCATTATACACGTTTGCCTCTGCCAGAAGCACCCAGTAATCCCCGTTATTCGTCGGTACTTTTCCCAGGATCGGAGGTCCATAGCTGCTGTTCGCACTCTTAATGCTGGACACTTTCCGCGGAGTATAGGTACTTGCCTCATAAGTTGCCGAGACTCCCATGGTCCATATATTGGCCGCATCCGGAAGTACAAAAGAACTTGTCTCTTCCGTTATCTCCGTCACTTCATCGCTGCTGCCAGTATCACCGTCTACCTCGTAGCGGTATGCCATACCGTCCTCAAATATACGGAAAATCATGGTGATTTTACTGTTTTCCCGGGTGAGGGTAAAGGCTGTCTCTTGATATTCCTTGGAAACATGGCTGGAACTTCCCTGAAGCCAGTCATACTCTTCTTTTCCCCTTGTCTTCCGGATGGAATCTTTATCCAGTTCAAGGCCGCTGGACAGGTCTACCCTTTTTGTGACCAGTCCCAGAGGTGCGCATTTCATGACAACCTCTCCGTTGCGGTATGCAGAATAGTAATACTTCTGGGAAGAATCTGTCCAGATCCGTACCACATTGCTTCCATCTACCGAAGCTGTCTCCAGCTCCTTGATCTCTGTCATTCCAGCAGAACCGTCATCCTGCACGATCTCTTCTGCCGGAGGTTTCTGCTGGCTCACATCAATCCCATATCCTTCTGCAGCCGCTTTCACTTGATCAGCAGTCAAAGCCCTGTCATACAGGCTTACATCATCTAACTGTATTGCGCAGTCTCCATCGCTCCATGTAGAGCAGGTCGTTCCCAGCGCATTGTTCACAAGGCTGCTGATCGAGCTCAGACGGTCGCTCAGTACCTGGGAATCGCCTCCGCCGCAGGTGGTCTCGGCAAGAGCTCCGTTTACATAAAACTTTACTTCATCCGCAGATATTGTAATCGTCACAAGATTCCAGGCATTTTTTTCTGGTTCAGAATTAAAAATATGTTTATAACTTGAATTGTCATCAAAAATCAGATTCCACACGCTGTCACTGGAGTGCGGCGTGAAAGCAAACTCATTTTTCTTCTGGCTGTCTGTAGAACTAAACAGTCTGGAATAGCTGGATATGCCAGATTCCGGTTTCATCCAGAAAGACCACGTCAGCCCTGTTTCTTCATTGATTCCCTCATATAGATTATTCGGAAGCTCCACATAAGAACTGCCTTTCGCTCCACCGGAAAGCTTCAGAACATGATTGGTGTCGGCGGAATATTTTTTTCCAGCCATCTCTACCACCGCAGGATCTACCTTAGCCGATCCTTTCAGCAGTGCACTGCCCTGGGATGCCGTTCCGGCATTTTCCACCGTCTCCCCTTCCACTTTTTCAAAATTCCATTGATAGACAGGCTGCAGCACCTCTGCCGCCTCTACTGTACTGCCTGAAGTACCCATACTGCACATTGGGACAACCAGTGCGGCAGAAAGAACACCTGTCAAAATACGTCGCAATGTTCGTTTCATCTCACTACCTCCATTCCAAATTTCCGTCCATAAAATACAATATCCTCTATGTATTCCATAACAATATGATATCAAAAAAGCAAAAATAAAGAATGTCCTTATGTCATATAAACATGTCAAAATGCGTTGGCTAAATGACACCATCCGGTTAGAAAAACAACGGGGATCTGAAACATTGTCCAAATCCCCGCCGCCGGGCTGTCATGATTTATTTTCTACACTATAGATCCTCTCAATCTCATCCTGGACATCTTCAAGGTCCATTCTTACCAGAGAAAAGATTTCCATGAGACGTGGATTAAAAATCCCGCATTCTCCCTTCATGATCATCTCAAATGCTTCCGCCCTGCCATATGCTGGCTTGTAGATCCTCTCACTGATCAGTGAATCATAGGCATCCGCCAGACCAACGATCTGCGCAGATATGGGAATCTCATCCTTCGCCAGTCCTTTGGGATAACCGCCACCGTCAAACCGCTCATGATGATACATGCACACCTCTGCACAACAGCGGAATAATTCGTACTCCATATTTTCTTTCTTCAGGGTCTGACGAATATGTTCAAAAATCTGCCGTCCCTTTCTCGTGTGGTTCCGCATGATCTGCTTTTCTTCAAAAGTCAGCTTTCCAGGCTTATGAAGGATATGATCCGGTATTGTCATTTTACCCAGATCGTGCATCATGGCAGCAAAAGCAATATGCTCACAATCCCTGACAGATAATTTGTATTCTGGACAGAACTGGCGGATCTTCACCAGCATGATCTCTGTAAACTTTCTCACTTTCTCGCAGTGGTGTTCCGCAAAAAAATCCCTGCTCTCTATCATAGAAATGAGATATTCGAGCAATAACCCTGTTCCTTTCTGCATACCATTACACCTCCTTATCGTGATATCATATCCACTTTATTATCCTGAGCCACAAAATCCACATTATAAAACGCCTCTTTTAACACTAACGGCGCGGTATTCAGATACAATAAAGTTCCCGGAAAGGCTCTTCCTGTCACCCGGACGCGGGCACCTCTCTGTTTGGTCATCTTATCCATCTTCACTGACTGCTCCTGCAGAAGATCTTTCTTCTGCCTCTTTTGTGTATAGACAGCCTTGGTAAGCCGGGCCAGAAACTCTGTTGACTTTTCATCCCGCGATGGCTTCTCCATAAGTTTCTGCAGCGCCGCCTCACAGGTCTTGAGCTCGGCATCTACTTTATCGATCATCTTCACCAGTTCCTGGTATTCCATCATATCGTCTTTATCTATGCCCACTTCCACAACAGTTTTGATCTCCGCGATATTACCTACCCCAAAACAGGATACCCCCTGCTTGGCACAGGTATAACCTCCGATGATGACACCCCGGCGTCCTTCCACCAGGAGCTTGCCCTGGGTCCTCAGATCACAATTCAAAAGATAGCTCGCCTCTACATCACCTTCTGCTTCCAGGGTCGCCGACTCAAAAAATTTCCCCATGATCTCTCCTCCGGAAACAATTTTTCCGATTCCTTTGCCCTGGTATCCTTTGCGGATGATCACATCTTTTCCTGCCACGATCTCGCAGCCCTCACAATGTCCGTCTATAACCACACTTCCCGTCGCCGTGATGGTAAATCCGGACTGCACATTTCCCAATATGTTGATATCACCGTTAAAGTCGATATTTCCAACGGAAGCATCCACATCCCCGGGCACTGTATACAGGTTCCGGATCATCAGCTTATGATTATGGGTATCCAGCTCGACAATGCCGTCCAGCAGGGAATAATACTGCTTTTTGTCCTCTGTCATCATAAAGCCTTCACCTGTTAAGGGCGGCAGCTCTTTTCCCTGTTTGGGTGCAATAATTCTTCCTGTCACATCAAATCCATTTACACCCGGTGTGGCAGGCTGGTACTCGGCAAGAAGCATATCCTTTTTTACAACTTCAAACAGTTCCATGCTCTTGTAATCCACGGAACCATCCTGCAGCACCCTTGGTTTGCGGTTTAATTCTTTTCTAAAATAATACGTGAATTTTCCATCCTCACCATTTTCCGCGTTTTTACCCTCCGCCACAACGACAGGTATCGTAAACTGCTTTTTTTCTACAATCTGCCTTATGCGGTCGCTGTGTACTCCCTGCCTGACTTCATTATGCCTCAGCAGCCGGATTAAAGCCGGAACCGTAAGGGCATCCAGCATTTTCTGCATCTCACCAGTTACCAGGGAGAAATCCATGGTAACCGACATCTTATCTTCAGACACAACAATACAGGGGTCAAGGACATAGTCTTCGTCCGTCGTTTCTTCCTGTTTTGTTTCCACCGGTTTCACCGGTGTCTCTTTTTCCTCTAATGAATCCTGGAGAAGCCGCTCGATTTCTTCGGAAAACTCATTGTTGGATTCACCTAGTTCATGCCGGATGTCCTCCATCTGTTCCGGCTCAAAATATATCTTCGCATACTTGGCTACATCCAGCCCCTCAAAAAGTCCTTTCCGGATTACCTCCATCTGCTTCGCCGTAAATTCTGGTCTGGCATAGACAGAAACATCCACCTTCCGCTCCAGTCCATAACGGATCTCCCGCATCTGGAACCAGTTAAACCGTATATCTGCATACCGGGACACATCCAGTCCTTCTTTCAGGCCGGCTATGATCTCCTGCAGCTGTACACCATGAATTCCCTTACGCAGATATGGCACCAGGTTCACACCAAATTCATGGGCATTATTAATCTGTCTGAGCTGTTCCGCGTCGTAACCCTGCTTGAGATATTCACTGATATCATAATTCATACGGATTCCCCGGCTGATCTCATTGAGAATACTACCTGTATAGCCCTTTTCAATAAAAGGTAAAAGATTGATCCCATCTGCCAGTCCCAGCCGGATGGCACGCATCGTCGTATATGTATATTCAGGCTTGGCAAAAACAGATACATTCATCTTTTTCTCCAGCCCCAGCCGGATCTCCTTCATCTGAAACCAGTCAAATTTTGGAGAAGCATACTGGGAAACATCCAGTTTCTGCTGCAGCCCCTTCCGGATCTCCCTCATCTGGGCTGCCAGATAACTGACATCCAGATATTTAGCAACGCTTACTCCCGCCTGAATACCTGCCCGGATCTCATTGCACTGCATCCAGTCAAACCCCTGGTTAATGTATTTGCCCATATCAAAACCGGTCTCCATGGAAACGCGGGTCTCCTCCATCTCTAACCAGCTCTTCTGGGGATCAAGATACACTTCTACATCTACGCCGCTTTCCAGTCCTCTTCGGATCTGTTCCAGCTGCAGTACGTCGAATGAAAGGCGGCGATACCTATCGATATCACCGCCGGCCTTTTGGCACAACAATAATTCCTTCTGATAATTCTTTTTTTGGATCTCTAAATCTATTTCCCGTCTGGTCATAAGATCCCCCCTTTTGGTATCATCGCTTCACTTTAACCGCTTAATGTATATTAGAATTATATTAATTATAGTACCTTTTGTCAAGTGCCACCACCTGCTGAAAGCCAGTTTTTTATGGTATATCCTTATTTTAACATAATTACTGTGCACGCTTTCTGCACATACCAAGTTGCGTAAGCAACTTACTAATAAGTTCTTTAGAACTTATTTTAACATGTCCCAGGTCAATTGTACATCCCTGCCTATATTAATACGCGCTTTTTTTCCCAGAACCGACTCATATTTTTCAGCCGGGATCTCTCCTGTACCCGGCCGCTTTACCCAGAGATTTTCCCTGGTAAATATTTCCCCCTCTTTTACTGGTGCAATGGTGACCGCAGTAGCAAAGGCAAAGTCGATCGTAACCTGTTCTTCTTTCAAAGCCTTTTTCGTGCCTCCCAGCATGGCGGGTACCTCCCCAGCCGCCTGCAGCAGCTCATGAAGCGCCCTCTCATCCATGGAGCAGACGATATCCGGCCCCTGCCTGTCCATCCGGTCGGTATAATGCCGCTCTACCACTTTCGCGCCAAGGGCCATCGCTGAAATACAGGCATTATTGTTTAATGTATGGTCGGAAAGCCCCACTGGTATATCGGGATATACCTCCATCATCTGCTGCATTGCCCCTAACCTGACCTGCCCCGGTGTGGTAGGATACAGATTGGTGGTGTGCAGAAGGGCATAATCTACGCCATATTTTTCCAGGATACCAATGGCTTTATCTATGCTTTTTAGATCATTCATGCCGGTAGAGACAATCATTGGCTTGCCAAAAGCTGCCACATGTTCCAGCAGCGGATAATTGTTCATCTCTCCAGAACCAATCTTATATGCTTTCACACCCATCTTTTCCAGCCGGTCTGCCGCTGCCCGGGAAAATGGCGTGCTTAGAAATACCATTCCCAGCTCCTCAGTATAGCGCATCATTTCCCGCTCTTCTTCCTCATCCAGGGCGCAGCCTGCCATCACCTCGTAGATCGAGACATCTGCATTTCCAGGAACCACCTTTTTGGCTGCTCCTGCCATTTCATCTGTGACGATATGGGTCTGGTGCTTAATCAGCCTGGCTCCGGCGCGATGTGCCGATAGCACCATTTCTTTCGCTGTCTCCAGGCTCCCATTGTGGTTGATTCCGATCTCTGGTATCACAAGCGGTCTGGCAGATCCGCCGATTTCGATCTCTCCAATCATAAATGATTTCATATGTTTCTGTTTCCCCCTTCTTATTTAGACAAAAAAGTAATTTCAGATATTCTTTGGGGCAGTTAACCACATAGAAATCTGAAATTACTTTACTTAACTTAAATTATAGCTTCCGCGCCTGCTCAGCCAGGTTGATCCGAACCAGCGACTTCCGAAGCGCCTGTTCTGCTCTTGTCATATTTATATTTGCATCTGTGCTCTTGATTCTTCTCTCTGCCCTTGCCTTTGCCTCCAGTGCCCGGTTCATGTCGATTTCATCCGGCCATTCACAGGACTGGGCAAGAATCGTCACCTTATCCGGCAGGATTTCAAGGAACCCTTCCAGAACAGCGGCCTCTTTTATTCCTTTCTCACCTGATGATTCCGTGATCGTCAGAACTCCAGGAGCAACGATAGAGGTCAAGGGTATATGGTCTGCATAGACGCCGATCTCTCCTTCTATGGTCGTGAGTTCCACCATCTCCACATCTCCGGTGTAAAACACCCTCTCCGGTGAAATCACTTCCAGACGGAATTTTTTCAACTCTGCCATATTTTAATCCTTTCTTTCCACGACTTCACAACGCGCTACCGCATCTTGTCCCGCGGTATGCCAGCATTGGCCACAGCATGTTATTTACGTGCTACGACATCGTCGATGGTTCCGGCATTCAAAAATGCACTTTCCGGAATATCATCATGTTTGCCTTCCAGAATCTCCTTGAATCCACGGATCGTCTCTGAAATTGGAACATACTTACCTTCCAGGCCGGTAAACTGCTCTGCCACAAAGAAGGGCTGGGAAAGAAAACGCTGTACCTTTCTGGCACGGTTTACAAGCATCTTCTCATCCTCAGACAGCTCATCCATACCGAGGATCGCAATGATATCCTGCAGTTCTTTGTAACGCTGCAGAATCTCCTGCACACCACGTGCCACTTCATAATGCTCTTCTCCCACGATCCGGGGATCGAGAATACGGGAAGTAGATCCCAGCGGATCCACAGCCGGATAGATACCCAGCTCAGAGATGGAACGGTCAAGCACCGTTGTCGCATCCAGATGGGCGAAAGTCGTCGCCGGAGCCGGGTCCGTCAAATCGTCCGCAGGTACATAAACCGCCTGCACCGAAGTAATGGATCCGCTCTTAGTGGATGTAATACGCTCCTGAAGAGCACCCATCTCCGTCTGGAGCGTGGGCTGGTATCCCACCGCACTGGGCATACGTCCCAGAAGCGCCGACACCTCTGAACCTGCCTGGGTGAAACGGAAAATATTATCGATAAAGAGAAGCACGTCTTTTCCCGCTTTGTCACGGAAATATTCTGCCATGGTAAGCCCGGTGAGGCCAACACGCATTCTTGCTCCCGGCGGCTCATTCATCTGACCAAATACCATCGTAGTCTTATCTATAACACCAGATTCGATCATCTCATAGTAAAGATCATTTCCCTCACGGGTACGCTCGCCGACTCCGGTAAACACCGAATATCCTCCGTGTTCTGTAGCAATATTTGTGATCAGCTCCTGGATCAGCACCGTTTTTCCAACCCCTGCTCCGCCGAACAGACCGATCTTACCACCTTTCTGATAAGGACAGAGAAGGTCTACGACCTTGATTCCTGTCTCCAGCATCTCTGCCTGTGTGGACTGCTCTTCAAAGGCTGGTGCCTTTCTGTGGATCGGATGGTGCTCTTTTACTTTCGGAGGTTTCTTTTCATCGATGGGTTCTCCCAGGACATTGAACATCCTTCCGAGAGTCTCTTCTCCTACCGGCACTGTGATGGGTGCCCCTGTAGCAATTGCTTCCATCCCTCTCACCAGCCCGTCGGTAGGACCCATGGCAATACAGCGGACCGTATCGTCACCTAGATGCTGTGAAACCTCTACCACCAGCTTTTCACCGTCTTTTGTCGTAATATTTATCGCATCATAGATCTCTGGAAGCTCTCCTTCCTGAAACCGGATGTCAAGTACCGCACCAATAATCTGAGTGATCACTCCAGCGTTCTTTTCCGATTTATTTGCTGCCATAGTGATAGCTTCACTCCTTTCTTCTTTACTTGTGCATTTTCCTGCACATTTTTGTCCCCTGCCGGGACATTTTTATTCGATTGCCGATGCTCCGGCAACAATTTCTGTCAATTCCTGGGTGATCGCTGACTGTCTTGCCCGGTTATACAGCAGACCAAGCTTGTCGATCATCTCCTCAGCGTTGCTGGTAGCCGAGTCCATCGCCTGCATTCTGGCACCATTTTCACTTGCCACTGCTTCCACCAGCGCACCAAATATAAGGCTGTTCATATACATCGGGATAATGTAGCCCAGAGTCTCTGATTCCTCCGGCTCATAGTTCATAAGAGCTTCGGGTTTTTTTGCCCCGTCACCCGCGTCAGTCTCCTCCGGCTTCGCAGCAGCTTCCTCCATATTCTGAATATCTTCCTGGGTAAATGGAAGCAGCTTGATAAGCGTCGGAATATGGGTTACGGTATTTTTAAATACCGTATAAGCAAGATACACCTCATCGATCTCACCGCTCTCCAGCGCCGACACTACCGTTTTTCCGATGGAGACAGCATCCCCGAAGAGTGGATTATTCATAACTTCAGAATAATCCCCCTGACAGGTATATCCAAGACGCTGCACCGACTCCATTCCCTTTCTTCCCACTGGAAATACGATTGTATCTTCCACTGGAAAATCTCCTTGGGTTACCAGCTTAACGATATTGGAATTGTATCCGCCCGCCAGGCCCCGGTTGGAGCTGATAAGGATTACGCCCTTTTTTTTATTTCCAGTCTTTTCCCGTTCTGACAAAAGAGGATGATCCACATTGCCTGATCTGGACAACATACCGGAAACCGTCTCATACATTTTATCAAAATAGGGCTTTGTCTCCTCGGCACGTCCCTTGGCATGCTGCAGTTTCACCGTGGACACCAGTTTCATGGCTTTCGTGATCTGGGAAGTGCTCTGTATACTTTCTCTACGCCTTTTTATATCTCTCATTGAGGCCATATACAACCCTCCATTCAGGCATCATGAGCCCATTGCTTTTTGTATTCTTCAATCGCCTGAATCAGTTTCTTCTCGGTATCATCACTGATCTCTTTTTCATCACGGATGGCTGCAGGAACTTCCGGATACTTCGTATCCATAAACTCGAAAAGTCCCTTCTCAAAATTAAGAATATCTTCAACTGCTATATCCAGCAGATATTTTTTCGTAGCTGCATAAATGATGATAACCTGATACCATACCGGAAGCGGTGCATATTGTCCCTGTTTCAAAATCTCACGGATACGTTCTCCCTGATCCAGCTTCTGTTTTGTATCTGCATCCAGATCCGAACCAAACTGGGAAAACGCCGCCAGCTCGCGGTACTGGGCAAGTTCGATACGAATCGGTCCGGCAATCTTTTTCATCGCCTTGATCTGCGCCGAACCACCTACTCTCGACACACTAAGTCCTGGATTTACCGCAGGACGGAATCCTGAATTGAACATCTCCGTCTCCAGATAGATCTGACCATCTGTTATGGAGATTACATTCGTAGGAATATATGCGGAAACGTCGCCTGCCTGTGTCTCGATAATCGGCAGCGCAGTAAGAGAACCACCGCCTAATTTATCCGAAAGCTTCGCCGCACGCTCTAACAGTCTGGAATGCAGATAGAATACATCTCCCGGATATGCCTCTCGTCCCGGCGGACGGCGGAGCAGCAGGGCAAGGGTACGATAAGCCGCTGCATGTTTGGTCAGATCGTCATAAACGATTAGCACGTCCTTTCCGGCTTCCATCCACTCCTCACCGATGGCACAGCCCGCATAGGGGGCAATGTACTGGAGGGGAGCCAGTTCACTGGCAGTAGATGCCACAACTGTCGTATAATCCATGGCTCCATTGTCTTCCAATGTCTTCACTATATTTGCCACCGTAGAAGCTTTCTGTCCGATCGCCACATAGATACACAAAACATCCTGGTCCTTCTGGTTCAGGATCGTATCCACTGCGATAGCTGTCTTTCCTGTCTGACGGTCACCGATGATCAGCTCACGCTGCCCTCTTCCGATGGGTACCATGGAATCGATGGCCTTGATACCAGTCTGCAGTGGTGTATCCACTGATTTACGGGAAATAACACCACTTGCCACTCTCTCTACCGGGCGGGCCTTTGTCGTGTGAATTGGTCCCTTGCCGTCAATCGGCTGTCCCAGTGCGTTGACAACACGTCCCAGCATGGCGTCACCAACTGGTACCGTCGCCACGCGTCCGGTGGTCTTTACGGTGTCTCCCTCGTTAATGTTAGATGTATCTCCCAACAGAACGGCTCCTACGTTATCTTCCTCCAGATTCAGCACCATTCCGTAGATCTCATTCGGAAATTCCAGAAGTTCACCCTGCATCGCCTTTTCCAGACCATGAATACGGGCAATTCCATCTGCTACCTGAATTACGGTTCCCACATCTGATACTTCAAACTCAGTACTATATTTTTTTATTTCTTCCTTGATCACTGAACTGATTTCTTCAGGTCTTAAATTCATGTTTACCAAACACCTTCTTTCCTTGAAGTCAGACTCTGACCTTCGCTAAGCTTCTGGTCATCTCTTCTAACTTCGTCTGAATACTGTTGTCCACAACCCTGTCACCAATGCGGATACGGATGCCTCCCAAAAGTTTCGGCTCCACAATATAACTCATCTCCAGGCTGTCATATCCGGAAGTCGCCCTCAGGCGCTCTTCCACATCGGACCTCTGGCCCTGGGTCAGCTCCGTGGGCGTCGTCACATAGACAACCCCAATTTTTTTATATTCTTTTGCCTCACTCTGAAAATGATCCAGCACAGGCAGGATTTCCCCAAAACGTCCTTTCTTCACAAGAATCTGAAGAAATCCCATCATGGTCTCTGACAGCTTGCCGTGAAAGGCGCTCTCCACCAGATCCCTGCTCTTTTCCTGCGTCATTTCAGGATGTGCCATAATTTCCATAAATTCTTTATTCTCTTCCAAAGCGGCGTGAAGCCCTTTCACCTCATCCCAGATTTCATCCAGGCGGTCTTCCTCCAGCGCCAGCGAAAATAAAGCGTCTCCGTATACCTTAGAAACTAATTTTGCCATGTCTCATCACCCATTTCCTTCAATGTCTCGTCAATGAGCTGCGCCTGTTTATCCTTGTCCATGGATGCTTCCACGAATTTACCAGCCATGGCAGATGCAACCTGAACCATTTCCTGTTTCATCTCGTCACGAACTTTATTCTTCTCAAGCTCTACTTCCTTCTCGGCACGCACCTTGATCTGGTGTGCCTCTTCCGATGCCTTTTCCACAATCTCTTTTTCCTTGTCAAGAGCCTTGCGCCTTGCATCAGCAAGAAGTTCTGCTGTCTCCGCATCCACCTGGGAAAGCTTCTCGTCATACTGGATTTTCATCTCTTTGGCATCCGCCTGAGCCTTCGCCGCATCTTCGAGCTGCCCCTGGATAAAATCCTTTCTTTTCTGGATCAGCTTCCTCGCCGGATTGAAAAGCAGATAGGAAAGCAGGATAAACAAAACCAACATGGCGATCAACGTAATTCCCGTGTCCACTAATAACTGGGAGTCAAGTCCAAATATTTTATCACCCATGTCTTCTCACCTTTCCTGCACAGATAGCTGTGCATCATTCTTTTCTTGCACACAAATCTGTGTTATATCAATGAATCAATGGGTTTGCAAACAACAGGATCATGGCAACCGCCAGACCATAAAGACCAGTAGTCTCAGCTACCGCCTGACCAAGAAGCATGGTAGACATGATATCACCTTTTGCGCCTGGATTACGTCCTACTGCATTTGCGCCATAACCCGCTGCGATACCCTGACCAACTCCAGGTCCGATACCTGCGATAACTGCCAAACCTGCTCCAATCGCTGAAGCTGCGCTAATTAAATCTGCTCCTGAAAAATTCATAATAAAGTCCTCCTTAAAATTTTATTTTAATATTAATATAAAACTACAGTAAAAACTATACTTGTGCTGTCGGATGATCTATTCCTGAGCCGCATCTCCGGCTGCATTGGAAATAAACACCATCGTCAGCATGGCAAATACATATGCCTGAAGACATCCGGAAAATACATCCAGATATGCATGCAGTGCCGCTGGCCAGATAATTGCAATCTTCTGCATCAGTCCATAGATCAGCGCCATCATCATCGTTCCCGATAAGATATTGGCAAACAGACGAAGGGACATAGAAATCGGCGTAGCAAATTCACTGATGATATTCACAGGCAAAAACAGAAAGAATGGTTCAAACAATCCTTTGATCTTGCCCATCTTCTGCCACTTAAAGCCCTGATACTGAATCATAAAGAAGGTGATCAGTGCCAGCGGAAGCGTTACTCCGTAATCCGCTGTAGGCGGCCGGAGACCGAACAGACCGGACAAGTTACAGGTAAGAATAAGTAAAAACAGCGCGCTGACATAATTTCTAAATACCGGCGCCAGCTTTCTTCCCATATTGTCTAGGATCAGCTTATCCAGCGTCTCCACCAGCATCTCCAGCACATTTAGGAAACCGGTGGGGGCTTTGCGGTAATCCGCTTTTTTTATCACACGGTTGGCCACGATGGCAAAGATAATAAGTACCACCATGACAATCGCCAGGCACACATGTGTCGTGGTAATCCAAAACGAAAAATCACCGATATGGACTTCCTGGTAACCATGTATATAAAAATCTACCTTATTTTCACCCAATGTTTTCTCCTTTCCAGGCAGTTTTAAATGCCTTAATATTTATTCTCTGACAGTGAACTGTCGGAAATGCTTTTTTCCCTGAATATAACAGGGTATAATAACGCTGCTGCCTTTGTGGCAAACAATCCCGCAAAAGTAGTTGCCGGATGAAACAGCCACGGAAACCGGAAACCGGCAAACAGTGCAGCCAGCGCGGCGACCGAGCGGAGGGCCGCCATGACTTTAGAGTGGTTTACAGCACTCTTGCGTTCCAGATCCAGTTCCAGATCCAGCGTAGAAAACCGATGCAGCATGAGAAGGGTAGATACCCCGCTTCCCAGCACCTCGCCCAGCACGTAAGGCAGTATAGAAAAGGGATGAAAGATCCAGACCGCCAGCCCTGCTGCCAGAACGACAGCCGCCAGAAGCCATATGATGCCGATCACCCTATAGAGTGTCTGTTTTGCTTCCTTCATCCGAATCCTCCTTCGGTGTGTCCGTGACCTCCGCCGCCGCATCTTTTTTCACATTCTCTTCCGATGGCTTCAGTCTGCCGGTCAGGATAAATAAGCTCCGGATGGAAGCCAGAATCCCAATGAGCAGAAATATCATGACCCAGTACCGGGTGCCAGCCAGCCGGTCGATATAATATCCGATACCAAAACTGATTCCCATACAGGTCATCATCGCCAGCCCGATCTGGGTAAGCATAGCAAGCGCACGAATGATCTCTTTGTGTTCACTTTTTTTATCTCTTTTTTTCATAGATATGCCCTCTGCCATCCTTCCGGCGGTCCCTACATTTCCCTCGCCTTTTTTACACAGGCTTTCATCGCCTCGATCACAGCGCTCCGGAGACCTTCTTTTTCCAGAATTCTCACAGCCTCTATAGTCGTACCCCCTGGAGAGCACACCATGTCTTTTAATTCTCCCGGATGCCTGCCGGTCTCCAGAACCATTTTAGCGCTCCCCAGCACACTCTGTGCCGCCAGCTCATAGGCCTGTGCCCGGGGCATGCCGTCTGACACTGCCGCATCTGCCATAGCTTCAATAAACATAAATACATACGCAGGAGAGCTTCCGCTCACGCCGATCACTGTATCGATCATGGTCTCGGACACTTCATGAGCGATGCCAAAGCTGGAGAATATTTCCATCGTTTTTTTCTTATCTTCTATCGCTATATTTTCGTTAAAACATATGCCAGCTGCTCCTTCCAGCACCAGCGCCGGAGTATTAGGCATACTTCTCACTAATTTGATATTCTTGCCAAAAAGACGCTCTATATTCTCCATCGTCTGTCCGGCAGCGATGGATATAATCAGGGCATCCTTTCTGATCTCATCCCGGATCTCCTGAATTACTGCCTCAAATTGAAAGGGTTTCACTGCCAGAACGAGAACATCTGCCGCTCCCGCTACCTTCTTATTATCTGCTGTTACATGTACACCTAGCTGATCCTTCAGTTTGGAGAGTGCTTCCTGATTTCTTCGGGATACTATGATGTCTTCCGCTGCATACAGCTTTTTCTCCAGTATTCCCTTTATCATAGCCTGTGCCATGTTGCCGCAGCCAATAAAACCTAACTTATTTTTCACTCTTTTCTCCATTTCTTTTCTGCTATTTAACTTCCAGCACAGCCTTTATTCGTCTTCCAACATGGCTATCCGTCTCGCATGACGCTCAGCACCGGAAAATTCTGTATTTAAGAAAGTGTCCACGATCTTTACCGCGAGCCCTGGACCGACAACCCTTGCCCCCATCGCCACAATATTTGCATCGTTATGTAATCTGGTCGCTTCCGCGCTGAAACAATCATGACACTGCGCGGCACGTATTCCTTTTACCTTATTGGCAGCGATCGAGATGCCAATACCAGTGCCACAGATCAGGATCCCCTTCTCACATTCCCCGTCTGCTACCGCGTGGGCCACTTTTTTCCCATACACTGGATAATCCACCGGATCTTCGCTGAAAGACCCATAATCTTTATACTCCAGGCCCTTTTCATCCAGATACTTGATAATTTCCTGTTTTAGATTGTAACCTGCCTGGTCACTTCCCAATGCTATCATTTTCATCCTCCATTCGCAGGGTGAACGCAGTTCACCTTTGCCTTATTGCGTCTCGCATTTTTCGTTCTAGTGAGTACACTAGTCCCACTCCAGTTTTTTCTTTATCTTATAAAGCAAGTCCTTTATCTCCACATAACTTGCCTCATACACCGATTCGTCTCCTCCGTGGGGCGGCAGAACCTCTCCCTCTTCGCCAGCAAACTCGTGGAGGGTATACACGTTGTCAGAAATGCCAAAATCCTCAACCACTTTCACCTTTTCCACAAAATTCATCGTGATGATCAAGGTGTCTTCCGTCACTTCCTCCGGCTGAAATTCTGTCGAAATCTGCTCCTCACAGGGAACCGCATGATTCATAAGAATATCCGTCACCTTCATGTTCCGCGGCTCCGGAAACAAAACCACAAGTCCCCGGGACAGGATCTCCTTATCCTTGTCCATCAGGATACTTTTGAACATCCACTCCGCCATCGGACTTAATGTCACATTTTCCTTGCTTACAAATATAACTTTTTTATAATCCATCCCCGACTCCATCTCCATCTTCTACCTCGACCAACTGCTGTCCAGCGGCTTTCAACAAACGGTTCATCACCGCTTCTTCCCTGGCAGAATCATAAAAACTTTCTGATAAGATCACCTTTACGTGAAGCTCGTCAAATCTGCGGAGCACCCCATAAAGATATCGTCCCACATCGTCCCTCTTTCTGGAACCTGACGTCACAACCTGACCCACATCGTACCGGGCTGCGGTCTCTTCGGTGGCAAGTATGCCGATCTCTTCCGAAAGAACTCCTTCTTGAACCAGCCGTCCTGCTGCCTCTTTGATCGCCGAAACGACTGCCTCCTGTCCGCCACAAAACACTTTCATCTGTGCTTTTGGTGCATAATGTCTGTATTTCATGCCAGGAGCCTTCGGCGCGACGTCTCCTTCCACACTGAGAAGAGCCGGATCCATCAATACCTCTCCTGCCACCTCTTCTACCATCTGTCTTGTAATATATCCTGGACGAAGAATCACCGGAATTTCGCCGGTCAGATCCACGATGGTGGATTCAAATCCGATCCCCACTTCACCGCCATCGATGATCATATCGATCTTTCCGTCTAAATCTTCTCTCACATGCTCCGCCCTGGTAGGGCTGGGGCGTCCTGACGTATTGGCGCTGGGGGCTGCCACAGGCACCGCTGCCGCCTCCAGAAACTGCAGCGCTCCGGGATGTTCTGGCATGCGAACGGCTACGGTCCCCAGACCGCCAGTTATCTCATAGGGAACACAATCTGCCTTTTCAAATATCATCGTCAGAGGCCCGGGCCAGAAAGCCTCTGCCAGCCTCACTGCCGTGTCCGGAATCCATCTGGTGATCCCTTGTAATTGGGAAAACCGGCTGATGTGGAGGATCAGAGGATTATCCGACGGGCGGCCCTTCGCTGCGTAAATCCTTCGGGCGGCTTCCTTTTGAAGCCCATTCCCTCCCAGACCATACACGGTCTCCGTGGGAAATGCCACCAGTCCCCCCTGATCTATGATCCTTTTTGCCTCCGCCAGTTCAGTGGGCTTATACCCTCTGTCCGGACTCCAGATAATGTATTTTGTATTCATAGCCTTTTGTCTGCCTTCATCCATAAAATCCATATAGAATATATTACCACAAGATCATTGGTTATACAAGAAATTTTCGATCCCTTCCGCAATGGCATTTGCCATTTTTTGTTGATAATCCCCGGATTTTAAGAGCTGCTCCTCCTGAGGATTGGAGAGAAAGCCACACTCAATGATGGCAAATATCCCCTCCGTCTTCTTTAACATGTAATAACTGTCGTTTCCCTTCTCCACCCGGTGATTTCCATCTGCTATTTTTTCCTTCACCGTCTCCTGCAGTACTGTTGCAAAAGCGTGGCTTTCTTCTGAATTATTGTAGTAAAACACCTGCGCCCCTTTCGTCCCAGCAGAATAACTATTTTGATGAATGCTTACAGTCAGGGCGGGTTTATTCTCATTGATCATGCTCACCCTGGACTTTAGATCTGAGAGCTTTTTCCCCGATGCCTTTTCATGGCACAATGCCTGATCCTCTTCTCTGGTGAGCAGAACCTGGTACCCACTATCTTCCAGCACCTGTTTCAATTTCAGCGCTATACTCAGGTTAACATCCTTTTCCAGCGTCCCCCCCACTCCCACTTTTCCGGGATCAAAACCGCCATGTCCGGGATCCACCATAACCAGCTCCTTGGTATTTTTACCTGTTATATTCAGCACCGCCTGGTCCTTTACCTGAATGGTAGCGAGGACGACTACCGCAAACAAAAGGATCGTCACTGCCCAGACTTTCCATGTCCCTCGTTCTCTTTTCATAAAAAATTCCACTCCATACATCTTTATTATCAATGTACGGAGTGGACAAAATGTCTATTCCTGTTTTTGTATATATTTTGCGATGGTCGTCCATGTAACAGGACGCTCAAAACCGAGCTTCCAGAAGGCTGCTCCTGCCGCTTTGTTACCAAAGACCACTTCTAATTTTTTCTCCAGCGAAGTCTCTTCCTCCAGCCATATCCGGTACTTATGATTATCTGCCTTATATTCTGCATAATACTGTCCGGTAGCCTCATCCCATTCCGAAGTCACTCCATGGGACTGAAGAAGGCTTTCTGCAGAGCTCATGCCATAGACAGCGGGTGGACTGGCCAGTTTGCCTTTCTTCGTCTCTTTCCACAGCCTTGTATAGAAGGGAAGCGCTACCACAACCCGCTCTGCCGGAATATATTTCAACCCAAGCTCGACACCATTTTTTACAAAAGGCAGTGATGAAACAGAACCGCTCTCTGTGCTTCCGGAATAATGTTCATCGTATGCCATAAAGATCACATAATCCACGACTCTGCCCTGCTCTGCCCAGTTATAGAAAGATGAACTTTCTGTAGGAAGGTAATCATCCACCGACACTACAATGTTGTTGGCATGGCAGGCGAGCACCAGCTCCCTTAAAAATTCCAGATATGCAGGAGCTGTCTTTGCCGTTATTTTCTCAAAATCCACATTGATCCCATCCAGGTTATACCGCAGCGCTGTGGTCACCAGATTGTTGATCAATTTAGTCCGGATCGATGTTCTTCCAAGTATCTTCTTTATATTAATTTTATTTTTCTTTTCATCAAAATCATTAACCAGCCCCCACACTTTCATTCCTTTTGCGTGGGCCGCCGACACATAATCCGTGCTGGCAAGGGAAGAAATGTTTCCCTTATTGTCAATGAGCGCAAACCAGGTAGGTGAAATTACATTGAGGCTTGCAGCCTGCGACGTCTTGAGCTGAAAATCCGCACTTCCCACTACACCCGTCATCTGATGCCATCCAAGGCAGATCGTTTCGTCCATCTTGATCTGAGGGAATATATCTTCCTGCTTCTCCGTGGTCCACGCCTTCTCCATCTTTTCCGTCAGATATTCTTCGGGAACATATCCTGCGATGCCTTCCAATGTAAAAATCTTCTGGTACCCATTTTCAGCCTTACTTGAAGTATCTACCAGAACCTCTTTGGCTTTTTTCAGTTCCAGCAGGTAATCGTACTTTTTATTTGGTCCCACCCGAAGCCTTATGTCATCCGCCAGTACGGCAAATGTATTATTGCTCTCAAAATCTGACTGCACCAGAACCCGGTTCGGTTCCTGCATATAGGAATAGTTGATCCTGGAATACTGCGCCACAAATTCCATCGCCACATAAGTAATTTCTCCGTCCTGGTATAACACCTGATAAGACATTTCCTTCGTCTCTTTTCCCAGTGTATAGCGAAGGCTGTCCGCCATATTTACCGTGATCAGCCCCCCGGAAGTCGCCAGGCACAGAACATCCTCTTTATCATCCCAGTAAATCCGCTCATTCATATATCCGATAGCGGTCTCCATTGGAACATAAACGACGCCGCTGACCAGTTTTCCTCTCTCCTCTACCGGCTTTCCATTTATAATAAGCAATGCCTCTTCTTTGCCGATCTTATACTGCTCACTCATCGGCCTCTGGGTAAAACTTGGTGCAAACTTCTTAAACACGATCATACCCACCGCCGCAAAAAGTGCAAGTATGACAAATAATATAAATATCACGGTCAGCTTCTTTTTCATCTGTTATACTTCCTTTCGTTTATCAATCGTTTTCTCGTCATTTTTTTGCCATGGTATCATTATAACAGTTGTGATAATGGTTTTCAAGGGCTATCGTTATGAGCAGCCACTACCTACGCATATAGAAAGAAGCGGCTGACAGAAACGAACAAATCCGAGAGAGCGTTTACAGTATCTTGTGGCAGGAACAGCGGAAACACGCCCCCACAGAGCACAGGATATAGAACGGTTACAGACTGGGCGGTGGGATTGTCAAAACCTATTACCGTCGAGCTAGCTTTTCATCATACCATAAACTGGAAGTTGTCAGTGTTACATATCTTCAATCAGGATAAAGCCTCCATCATTCTTACCATTGAGAAATGTAAACATTGTAGGCTCACCTCCACCATTTATATAAAATGGCAACCAATTTGTATGTAGCTGTAATAATAGCATATCATCAGATTTAACTTTACTATTTTGAAAAAAGGCAGGGATACCGCAAAATTTATCTACATCTAATTGCTTAAATTCCGTGGTGTCCATTTCTTCACTTTCAGTTGTTTGAGGTATCCATATAGTTTCACTATCTACTGTTGGACCAACACAGAAATTCTCTGTATGAATATATCCTGGGATTTTTCCATTAGGTTGAACAATAATCGCATTCTCACCCGCATCAGGATAAATTATATCCGGGTCAAAAAACGGGTCAGTTTTATCTTCTGGCTGTGTCATAAAAATATATACTAAAGTCAAATCTTTCAATTCACTATTAAAGTCATTTATTCGTATCTGCCCTATAAATTTTAATGGCCGATTATCCCACGGAAGGCTAATCGGCCATTGGGGGGCGACAATCCAATCTGGTTGTCCGCCAAATCTTGTTGTATATCGTTCACCACTGCCTCTGCTTTGAGAAATAAAAGTATCTATTTTGTAAGTTTTCATTTTTATTCACTTCCTTTACTGCAGTAGGTATTCAAGCATATAAGATTCCCGGATGATAAATGTGGTCTCGTATTTTTGGCCAAGTTCCATGTTTATTTCATATGCCCTTTTCAAGTCTTCCCAGACAAGCTCATATTCCAGATCCTGCTCATATTTATCCAGTTTTTGTTCCTTTACTTCATCCAGCACAAACGGGACTGTTAATCTTCTTTCATATAATCAAAATAATCCGCTCCAACATAAATCACCTTATTGTCTTTTACAGCAAAACCAACCACATCACCCCAGTCCCCTTCACCTTCAACAACATAGGCTATTTCATCATTCTCACTTAACATGTTTACATATAGTGTTGTAAACCAGCAGTAATTTAAAATGTCAAGAGCATTATCAGGAACAGGCAATTCATATTCCTCATCCATACCACATCCTTTTGCACAATTTAAGATTTCTTTACAGATTTCATTAATCACAGGCTCCGATAGATTATTAAATGCCTCAACACATCTTTCAGCACATCCTTTCAAAGCAGCGCTTTTAACACCAACTCTCAGCTCATTACCGTTTTCTTCATCACGAAAAACATGACTTTTGAAACTTCCCTCACAAAATCCATCTTCCTGATGCAACCAATTAATCATAAAACTTCTCCTCCTTTAAAACCTTTTCATTTTCATGAGTTTTGATTCACTTATTAACTAATATTGGAATTCAAAACAATATGGGGCTGTCGGGAAATGAAAACCCTAAAACAGGAAGAGTGTGATTCGCGATGAGTCACACTCCCCCATAACATTCCATATATATCTTTACATAATAATTTTCTTCGGACATTTCTCCGCACATTTGCCACAGTTCTGGCATTTCTCCGGATCAATGACCGCCAGGTTATTTTCCAGTGTAACCGCACCGAATTCACACTGTTTCACGCAGAGTCCGCAGCCGATACATCCAGATTTACACACACTCATCACGTCTTTACCCTTATCGTGGGAATTACACTGCACCTGATATTTCGTGTCGTACGGCTCCAGGGAAATGACAGAATTTGGACAGGTGTCCACACATTTTCCGCAGGCCACACATTTTTCTTTATCTACCACAGCGATGCCATCCTGGATCGAGAGTGCACCGAACTGACAGGCTGCCACACAGGAGCCAAGTCCAAGACAGCCATAGGTACATGATTTGTCACCGCGTCCTGGTACCATTACCGCCTGACGGCAGTCCTGGGCGCCAATGTAATTATATTTCACGGAAGCCTGCTCACAGGTTCCGGCACAGCGCACCTTCGCCACCATTTTTACGGCACTTCCCGCCTCTACACCGAGGATCGTTCCAATCTTTTCTGCCACCGGAGCTCCGCCTACAGGACAGCCGTTTACTTCCGCTGTACCAGCGACGATGGCCTCTGCCAGACCATCACACCCCGGAAATCCACAGCCTCCGCAGTTATTTCCTGGAAGGCATTCTCTTACCTGTTCTACCCGCTCATCTACTTCTACTGAGAAAAACTTTCCAGCCACGCCCAGAAGAAGACCGATAGCGATACCAAGCACTCCAAGGAGTACCACTGATATTATGATCGTATTCATATTAGTGCCCTCCTTTTATCAAAAGCCGACGCCGCCAAAGCCACAGAACGCAATCGCCATCAAACCAGCGGTAATCAGAACGATCGGTGTGCCTTTGAAGACCTCAGGAATATTACTGTTTTCAAGTTTCTCACGAATACCTGCCATCAGAACAATGGCGATCAGGAATCCAATGGAAGCGCCGATACCGTTGATCACACTCTCCAGCACATTGTACTCGTTCTGTACGCTGAGAAGCGCCACACCAAGTACAGCACAGTTCGTAGTGATCAGAGGAAGGTATACACCCAGGGATTTGTAAAGGGCTGGCATTTTCTTTTTCAACACCATCTCCACAAACTGTACCAGGGCTGCGATCACGAGGATAAATACAATGGTATTCAGGTATTCCAGCTCAAAAGGTACCAGAAGATAATTATACAACAGGCTGGTACAAAGGGAAGCGATGGTGATTACAAAAAGTACGGCACCACCCATTCCTGCCGCTGTCTCCACTTTCTTGCTGACGCCGAGGAATGGGCAGATACCCATAAACTGGCTGAGCACGAAGTTGTTTACGAGAGCAGCGGTAAAGAGAATTGTAAATATACTCATTCTTTTTCATCCTCCTCTCTGCTGGCAGCCGCCTCCTCAGGAGCTTTTCCGCAGGTTTCCACATGACCTGCACAGGCTGCACAGTTACCGGTACAGGAGATCTCCTCTGCCTCCGGCGTATTGGTGGCGCATGGCATCTTCAGCTTGTTCTGAAGGGCTGTCAGCCCGGCAAGTACGAAAAATGCTCCCGGCGCCATAACAAACATTGCAATATGAAAATCATCCGGAATAAATTCAAACCCGAAAATCGCACCACTTCCGAGAATCTCACGGAAAATACCGATGCAGGTGAGACCCAGGGTAAATCCAAGACCCATTCCCACTCCGTCCAAGGCAGACAGCATTACCGGACTCTTAGAAGCATAAGCCTCCGCACGTCCAAGAATGATACAGTTTACCACGATCAGCGGAATGTATACACCCAGGGCGCTGTCCAAAAATGGCAGATATGCCTTCAAAAGCAGCTGCACGATGGTCACAAAGGACGCGATCACTACGATGAATGCCGGGATACGAACCCGGTCCGGAATCACTTTGCGAAGCGCCGAAATCATCATATTGGAAAGAATAAGCACTACAGTTGTAGACAATCCCATACCAATGGCGTTTACTGCACTGGATGTAACAGCAAGTGTCGGACACATTCCAAGCATCATGACAAAGGTAGGGTTTTCTTTGATAATTCCGTTCTGAAGCCGTTCTGTGTATTTACTCATCCCTGAACACCCCCTTCCTTATCGTATAAGAGAATTCCTTTTACCGCGTTGGTGATGGCACGTGAGGTTACCGTCGCACCAGACATCGCCTCAATCTGCCCCTGGGGATCCTTTGGTGTTGTTCCCACTTTAAAATACATAGGCAGACTATCCGAAGATGGATACTTGATTCCCTTTTCAAAATTAAATTTAGACTTAAACTCTTCGCTGGTACAGTTAGCACCAAGACCAGCTGTCTCGGACTGGTTTGTAATCTCGATTCCTGTAACCACTCCGCCACAGACACCCATTACGAAGGAAATGCTTCCGCCATATCCTTTTTTCGCATCTGCGATATAAACATGCCCTACATCCTGACCATCTGCCTGGATTTTTTTCACCGTGGATACCACAACATGTTTTGAATAAGAATCCGCAGATTCTTCATTTACCTTGCCTTCTGCAGAAGATTTATCAATCACGTGTTCCTGAAGAAATTTATTGGCTTTCTCTGCTGCGTCCGCCGCATCATCAGCCACCTTCAACTCCATCCCGGCAGCCACCTTTTCCACCGCCTTTAACACGACCTCACAGGCTTCATTATCAGTCTTCGCCTGAGCATTTTCGATGGGTTTTTTTGTCACCATGTACACACCGGCAAGAATCCCGCCAAGTATCAGGGTAATTAAACAAAGGATCACGGCATCAACCACAAATGAACGCTCTTTCTTTTCACTACTCATTTCCTTTGCCCTCCTTTCCAAATGCCTTTGGAATGGTAACCATCTCGATCAACGGCACAAACAGGTTACCGATGATGATCGCAAATGACACACCCTCTGCGGACTCTCCGAAGAAACGGAACAATCCAGTCAGAAGTCCCAGAAGAATGGCATATATGATCTTTCCTTTATCCGTGATCGGGCTGGTCACATAATCCGTCGCCATAAAGAATGCACCCAGCATGAGACCACCACCACATACCTCATAGAATACCGGCATGTAAGCCTCTTTTGCCACACAGACATAAATAAAGTTAAATACTACAAAGGTTCCAATGTAGATCACCGGGATTTTCCAGTCGATAATCTTCTTTACGATCAGATAAATACCGCCGATCAAAAGGGCAAGTACAGAGGTCTCACCAATGGTTCCCCATGTAGTTCCAAGAAACATATCTTTGAGACTTGCCGCTACGTCGGCGCCGCCAGCTGCTTCTTTTACCTGCATCAGCGGTGTGGCGCTGGAAGCAGCATCCAGTGTCGCCTGATATCCACCCCAGACAGCATTTCCTTTGGGGATGGCAAAACTGTTTGTCATGGCGCTGCTGAAAGAAAGCATCAGAAAACATCTTGCCCCCAGCGCCGGGTTCATAAAGTTCTGACCCAGACCGCCAAACAGCTGCTTAACGATTATAATGGCAAACACACCTCCCAGAACACACATCCAGAGCGGCAGGGTTGCTGGCAGGTTCAGCGCCAGCAGCAGTCCTGTGAGCAGGGCACTGAAATCACCCGTAGTAACCTGCTGCTTCATACATCTCTGCCATATGTATTCCGCAAGTATTGCACTTACACACGTTGTCAATATTACAAGTACCGCTCTCACACCAAAGTTAGCAACACCTACCAGCGTCGCTGGTACAAGAGCAATCACAACATCTCTCATGATTGATTTAGTTGAAGATTTATCACGGACATGAGGAGATGATGATACATTTAATAACTTATCCATTCTTTACCTCCATTCTCCGCAGACTATTTATTTTTACGGGCATTATCCATGACAGCCCGTCTCGCCTGCTTAAATGCCTGAGTGAGTCTCCTCTTTGCCGGGCACACATAAGTACAGGTTCCACATTCATAACACTCCATACCATTTAACTTCTCAAACAGAGCCAGATCTGACCGCTCTGCCGCCTCTGCCATCTTCTGCGGCACCAAATGACTTGGACAAACTGTGGCACAGCGTCCGCACCGGATACAGTTGGTCGGCTCGCATGCCGCCACCTCATCCTTTGACATGGCAAGTATCGAAGAACTGGTCTTTGTGATAGGGACATTCATGTCATACATCGCCATACCCATCATCGGACCACCTGAGATGATCTTTTCCGCTCCGGCTTCCACCAGTCCGCCAGCCTCTTCCAAAAGCTCAGCATGGCTCATTCCAAACTTCACTTCATAATTCTGGGGCTTTGCCATGGCATCTCCTGTCAATGTCATGACACGGCTCATAGACGGCGTACATTTACAAACGGCGTCATAAACTGCCAGAACGGTCTGCACGTTATCTACAACACATCCCGCATCCGCTGGAAGCATTTTGGAATAGATCTTTCTTCCTGTGGCCACATAGATCACCTGACGCTCTGCACCCTGTGGATATTTGGTCTTCAGAGTTTTTACTGTGATCTGGTTATCATCCTGGGTCAGATATTCCAGCTTGGCAATCGCTTCAGGCTTATTGTCCTCAACGGCAATGATTCCTTTTGCATGGTCAAACAGCCTCAGAAGCACCTTAAGTCCTGTGATAAGCTGCTCTGGCTTTTCCAGCATCAGCCGGTAGTCAGAGGTCAGATACGGTTCGCATTCTGCTCCATTGATGATCACATATTCGATCTCATCCTCATTCTTCGGTGTCACCTTGACATTGGTAGGGAAACCAGCGCCTCCCATACCGACGATACCGGCATCCTTGATGATCTGACGGATCTCTTCTTTGGAAAGAGCAGTATAATCCCTGTCCTCTCCCAATCCATCGATCCCCTGATATTCGCCATCGTTTTCAATGACGACACAGGTTGTCTTTGCGCCGGACACAGTCAGTCTCGGTTCGATCTTAGTAACTTTTCCGGATACAGAACTCACGATATTGGCGGAGATAAATCCGCTTGCCTCACCGATCACCTGTCCCATCTTCACCGTATCTCCAACAGATACCGTAGGTGTTGCAGGGGCTCCGATATGCTGGCTCATTGGAAAAACGAGTTCGTCCTTAGGCAGCATGCTTTTAATCGGAAGATCCATACTGAGCTCTTTTCCCTCATATGGATGTGTTCCCCCTCTAAAGGTTGAATTTCCCAAGTAAATCCCCCTCCTTTATAATTTTTTTAAATTTATTTATATTTTGACAAATTCTATCATAGCACTTTTTTCGACAAAAAACAAGAAAGGAAATTACGAAGTCAATTCCTTTATTCCCCAAAAGCAGTAATCTGCCAACAGAAATCTGCTATCCCATAAAAAGAAGGCTTGTGCAGGGCGCTCCCTTCACAGACCTTCCTTTTTACGCCAACACAGCTTTATGGCGCGAATTTGAGCTATCTGCCTGGCATCCTTTCAGATTGCAGTATTCGCTTGATGTTCATGTAGCTGATGGTATTTTTCTTTTGTCGCCATCCCTCCCCGGATGTGCCGTTCCGACTTATTGATATCAAGTATCTTTCTCGCCTGAGAAGCAAGCGCTGGATTGATCTGCATCATCCGCTCTGTGACATCTTTATGTACAGTGCTTTTGGACACACCGAACTTTTTCGCAGTCTGCCGCACCGTGGCGCCATTTTCCACTATATAGTTTCCGATCTCAATAGCGCGCTGTTCGATATATGATTTCAAAAAACTACCCCCTGAATACTCGTTGATTCATTGTATGCAGGGGGAAAATAAAATATTCTGCCATCCACAGCTGTTTTTAGAGACAGCCAGGCAGCTCCGCCTGGACCGTATCTACTCTGTGGCGATAAACACAGCTCTGAGATAAAATAGTGTTGGGATCACAAATAATGCGACAAAAAAGATGATAAACACCCCGATAAAAATCCCATATGCAGCATAGCCGGCAAGATCCAGCGCCCTTTCAGGAATAACCACTTTTTTTCTGGCGAAGACAAATGCCGCCAGCGCTAACAAAGCGCAGATTGATAGCACGGCTCCCACTTTCTGTCCTGGAGCAGTATATCTCAGTCTGATATCATTCTTACCTTTGACAACAGGTATAGAAATCATTCCATCCATATTCAGGATATCCGACACCTTTTCTCCATTTACTTTACACTCCCAGCCCTCATCATAGGAAATAGGAAGAAAGAGATGAGATTTGGCCACACCCTCCAGTTCAATGTCCACACCAGACCTGCCCTGTTCCAGAGACACAATCTTGGGATTTTCCTTTTTCACTTTCTCAATCCCGTTTACAAAGACAGCATGATCCAGCATTCCCAGATGAAGAGCCGATGCACTCACTCCACCGCTAAACTGAACCTGGACAGTCTCATTTTGAAAAACTCCCAAACATATGAAACCATTTCCAAAATCTGCGGGGTAACTCCGGTTCTCCATGGAAGAAGACGCCGGAATACGCACCGGAACTCCGTTCACCGTGATCTCCACTGGATGATCATCTGTATTCGTCCCATAAAAATACAGTATCTTTTTCTCATTTCCTATCTGCATCTCACAGAAATTGTTTTGGATCTGACTGGATACATCCTGGATCAGTTTCTCCTGGCTTCCAGTAACAGCCGCAAACAAGGCATTTTGTGTCTCAAACTTCTCTGTCTTAGGCACAAGGGAAGGAGTATCTGTATTGATGGCAAAGGGAAGTTCAAACTTATTTTTAAACAGCTGCAGGATGTCACCATTTGCTTCTATATCCTCACTGAACTCATATAATTCTTCTGGCAGATTATCCTGGCTCAAAAAATACTTTATATTAAACAGGGTATCTGAAAAAACTGTTCCTCCCGTATCCAGCAGCTGAGTCCAGTTGATGGAGTAGCCAAGTGCGGCAAACTTGGGCTGTACAGATGGATTGATCACATGCCAATAGTTAGAAATCGCCTCTTCGCCAAGCACCAGCGAATATTCTATATGATCCACCTTATAATCTGTATTTTTTATTCTTTCAAAATCTTTGATCTCAGTCTCCATCTCCGTGGCAACATCATTCGCAGCCTTCAGGTATTCAGCAGAAAAAACTGTTACATTATCTTTGTTAGGAGCAAAACTTATAACTGAAGTACAAGTTAACTCCACACATAATAATACCAGTATCAGTCCCTTTGCTTTTGACTTTAACAGGCACCAGTAGACCCCGGCAAAAATCAGCTCAACAAGAATGCAGAGGAAGCCATCCCCCAATGATGCATAGGAGGACTGCTCACAGTAGGCATGGTATATTCCATAAAACAGCCATCCGGAAAAAAGCAGGGCAGCCACGCCAATGCCGGCCCAAATCTTTTCTTTCAGCCAATTTCCGGCCGCCTCTACACTCTCTTTGTTTTCCTGATAGAGTACAACCGCCAGATCAATCAATACGAAAGAAATGATATACACAAACCGCAGCGGCCAGCTGGCACGGCTTCCACCATGCCACAATGCCTCAATTCCCGCAACAGCCACAGAGAGGAATAAAAGACCGGCCACACAAATACGGCTCTTATATTTTCTAATCTTCTCAGAAACCAGTCCCTTTCCATGTACCAGGAAAAACAATATGCAGGTAAAAGGCAGAGCAGTGTTTACCAGCATGGTCTCTACCGTCTTCCATTCATGATAACTCCATCGGTTGCCAAGCACCGCCCTGTATACATTTAAAAAGCCTCCCTCTCCGCTCCTGGGCGTATCAGCTACACAGAGCAGCGCCGGAATACTTACAAAGGCGCTGATCAGTAAAGCTGCACCCACGGACACTCCAAGCCACAGGGCACACCTTCTTTTCTCCTCTTTTTCCTTTATATCCCAAAAAGTTCTGAGGGCGCTTGAAAGAAAAAGAAAAACCAGTGTAATACAGCCAGTATAGACATTCACCATCATACATAATGCTAAGATAAAGATAAAAAATTTGCACCCTTTCCTGTTAAATATTCGATCCAGCCCGATCATAAGCAGGGGAAGCAGAAATGCAATGTCCATCACAAGCATGATCTGAAAATGCACCAGCGTTGCCGCACCAAATGCATACAAGACGCCGCCCGCCATGTGTATAATGTTTTTTACTTCGTACTTCCGCAGGTAAAAATACATAGAAAAGGCAATGGCAATCATTTTAAGTATCATAAGGATATTAGCAAAATTCGCCAGGTTATCTCTTGACGAAAAATATAAAAACAGATTCAGCGGACTCATCAGCGCCCCCAGAGAGGAAGCTCCTGATATATTCATGCCAAAGGCAGAATTCCATGTAAAAAACGGACTCGCCTGTCCATGCAGGATATCCCAGACATAGTACATCCCTGCAGGGATCGTCTGCTGAACCATATCACCGCGGGCAATGGTTCCATCACCAAAAGGATAAATATCATTCAGCAAATACACCATCAGAACCACAGCACTGATCACAATCGCCATTATAGACAAATCTTTGGTGATTGCTTTCTTTTTTTCTGTCACTGTAAACCAGCTGCGAATATTTTTTTCTATCATTGGTCTTTTTCCTTCCTTTTTATATAAATTCAAAATTAATCCACATTGATTTTATCTGATTCTCATACGAACTTGAGACAAAAAATAGTTAAAACTTGGTGAACTATTGTTATCAATATTCATATATCTACCAATTTCATCCGCCCATTTTGACTTATATTTCCCAATTTCACCATATGAAGGGCAATCTTTCTTAAATTTTTTTAGTCCACCTTTATAAACAACATTTGCAAGCACCTCCCATGTTCCACAAATGCTGTCCTGCTCATACTCCCTAAAAGCGCTCTCCCTGGCATTTGGATATGCCTTAAAGAGTGCAGCCCTGTCTCCAAGCAGCCATGCCTCCATCTCCTCTACAGCTATACAGAAGACATGATCAATGGAAATCATCGCCCATAACGCCCGTCTATGCAGCTCATCCCTGAACTCATCTATGTTTCTTTGATCATTATCCAATACAATTACAATTAACGCCTCAATATTCTGCAGGCTTTTTTCAAAGCCTTTTAAATAAATCCCAAGATCATTAAGCAATTTATACGTTTTCACGTTTGTTGCAGCAATATTCTTTTTAAATCCACCAATCCCTTTAAATGCTTTGCAATCATACGTAACTGATCCATTACCCATAAGTAATTTTGTCATAACATGCCTTATCAGCACTTCTCCAGACATATCTTCTATCAAAAACTGTATATGCATATAGACTCCTATCCAAAATATTTATCGTACCATAAATCTCCAACTTCCACTCCCTCTTCTGTCAGTTCCGTTACAAATTCATATTCTGAAGTTCTTCTAGCAGTAGAAAAACCACTTTCATCTTTTTTCAACACCCATACATCATCTGGTTTTAAGGAGTTTACAAAAAATGGACTATGAGTGGTAACAAACAGCTGTTTACTGAAACCTGTGCCAGCGCTCTTACGCATCTCCACAGCCAAATCTGATAAGTAATGATGATAAAGACCATTTTCCGGTTCTTCAATAAATACCAGCTGTCTGGCATTTTTCTCATGAAGCAAAAGATAATATGCAAAAAGCTTCAAAGTTCCATCTGACATTTTATGTGAGAAAAAAGGTTCAGAAAATCCTTTTTCCCAAAATTGTAAGACCACTTGTCCATTTGGCATTTTAAGGGGCTCAATTTTATCTATTCCTGGAAGCTTAGTTTGTATATCAGACAACGTCCTGACAAAATCTGCTTTATTTTCCCTGTACATATACTGCGCTACATTATTAAGATTACTTCCTATTCTGTCCAAATATGGCTGTGGTGCTGAAGTTTGAATTCTTCTCGCCGCATCCGGAGTAAAATAACATAAATACCAGCTCCTTAGAAATTTCAGAAACTTCTCTATCCGTGAGTATTGTTTCATAGCCCCAAGAGTCACTACACCAAGTTTCCGGCTATCCGATAATGAAACAGGTATTTTTACTCCATCTGATACGCCTGTCTCATCATCCTGTCCCCCTGTATTTCCCTCAAAAGCATAACCTGTTCCATTCTGGAGATGCAAGAATGATCTTGGACGTCCCTGACTCTCAACTCTCTGCCTCAATCTCTCCTCTGCCACATAAGGACGCCCGGACCGATCCAGATCCATCGCCAATTCATAAGTGATAGGACGTGTATTGCTTGATTCCCTATAATATAATTCAAAACGTATCGCATCCTCAATCCCCTGGGATCGTATTTGTTCAAATCCCCCTCTGTTTCCTGCATCGCATGCTGCCTCTATCCCCATTTCCAGACAATCCGCAATAAATCCAAAGACATCTGCTATCGTGCTTTTTCCATTTCCACTGGGACCTATGATCGTAGTCATATTACTTAATGGTTTCTCTTTTTGATGTGAAAGCGTTTTCCCCAGGGTTATATCTTTCAAAGACCCATAATTACGAATAGAAATCCCCTCGATTTTTCCCATCACAACCTCCTGACCTTTCAACACATATACGTTTTTTATCATTATAAGTGTTCTTCCGAAAAAAATCAATGCCAACTGTCCAAAGATACACAGGGCATCTTGACCGCCTTTTCTTATTTTGATACAATATTAGCCAAATGGAGGTATACATAAATGAAAGAAAGATTAGTGATTACCGGAATGGGAGCAGTGACCCCCATCGGTATTGGAGTAGAAACTTATTGGAATAATCTAATTGCTGGCAAATGCGGCGTAGGGCGGATCACCCGCTTTGACCCGGAAGCATCACCAGTTAAAATCGCCGCCCAGGTAAAGGATTTTGATCCGGATGAGTTTATGACGAAAAAACAGAGCCGCGAGATGGATCTGTTCATGCAGTACGGCTATGCCGCTGGTGAAGAAGCACTGAAAGATGGCGGTATAAAGGACACGATTCCTGCTGACCGCATGGGTGTCGTAGTAGGAACTGCCATGGCAGGCGTGTCTATTATTGCGGAAACCCAGGACGGACTGAGCACTGGGGAACACAAAAAAGTTAGTCCTCGTTTTGTTCCTAAGTTTATCGGCAACATCGCCGCGGCGCAGATCGCCATCGCCAAAGGCTACCGCGGACCAAGCCTTACGGTCAGCACCGCATGTTCCTCCGGGGCTGATGCCATTTCCACAGCTGCCATGCTGCTTCTAGCCGGGGAAGCCGATGCCATCCTTGTAGTAGGCGCTGAGGCAAGTCTTTGTCCGGTGGTAGTGGCTGGTCTTGCCTCCGCTCATGCTCTCAGTACGAACAACGACAATCCCCAGACTGCCAGCCGGCCATTTGACAAGACCAGAGACGGTTTTGTATTTGGTGAGGGCGGCGGAGCTCTTTTGCTGGAGACAGAAGCCCATGCTGTGGCAAGAGGCGCAAAGATCCACGCGGAGCTGATGGGCTTTGCCAACTGCACCGACGGGCATCACGTGACAGCTCCCCATCCGGAAGGGATTGGAGCCATCGCCTGCATGGACAGTGCCATCAAAAAAGCAGGACTGGTGCCGGAGGACATCGGTTACATCAATACCCACGGCACTTCTACTCCGATGGGTGACACCATTGAGACCAACGCCATCAAATCCCTCTTTGGAGATCATGCCTACCAGATGGCTGTGACTTCCACTAAAGGTGCTACCGGGCATATGATGGGAGCCGGCGGTGTTACTGAGACCATTGCCTGCATCAAAGCCGTTCAGGAGGGTGTGATCCCGCCAACGATGAATCTGAACACGCCGGATGAAGCGTGCGACCTGAACTACGTCCCGAATAAGGCAGAAAAACGGGATGTCCGGTATGCCATGACCAACGCCTTTGGGTTTGGCGGGCAGAATTCAAGCCTGATCATCGGAAAATATGAAGCCTCTGTATCATAATGAACAACACAGGAAATAATACATTATAGATCTTATAGAGAATCGAGGCTTATATGAAATACATCCGACAATTTTTGATCATACTATTATTTTGTTTTTTGGGTGAGCTTCTTAAATATCTGATTCCCCTTCCCATACCCACCAGTATCTATGGGCTGATCCTGATGCTCACAGCGCTTCTCAGCGGTATCCTGAAGGTGGATCAGGTGGATGATACAGCTGTGTTTCTTATCGATATCATGCCAGTCATGTTTATCCCGGCAGGTGTCGGCCTATTGACCAGCATTGAAGCGCTGCGTCCAAACCTTGCCGCCATCATTGTGATCACAATCCTCACTACGATCCTCGTCATGGCCGTCACCGGGATCACTGCCCAGTTAGTAATGGAACGTAAAAAAAGCAGGAACGATAAAGAGGTGGCACAATGAATGATTTTTTCATAAGCTCACTTTTCTTTGGCGTCCTGGTAAGTCTGGGCGGCTACGAACTGGGAATATTTTTGAAAAAGAAGACTGGTCTCGCCATCATGAACCCTCTGATGGTATCCATTCTCTTCGTTATCAGCTTCCTGCTTTTGTTCCGTGTAGACTACAGCACATATAATGCCGGGGGAAAATATCTCACCTATCTCCTCACACCGGCTACCGTCTGTCTTGCCGTTCCTCTTTATAAACAGATCCATCTGTTAAAAAAGTATCGTACCGCCATCGCCCTGTCTGTGCTGGCGGGTACGCTGACCAGCCTGGCAGGCGTTTTGGTACTGGCTGCCCTGTTCCGTCTCTCCCACTCCATGTATGTCACCCTTCTTCCCAAGTCCATCACCACTGCCATCGGAATGGGAGTGAGCGAAGAGCTGGAGGGAATTGTAAATATTACAGTGGCGGTCATCGTAGTCACTGGAGTTCTTGGAAATGTCATGGGGGAATGGATCCTCAAACTTTTCCGTATCGAAAATAAAATTGCCAGAGGGCTGGCTCTGGGCACTGCTGCCCATGCCATCGGCACCAGCAAGGCGATGGAACTAGGTGAGATCGAAGGTGCCATGAGCAGTCTTGCCATCGTGACAGCCGGGCTTCTGACCGTCATTGGAGCCAGCATTTTCTCCATAATCTATTAACGATGGCAATAAAATAATACACTGGTACATTACACCGGCAACAGAAAGGAACAGACCCATGGATGCCCTGACAGAACAAATCAAGAACTCTGATTCCTTGAGCGATGAGGCACTGGCAAGGAAAATAGACCATTTCTTACACATACACACAGAGGAGGTCCAGACCGACGGCAAAGACACCTTTCACTGCCACCGCTACGAACCGACCGCCTACCGCGTTCTGCATACCCTGTTTGAGGCCGTTCCCCTGACAGATAAGGATACCCTGCTGGATTACGGCAGCGGCCTGGGGCGCCTGAGTTTTTACACAAACCACCGATTTCACAACGGAGCTATCGGCATCGAACTGTCCGAAGTATTTCACCAGGAGGCGCTGCATAATCTTGGCCAGTACCGGGGGATCCACAGGGAACGCCTGACTTTTCTTCATGGAAAAGCGGAGGATTTTCTCGTACCAGACGAAGTTACTACTGCCTACTGCTTTAACCCATTTTCCACGGACATTTTCCGGAAGGTACTGATGAATCTCGAAAAGTCCTATGAAAATAAACCGCGCAGGGTGACCCTGATCCTCTACTACCCCGAGGATAACACCATATTTTACATCGAGCGGCATACCGGATTCCGGCTGATAAATGAGATTGCCGTACCAGAACTTTTTGGGCAGGACCGCAGAGAAAAGTTCTGCATTTACGAGCTGAGTGAATAATACGATTTCCATAGCAAAATTATATTGCGGTTCTGACATTTTTCTAGTATAATAAATTTATATAGTTGAGAAAGGAAGTGGAGAGATTGATTGATGAAGAGCTGTTTAAAAAAATGCTCATGACTTTCGACCGCAAATATGAGGCAGCTTCTGTATTTTATGACAATCTCCCTTATGTGAGAGACTATGACCTCTGTAATTGGACACCTCTCCGCATGGTGAGTGGCAATATCATAAAATATTATCAGTATAAGCTTGATAAACCTGTAATTCTTCAGACGGATCCTGACGGCTATTGAGAAACGTCCTTTTATTCAGAACATAGACTTGTGGCAATATCATAAAATATTATCAGTATAAGCTTGATAAACCTGTAATTCTTCAGACGGATCCTGACGGCTATTGAGAAAAAAATCTTTTTATAAAAAAGACATCCTTTTATCCCGATCCCAAACATTCGGAGTAAAAGGATGTTTTTTATATTGCCAAAAGCATTGCCAGGCTGTTGTTTCCGAACTTGTTATACCAGCTTCATAAATGCTGCAGATTCCCCGAGCTGTTCTTCGATGCGCAGCAGCTGGTTATACTTGCACACACGGTCCGTTCGGGTCGGCGCCCCCGTCTTGATCTGTCCGGCATTGAGCCCCACTGCGATATCGGATATGGTGGTATCCTCCGTCTCGCCAGAACGATGGCTGACAATAGCATTCCATTGGTTATTTTTCGTCATGCGGATCGCCTCCAGCGTCTCTGTCACACTTCCAATCTGATTTGGTTTAATCAGTACTGCATTGGATACCCTTAGATCCGCACCTTTGGCGATACGCTCTGTATTGGTGACAAACAGGTCATCTCCCACCAGCTGTACCCGTTTTCCCAGCCTGTCAGTCAGAAGTTTCCAGCCCTGCCAGTCTTCTTCCGCCAGACCGTCCTCGATGGAGAAGATGGGATACTTATTGCAGAGCTCCTCCCAATAAGAAACCATATCCTCTGCGGACCGCAGCTCTCCATTTTTCCAGAATAAATATTGTCCTGTCTTTCCCTGTTTGACAGCTTCATCGTACATCTCTGTACATGCCCCGTCGATGGCGATGCGAAAATCCTCGCCGGGACGGTATCCTGCCAGTTCGATAGCTTTCACGATATACTGCAGTGCTTCCTCATCATTGCGCAGTTTCGGGGCAAATCCGCCCTCATCTCCCACACTGGTTATATGGCCTTCCTTTTTGAGAAGATTCTTTAACTCCCGGTATACGTTACAGCACCACTCCAGGCAGCCGTGGAAAGATTTCGCCCCCACTGGCATGATCATGAATTCCTGGATATTCAGGCTGGAATCCGCATGTTTTCCACCATTTATGATATTCATCATTGGCACAGGGAGTATTCTGCCATCTGGTCCTCCAAGATACTGATAGAGCGGAAGGCCTACCTGCCCGGCAGCAGCTTTCGCCACAGCAATCGATACGCCAAGGATCGCATTGGCCCCAAATCTCCCTTTGTTCTTTGTCCCGTCTTCCCGGATCATAAGCTGGTCAATCTCCACCTGGTTCAGGGCATTCCTGCCATCCAGCAGATAGCCGATGTTGTCATTCACATGATCCACTGCTTTTTTAACTCCCATACCGCCATAACGGGGAAGTTCTTTATCTCTCAGTTCAATGGCCTCAAAGGCGCCCGTAGATGCCCCGGAAGGAACCGCCCCTCTTCCCGTTGCCCCGCCACAGAGCCCCACTTCTACTTCCACCGTCGGATTCCCGCGAGAATCCAGAATTTCTCTTGCCCGTACAGATTTGATCCTGAATTTATGTTCCATAAAAAAAGCCTCCTGTTTTTTTCTTAGTATCAAACAGAAGACTTTTTTCTATTCATTCTTTTTGTTTAATTCGCCAACAAATACATTCCTTATACTGTTCACTGTCCGAAAGGTGTATGTACTTCTGCCACAATGGGCACACACCTCGTTGTCATTACTAAAATCATCCGTCTCTTCGCGATAACCACAGATTGGGCATGTTACTAATACTTTTCTGCTGTTTTCTTTACTGTCCATCCAACACACCTCGTTATAATAAAGTTGCTTTTACCTCTTTATTATACTATATAATGTCTCAGATTGCAAGTCCACGCTTTTTCATGATTCTCCGTTCTATCGCCGAAAATATGCCTTTTTCGATAATAACTCCCACCAATACAATAATTACCATAACCAGCATTACCTGGTTAATGTCCGCCAGATCCCTTCCCATGACCAGCGTCTGTCCCAGCCCAATGGAAGTAGTCATTACTTCTCCTGCCATCAGCGCCCGCCAGGCAAAGGACCATCCTTGCTTGAGCCCGGTGATCAGCTCTGGAAGGCTGGCAGGAAGGATCACATGCAGGTACAGCTGCTTTTTATCAGCCCCCATGGTCAATGCCGCAAGGCGGTAAATAGGAGGCACATTTTTTATCGCATTATCCACCGAAATCGCCACACTAAACGCAGCACCCATCACTACGACAAAAAGGATCGCCTGGGTGGAAAGCCCAAACCATAAGATCGAAAAGGGCACCCAGCACACACTGGGCAGTGTCTGAACTCCCAGCACCAGTGGTTTCATGTGCTTTTGAAGATAAGGAATCTGATGGATCAAAAGTCCGAGAACCACCCCGATGACAACTGCCACGACAAAACCGGCCATCCCCCTCAGAAGGGAATTTCCAGTAGCTTTCAGCAATGTTCCGTCGCTGCAGAGCTCCACAAACCGCTCTGCCACCCCTGCTGGTGAAGGCACTGAATAACTTTTGAAGACCTCAAGCACATCCACAGTAAGCCAGAAGCCCCCCTGCCACAACAAGACTAGTATAATTAAAAATATAATGGTTCCCATCAGACAGCCTCCCCTCTCACTTCCTCCAGAATTTTGTGCCGGAGTTCTACAAATTCCGGCGAATACACATGCCTTGGCCTCTCTATACCAACTTCCACGATCTCGGCAATGCCACCTTTGACAGCTGATAATACCACGACCCTGTCCGCAAGATAAACCGCCTCTTCCACACTGTGGGTTATAAACACAATGGTTTTCCGTGTTTCCATCCAGATCTTCTGCAGTTCCTCCCGCAGGCGGTTGGATGTCTGTTTGTCCAGCGCGGAAAAGGGTTCATCCATCAGCAGTACATCGGAGTCCATGGTCAGCGCCCTGGCAAGGGCAGTTCTCTGTCTCATTCCCCCGGAAATCTGATGAATGGGATAATCTCTGTATTCACTGAGATGAACCATATCGAGATAATGCGCTGCCTTTTTCTCCCGCTCCTCTTTAGGCATACCCGCCAGCTTCATGCCAAATGTCACATTTTCCATAACGGAAAGCCACGGATACAGGCCATGATCCTGAAACATTACGGTACGGTCAGCTCCAGGTCCCGTTACTTCCCTGCCATCCAGCTGGATGCTGCCTTCTGTGGGACGCTCCAGACCTGCCACCAGATTCAAAAGTGTACTCTTTCCGCAGCCGGAAGTACCCACAAGACAGACAAATTCACCCTTTTGAATCTCAAGATCAATCTGTTTCAGCGTTGCTTTATCACTGTTTTCAAACTGTTTACTTACACCTTTTAATACTAGCGACATACGTTATCCCCCATTTATTTAGCAAAAAGTGCATCTTCTTTTGGCACTTCCTTTATAAAATCCTGTTCCTTACTGATCTGGGCATACCCCATAACAGACTCTTTGTTCAGCTCTGTACTCACTCCGATCCTCTGGAACGCCCCAGTAATTACAGATTCAGCCAGAGATTTTCCCGTAGCAGCTTTCAGCTCTTCGTTGATTTTTTTCAGGGAATTTTCTTTGTCATTATTGATCTGATCTGTAACTGCTTTGTGCTCCTCTAAAAACTTTTCTACCAGCTCCGGATTCTTTTCGCGGAATTCCTTGCGCACTACGACAACTGCCACATCCGACTGCCCCTGCATATAAATCTTATCGTAATCCAGAAGCAGCTCAGCTCCTCCTTCCAATAAGGTAGATCCCCATGGCTCCGGTACCAGGGCAGCATCGATATCGCCCCGTCCCATCATATTGGCTACGTCAGCATTTGCCACAGCAGATACATTTACATTACCACCCTCTGTCATCGGCTTCAGCCCATTTTCCTGCAGCAGACGCAAAAGATCCAGGTGCTGGGTATTTCCAATCTGAGGAATGGCTACCACTTTTTCCGCCAGTTCTGCCACACTGTTTATGCCGGAGTCTTTGCGCTTGATCAGCACCGCCCCACCCTTGGTAGCAGCAGAAAGAATCACCACATCCCCATTGGACTTAACATTGGCGCTGACTGCTGGTACCGGACCGATATATCCGATATCAATATCACCTGCAAAAAGCGCCTCTACCTCTGCTGGTCCCGCATTAAAAGCAGTCCAGGTCACTTTCATTCCTTCTCCCATCCTCTTTTCCAGGCTTTTCTCTGACTTCATCAACAGCGCCTGGGCATGAGTTACATTATTGAAGTATCCTATATGGATTTCTTCTGCCTTTTTTTCTCCCGCCCCGCAGCCTGTCAGACCGATGAGCATAAGCACACACAGCATAAGTGCGAAACTTTTTTTCAAACTTTTCATACTCTCTACCTCATTTCTGTCGTCATTTGGTTCTAATTATATAGTTTCATGGCGCTGTATACCGTCTCTTCGACAACACCATGAATAAAAGTTTATAAATAGTTTACATTATAATTAAAGTAAAATAGAATTCCATCTTTTGCAAACGTTTTCTATTGAATTTTTCTCATATTTATGTTATTTTTATTAAAATTAAAGTTTTATCAGCAACATATAACGCAATATATTCGCAAACGTTTTCATATTTTTCAGGAAGGGGAGCCTACATACCATGTCTTTAAAAAAGATTGCAGAATTAACAGGAACTTCTGTATCTACAGTATCACGGGTATTAAACCAGCCTGGACACACCTGTCATGATCCCCGGCTCTTTGACCGGATCTGGGAGACCGCAGAAGCGTTGAATTATCTTCCAAATCCTGCAGCCAGGAACTTGCGGCTTGGGATGCCAGAAGACAAACATCCTTTTACCGCTGATATTTTTTTGACAAGATTTGATACCATGGACCAGGATCCTTTCTTTCGTGAATTGTTTCAGCATATCAAAAAAGAACTATTAGAGCACAACTGCCACCTGGGCGAACTTCAAACCCTAACGGATATAACCCGGTTATCCGCCCTTTCCACTGTCCCTGACAGAATTCCGTTCCGTTCCGCCTCTCAGCTCCATTCTGAGAAATCTGTCCACTCCCCTGCCCTGATCACTCCAAAGCATGATACAGGGCTTATTATCCTGGGCAGGTGTCCTTCTAAATTTGTGCCTCTTCTGAAAAAAAGATATTCTTTTCTGATCGGCATCGACCGGAACCCTACAAATTTTGAATACGACGAAATTATATGCGATGGTGTGGCGGCAGCGGAAAAGGCAGTGGAATATCTGATCTCCCTTGGCCACAGGGACATCGCCTACATCGGAAACTGTTCCTTTGAATCCCGCTATATCGGTTACTATCAGTCCCTGCTGAACCACAAGATTCCTCTGGATTATGACAACATCCATCCCAGCAGCCAGACGAGAGAAGAAGGGGAGCGCATTATGGACGCCATTCTCCGCTCCTCCCATCTGCCCAGCGCCTTGTTCTGCGCCAACGACTGTACCGCACTGGGTGTACTGGAAGCTTTAAAAAAACATAAAAAAAGAGGGTATCTGCCCTCTATTATCTCCATTGATAATATAAATGATTCACAAAAGACGACGCCGCTGCTCACCACCATAGACATTCCTAAAAAGGAAATGGCGCATCTCGCCGTAACCCTTCTTGTGGACCGGAAAAATAAAACCCGGGATGAAAATATCCGTATAGAACTCCCCAGCCGGCTGATCGTGCGGGAAAGCTGTACATGGCATTAGCTCCACAAATTGAAAACTTTCTAAATGAAATAAAAAAGATGCCCTTTTCCAAATTTTATGAAAAAGGACATCTTTCTATATCTGTTTATCCATTCCAAATACCGTCTTTTTCTACCCGGTCCCAATCTACTGTCAGGACATCTATCTTTTTTCCCCGGTACCCTGTCTTTCGGCTCTCTGTAATGTATTTCTGACGCATAAGGTTGTCCAGAGCCCTTTGTACCCGTTCTTTTGGTACTTTGTTATACTCTGCCACATTGTTTACGGTTTTCCAGTAGGTAACTAATGTCCTTGGTCTGGACCGCAGCCTGTTCAGGCTGACAAATATCAGATCATAATAATGATTCTTTTCCTGGGATTGCCTTGGCATTTCCACATAACTTGTGGAGATTGATTTCAGCTGATTACTAAATGCTGATTTAACTCCATAAATGATCACACGCTTACCAAGTTCTTTCAGATATTCCGCTACTTTTGTAAAATGTGCATCCCCTGTAAATAAAATATAAACCTCCGGGCTCTTTTTCTTCGACGCATAACGATAAATATGATCCAGAATAATCACATCTGTGAAATCTTTATCAATGCCCAGTTTTTCACTGGCAGTATGGACAATTCCTGAAGTTATTTTTTTTAGGCGGTTCATCTCATGTTCAATATTGGGTTCTGAAAAATCTCCAAAGATATACAAATTCTTTATCTTAAAATCCTGCTTTAACTCTGCGAGCCATTGCTCTACATTGGGCTTCATCTGAAATTGATTCATGTATCCATAAAACCAGTGCTCATAATCCACAAAAGCAACCGCATCGGTCAGCTTACGCTTTCCAAACATTTCCCCCCTCCTTTCCTATTATTTTTTTGCAACCTTACATAGTATAGCACAACTATGATCCCTGACGCAAGATCAACTTTTCACTGATCTTTTAGTAAGTTCATCTGCTCCCTCCGTTCTGCGTCCACTTCGATCCACTCATCCAGCGTTAAGGGCGTATAATCTGAAAACATACAAAAACAATTGATCATGTTACATGGGATCGGTTCCGGCTTATCTACATATCTGGATCTCACCTTAGTGCCCGCTGTCTGACGGATAAAGTTGTTGACCAGAACCTCATCCTGGGAATTGTGTACATGGCCATAAAGCATATAGGTCCTGGGCTTTCCCGCATCATCCACCCGGTACTGACCATTGTAGCAGAATACGGGATAATGGCAGAGCACCACCTTGCGCTTGTTATCCCGCAGTTCCTCATAGGGCTTTACCCACTCAAACAGGCTCCGGTCAAACCTGCGGTGGTGCAGAAAATGGTCATGGTTTCCCTCGATAAGCAAAAGATGCCCCTTCAGGCGCCTTAATATTTCATTGGTCTGTTCTGCATTTCCCGCCGATACATCTCCCAGGATCACCACCTCGTCCCCATCTCCTACCTTCTGGTTCCACCGCTCCAGAATATACTCATTCATAACGTCTGCCGACTCAAATCCCCGGCAGTCCAGGCGATGGTTCAGATTTTCATGAAAAAAATGCAGATCGGATATATAATAGCGCATACACGTCCCCTGATCACAGTATTTTAGACAAAAATTCCTTCAGCCTCTCATTCTTCGGATGGTCAAACACTTCCTCCGGCGTCCCGTCCTCTGCGATGACGCCGCCATCCATAAACAGCACACGGCTGGCTACCTCTCTGGCAAACCCCATCTCATGGGTTACGCAGATCATTGTAATTCCGCTGGTGGCAAGTTCTTTCATCACATCCAGCACCTCTCCTACCATCTCCGGATCCAGCGCGGAGGTGGGCTCATCAAACAGGATGACTTCCGGATCCATCGCCAGCGCCCGGCAGATCGCTACCCTCTGCTTCTGCCCGCCGGAAAGCTGGTTGGGATAAGCCTCTGCCTTATCCAGCAGCCCTGTACGCCGCAGCAATTCCTCAGCTTTCTTTTTCGCCTCTTCCTGGCTCTTTTTCAAAAGACGGACCGGACCGACCGAAATATTGTCGAGAATGGTCATGTGTGGAAACAAATTGAAATGCTGGAATACCATCATCATCTTTTGACGCTCTTTATTGATATCTGTCCCGGAGGCAGTCAGCTCTGTCCCATCCAGAAAGACCTCGCCCTCTGTTGGCTGCTCCAGAAGATTCAGACAGCGAAGAAACGTGGATTTGCCACATCCAGAAGGACCTATGATGACTACTACCTCTCCCCGGCGGATTTCCGTTGTGATCCCCTGAAGTACTTTGTTGTCTTTAAATTCTTTTTTCAGATTATTCACCCTGATCATTTCCTGTGTCTCAGCGCTCATTTCTCTTCAGCCTCCTCTCCATTCTTCCTACCAGCCACGTGAGTATCATGACGATGATAAGATATACCAGCGCCACAGCGATCAGCGGCAGAAACGCCTCATAGGTCCGGCTTCGGATGTAATCACCGCCCCTGGTGAGATCCACAATACCGATATAACCGGATATGGATGTCTCTTTGATCAGCACGATAAATTCATTGGCAAGAGGCGGCAATACATTCTTAAATGCCTGGGGCAGAATAAAATACCACATGGACTGGCCATAGGTAAAGCCCAGGCTCCGTCCCGCCTCAAGCTGTCCCTCATCGATGGACATAATCCCAGAACGGACGATCTCCGCGATATAAGCAGATGAGTTTACACCAAAAGCGATCACCGCCACCACGACTTTATTGATATCCGAGGAGGCAAATATCACGTAATATATGATCAAAAGCTGTATCATCGCCGGCGTCCCCCGGATTACCGTCAGATATGCCCTCAGTATCCAGTTCAGCAGCTTTGCTTTTCCGGTCTTGTCACAGGTACTGCGAAGGATCGCGATAAGGAATCCAAGAACAATACCGATCAGCACAGCAAAGAAACTGATGCAGAGCGTTGTCCGAAGACCCTGGGTTATATATTTCCATCGGTTTTCTTTGATAAAATTGTTGTTCAGCTTCTCAAGGAAATCCGCCGCCTGGGAAGTACTTTCTGACCGCAGTATGATCACCTGGGTAGCCGTGGTATAAGACTGGGTAAAATCAATACTCTTTAGCCGGTCTTCTGTCACGGTCATTCCCGCTATGCCCACATCTGCCTTGCCAGACTGTACCGCATTGATGATGGCATCGAACTCAATATTTTCAATCTTTAATTCCATATCCAGAATGTCGCAGACTGCCCACGCCATATCCACATCAATACCTGTAATGTCTCCATTCTGCATAAACTCATAGGGCTCAAAAGCGGCGTTGGTCGCCATGGTCAGAGTTCCATTAGCACGCTTGAGGTCCTTATCTGGCTCATATTTGTACTTTCCCTTCGTATCGTCACCAATATAATTCTTAACGATCTGATCCAGCGTTCCGTCCTCTTTGATCTGGGTTATCGCCCCATTGATCTTTTCTTTCAGTTCCGCATTTTCTTTAGAAATACAGATGGCGTATTCCTCCACTGCAAACTCTTCTTCCAGTATGCACAGATCCCCGCTGGTCTCCACAAATTTCTTTGCCGGATTCTCGTCAAGGATAATGCAGTCTATCTTTCCCAGCTTCAGCGCCTGCACAGCATCTGCCGCCTTGTTATACCGCTCTATGGTGCTGCCTTCCTCTTCATAATCGGAGGCATAGATGTCTCCCGTAGTTCCCAGCTGGACTCCGATCCTCTTTCCCGCAAGGTCATCCACCTTCTGGATCTCCTGCTGCCCGCTGTCTGCTTCCTTTTTACTGCCACAGCCTGTCATCAGAACCGCTGACGCCAGCAGTGCCAAAATCAGAAAACGAAGGCTTTTTATGCTTTGCTTCATATTTTTCACTGTTTTCTCCTTCTCCGTATGTTTTTCCCTCAGATCACGCCGCCAGCCAGGCAGCGCTGCAGACTACTTATGATCCGCTTTTTCCTGGAATTTTTTATTGTCAATAATAAATCTTTCGTGCACTCCGCTTCCGATCTTTCCTCTCTCATTCCATGCTTCTACCTCAAAGGTAAGTTTTCTGCCATCGATGCTGGTGAGCACACTTTCACAGGTCACTTTCATTCCCAATGGCGTGGGGGCATCGTGGGTGATATCCAGTCGGATGCCAACAGTACCGCTGCCCTCCTCCAACTCTCCGGCAACACTTTTCCATGCTGTTTTCTCCATCAGTGCGGTCATTGCTGGAGTGGCAAATACATTCAGTGTGCCGCTCCCCATGGTCTTCGCCGTATTAGTCTCGTCTACAATCACTATCTCTTTTCCTTTTATACCTGTCTTCAGCATATTATCCTCTTTTCTGGAAACGTTTACGTCCCCTTCTCAAAGCCCTACGGTCCGTCGAGCCAACTGTATTTATAACTATTTTCTTATAAATGTGTCCACAAGTCAATCACTTTTAAAAGAAACTTTTTTAATTTTTTTGCAAAAAGATGTTGACATTTGTTTAATACTATAATATAATAGGTCTTGCGTTGTGACGAGCAACACTCATCGGGGTGTGGCTCAGCTTGGCTAGAGCGCCTGATTTGGGATCAGGAGGCCGCAGGTTCAAATCCTGTCACCCCGATTCATGAGGCATCAGCTTTCATTTTAATTATATAAAATGCTGTGGTGATTTTCTACAGCGATATATGCGGGTGTAGTTCAATGGTAGAACACCAGCCTTCCAAGCTGGATACGTG
>CAMXSH010000011.1 GCA_947246475.1 uncultured Roseburia sp.
ATCATAGAAGACCAGTTATTTCTTTATTTTACAGAAAAAGTTTCACAGACTCGGGGAAAAGATATGTTGATCTCCCCCCCTTCTGGGACCTCCAACCCCTATTGTCTCCTAATGAAGTTATTCAATCTTTTGCGGGGGCTGTCCAGCCACGACTTATTTCCGCGGATAAGTTCATCACAAAATCCGGCGACGTCTTTGCCTGTGACATCCAGCACTTCGAGCCCGTCGGCAGCGGCTTCTGTAAAAAGATCGATTAGTTTATACTGGGTTTCCAGGGTATCCATACCATCTCCACCGGCAAAACTCAATATATAATCTGACATCTTGTCAAATACAAATTGATAATCTTGAGGCAGAGCCTTTAATTTTTCCATCTGCTTCCGATAGATCTTTTTGTCCTGGTGGACTTTATAAATTTTATTGAGCATCCTTTGACCCCTTCCTGTCAAAATATTCTGCGATCTCCTGGTTCAATTTATCCCGCCGCGTATTTTGGTTTGTGTTTGCGGCAAGAATCAGCTCATCACAAAATTTGGCGGCGTCATTTCCTATCACATCCGATAAATCTTTTCGGTCGGCGGCGCTGCTTTCAAACAGATCGATTAAATCATCGAAAATAGCCATATTCCATCCCTCTTCACCGTGATGATACAGGTATTTCTGGATCTTTCTGAATGCAGTGCGGTAATTTTCTGGCAGTGCTTTTACCCGTTTCATTTTTTGGCGGTAGGCACTTTTTTCATCCAAATCACCAATAATAACTTCAAGTATCCATTTGATCACTGTGACTCCTCCTTTAACTGGTCGAGTTTTGAAACGACAAAATCCCATTTTTCCCAAAACTTTTGAAGTTCTTTGTACCCTGCGTCGTTTAAGGTAAAAAATTTGCGCGGGGGTCCTATATCAGATGGTTTTTTTGCTATGTCTACCAGGTTGTTCTTTTCCAGCCGGATTAGAATGGTATAAACAGTTCCTTCCACGATATCTGTAAAGCCAAGGGCATTTAGCTGACGGGTAATCTCATAACCATAAGTTTCTTTTCTGCTGATGATTTCAAGAACACAGCCTTCTAGTATTCCCTTAAGCATTTCTGTTAAATTTTCCGTGACAGGCACCTCCTATTCAGTGATGTAGATATATAGTAATACTAAGTACTGCTATATTGTATTACAAAGTAGAAGAGCTGTCAAGAATTTTTGCATAAAAAGGCGGCAGAAAAATTTTCCTGCCGCTGTATGTTTATTGGGTTATTAATCCTTTATTGTCTCATAATGTATATCGCTTGTTTTATCTGCTTTTACAGATTATTTTTTGCCAGTTCTCCGGCGATCTCCATCAAGTGTTTAATTAATTCAATGGTATCTGGGGTAAATTTTTCTATTGTGGCAGTCAGTTCCTGGTCATACCTGTTTATTTCACGTCCAAACAGGATGTAGTCTGAAGTAACGTTCAGAGCCTGGCATAATTTTACCAGTGTCTGGGCAGAAAAGCCTTTGTCCTTCATTTCTATCTCGTAAAGAAACTTAGAAGATATTCCTGTCCTGGTTGACAGTAGTTCCCGTGTGTATCCCTTGTGTTTTCGTAAACTATAAATTCTTTTTCCCATACCCAGCTTTTCTGTGTGCTTCATAATATTCCTCCGTTTACAGTAAATCGTCTATTTTTATAGTATATCATGCGGCTTGTGCAGAAATTGTCGAAAAAAGTCGAACAGAGGAAAAACAATTATAAGTCTTGGATTTGCATTTTTTTGCCTGATGTGGTATCCTATGCTTTGAGCGGTATTCGTAGGAAACTGCATCAGATGATCATGTGTTGTCACTGCATTCTGAAGGAACGGAAGGTGATAGCATGCAGATAGGTATAATTGGAGCAGGAAAAGTAGGGTGTTCCATGGGCAGATATATGCGGGAACACGGACTTTTTTTGGTGGGGTATTACAGCAGAAGTATCGAGAGCTCGGAAGAAGCCGGGACTTTTACGGATACGAAGGTATTTGAAGATTTAAAAAGCATCATAATGGCATGTGATATGCTCTGCATTGCTACGCCGGATGACGTCATCGCGGAGTTGTGGGCAGAGATACGCCGGATATCAGAAGAATTTCCGGAGACATGCTCATTGGAACATAAGGTACTATGCCATTTCAGTGGCTCATTATCATCTGACGTATTTTCAGGGATTGGCAGTACGGGGGCTTCCGGCTGTTCGATTCATCCTATGTCCGCATTCAGCGACAAATTCACATCGCATTACAAATTAAAAGAAGTGATCTTTACCATGGAAGGCCAGCCTGAAGCATGCCGTGTTATGACAGGGGTGTTTTCTCTTTTGGGCAACAAGGTCCTGCAGATCGAGCCGGAAAAGAAAACTTTATATCATTGCGCTGCTTCCCTTGTGAGCAATTTTATGATCGGTCTTTACCAAATGGGACTGGATCTGCTGGGAGAATGTGGGATCAGCGAAGAAGAGGGAGAAGAGCTTTTTCAGCCGCTGGTGGATAAGAACGTGCAGCAGATGCTGTGGGACGGAGCGGCGGAAGCACTGACTGGTCCCATTGAGCGCGGAGATGCGGGGACGGTTGAAAGGCATTTGACTGTACTTGGAGAACGGGATGCACAGATTTACCGGCTGCTCGGTCAAAGAGTGCTGGCGTTGGCGGAAGAAAAAAATCCTGAAAGAGACTATGCCAGCATAAAAAATATAATAATAGGGAGCGCACAGGACAGGGTGTGACTCGATGGAGGCAATAATCATGAAAAATACAGTAATGACGTTTCAGAAGGCAAAGGAAGAGGGGGACAAGCTGACGATGCTGACCGCCTATGATTATTCCACCGCAAAGCTGTTTGATGAGGCGGGGGTTAATAGTATTCTGGTGGGGGATTCCCTGGGAAATGTGATCCTTGGCTATGAGGATACCATCAGTGTGACGATGGAGGATATGATCCATCACGGAGCTGCAGTGGCGAGGGGGGCGAGAGAAGCTCTTGTTATCATTGATATGCCATTTATGTCCTATCAGACATCCGTATATGACGCCCTGGTGAATGCCGGACGGCTGATGAAAGAAGGAAGGGCGGATGCCGTGAAGCTAGAAGGAGGAACAGAGGTGTGCCCCCAGATCAAAGCTATCGTAGAGGCGGGGATCCCGGTCTGTGCCCATATCGGACTGACGCCGCAGTCCATCAATGCTTTTGGAGGATTTAAGGTTCAGGGAAAAAGTGAAGCGGCGGCGAGAAAACTTTTGGAAGATGCCAGGGCGGTGGAGAAGGCGGGGGCTTTTGCTGTGGTGATTGAGGGAATACCCGGGAAACTGGCAGATATGATCACGGAACAGCTTAGGATTCCCACCATCGGCATCGGCGCTGGAAATGGATGCGACGGACAGGTGCTTGTCTATCAGGACATGCTGGGAATGTTTTCTGATTTTACGCCAAAGTTTGTGAAGCGGTTTGCCAATATCGGCGAGGTGATGAAGACGGCTGTGAGCCAGTATATCGGGGAAGTAAAAAGCGGAGTATTTCCGTCGGCAGAACACGAATATACGGTAGATGACAGCGTGATCGAGAAATTGTATTGACGGAAGGAGAATTAAGATGCGAATTGCAGAGACGATAAAAGATGTCAGAGAACAAGTTAAGGCTTGGAAAAAGGAAGGCTTGTCTGTGGGACTGGTACCGACCATGGGATATCTTCATGAGGGACATAAGAGCCTGATCGATAAGGCAGTAGAAGAAAATGACCGGGTAGTGGTCAGTGTATTTGTAAATCCGATCCAGTTTGGCCCCAGCGAGGATCTGGCGAGCTATCCCCGGGATCTGGAACGGGATAGTAAAATCTGTGAAGAGGCAGGGGCAGACCTGGTCTTTCATCCGGCAGAGGGGGAAATGTATTTTAATGATTTTTGTAGTTTCGTGGATATGGATGAACTCAGCAAGGGACTTTGTGGTAAGTCCAGACCTACCCATTTCCGGGGGGTTTGTACGGTGGTGTCGAAGCTGTTCCATATCGCAGCGCCGGACAGGGCGTATTTTGGCCAGAAGGACGCCCAGCAGCTGGCAGTGATCCGGCGGATGGTGAGGGATCTGAATTTTGATCTTGAGATCGTGGGCTGCCCTATTGTAAGAGAGGCGGATGGACTGGCGAAGAGTTCCCGTAATACCTATCTGAATGAAGAGGAAAGAAGAGCGGCTGTGATTCTTCACAAGGGTTTATCAGAGGGTGAAAATCTTCTGCGGGATGGGGAGAAGAGTGCAGAGAAGATCGTGGCGGCGATACGCAGCACCATAGAAAGTGAAGCTCTGGCAAGAATCGATTATGTTGAGGTGGTGGACTGGAATACATTGAAACCAGTAGACCAGATCCAGGGAGAGATTCTGGCAGCGGTGGCTGTCTATATTGGAAAAACGAGGCTCATCGATAATTTTATCGCCTGATACAATATAATTTTTATAGTAAAAGGAGCATAAGTATCTGGCTATACCACACAGAATGAAGTGATCAGGAGAGACAACGGATGGAAAATATACAATTTGATCTGGTTACGGAAGAATTAAATCCCACCTTTTTATTTGGGGTAAAGATTGAACGCAATGAAAGTGAAAATAATTACCACAGCCATGATTTTCCTGAGATCGGAATTATATTGGAAGGTGAGGGGCTTTATCATCTGGGTGATGAGTATATACCAGTGAAACCCGGGGATGTACTGATTTTTAACCCGGGAACAAAACATGAGAGCATTATCGGTTCCAGTGAAAAGGGGAGGGTAGAATTCTTTTTCGGTTTTACGGATGTAAAATTCTGTGGGATGAAACCGAACCATATTGAGCTGAAAGACGGTGGAAATGTTCTGCATACGAAAGGTAAGACCCAGAGACGGATCTTCCGCATCTGTGAGGAGATGGTGAAGGAAAATCAGACAAGGATGCCAGGACGCTATTTTATGCTCAAATCATTCCTTGTACAGCTGCTTTTAAACATTGTCAGAGAGCAGACAGGACAGGTGGAACTGGCGGAGGGAAAGGAATTTGACTATGCGGGAAAGAAAGATACCGCGGAAAAGATCGCTGATTATCTGGAGGAACATTATGCAGAAAAGATTTCCCTGGACCACATAGCAGAAAATATGTACCTCAGCCCATTTTATATCTCGAAGATCTTCAAATCAGAGATGGGGGAATCCCCTATCCATTATCTGATCCGTGTGAGGATGGAGAAGGCAAAAGCCATTCTGGAGTCGGGGGTTCCCCTGTCCATAGGAGAGATCGCTGAAAGAGTTGGTTATGAAGATGCCTATCATTTCAGCAAACTCTTTAAAAAAGCATACGGCGTCTCTCCTTCTAAGATGAGAAAAAATCTTTGAACATCTCCGAGATGATTTTTTATAATATATATTTTTCTACATTTCCTTTTAATGTGTTTGAGCTGGTCAGGAGCTCTTCTGTGCTGGTACAGCAGGTATCTGTCATGGATACATTTTCTTTGCTCAGTCTTACAGAGACCAGGAGTTCGGCTTCAATCTGATGGGTCTGATCCAGCAGAGAATCTAGGATGTTGGTGATCTGCTCTATCTCTTCCGTCATTTTACGGTTGTCACTTAGGGAGGCAAGAAGGGTTTCTCTTGTGGAATCTGCAATCTCAATCCCCTCTTTTACATAGGAATTGTTATCGTTGATGATCTGGGCGATCTCAAGGTTTGCCCTCATGGTATCCTCGCTGAGTTTGTTGATCTCGCCAGCTACTACAGCGAATCCTTTTCCAGCTTCTCCTGCCCGCGCTGCTTCGATCGAAGCATTCAGGGATAGCATCTGGGTCTGGGAAGAGATACTTTCAATTTTATTGACAAATTCAGAGATGGACTCGGAACTTGTTTGGATCTGGCTTATACTTTCCGTCAGTTTTTTCATTCCGTTGCTTCCGATGTCATTCAGCGCAGCGCTGTTGCCGGCAATCGCCTCGCTGGTGTTGGTGATCTGTTTATGGATCTGCGTCATGTCCTGACGGAACTGGTCAAATTCCTGGCGGAGTTCTTCCATAGAACGGGTTTGTTCTGAACTGTTGCCGGCGATTTCTTCTGCCACTGAGGCAATGTGTCCGGAAGAGGTGTTCAGGTCTGCGGAGACAGAATTGATGTCTCCGATGATATTTCTAAACTTCTCTATGATCTGGTTGATGGCAGACTGAATCTCTACAAAATCCCCGCGGTAGGTGATTTCGCTTTTGGCGCTGAGATCGTTGTCAGATACCTGGGATAAGATCTGCCGGATGTCCTGAATGTAACTTCGTAAAGTTGAAGTCATGGTGTCCAGAGCATCCTGTAGTTCTTTGATATCTTTGATGTTTGTATCTTCCCCAAAATGCACATCCAGCTGGCAGTCGGAAAGCGCCAGGATTTTCTCTTTGATGCGTTCAAAGGGCTGGAATCCTTCGGTGATCACCCGGGTGATCAGCTTTTTAAATCCGATGATATAGAGAAACAGGATCAGCACATATGCGAGGATCAACAGGGCAAACTGGATCATAATGGTTCTTGTTCCCGTGCTGACATAGAGCTGATAAGAGATTTTGTCCAGCGGTACAGCTGTAGTAAAGTAGTAACGGAGTCCAGATGTACGGATCAGTGAACTTTTATTTTCCTTGACAGAGCCAAAAGGGGTATCAGATGCTTTTACTGAATTTTTACCTGTCATGGCATATTTCTCCAGGGGGCATGTGACCACAGTACCCTCAGAAGAGATAAGGCTGACCATCTGTAGATCGGTACAGAAGCTGTTTATGGCTTCCTGAAGAGTAGTCAGTGTGATATCAATGGCAATGACGGCATCGGTGCCAGGGATCGGCTTGGAAATCGTGATACAGAGTTCGCCGTAAGTGGCATCCACATAGGGCTCGGATACAAAAAGCCCGTCGTTTTTTGTGGCGCCGGAATACCAATCCCGATCAGTTACGACGTAATCTTCTTCTGGGATCCAGTTGTCGTTACAGATCATTTTTGTTTTAAAGGAAGGGGATCCTATGTATGCACTCAGAAGATCTGTGTGCTTCTTCGCGGCGGCTTCCAGATATTTTTGTGTCGCATCATAATCATTCATAATATTGGTATCATAGCTGATATAGGACATAAAAGATTCCAGAATATTGATTCTGTCATTAAACCAGCTTTCTACATTATGGTGGCTCTGGGATTTCAGCATTGCATTATTATCCTGAAAGGCAGTGATTTCAAGCCAGCCTACCAGGACCAGTGCCAGTGTGAGAATAGATATGATACTGATTCTAAGGTACTTTACAATTTCTTTTTGAAATTTTTCACTGTAGCTCTGCATTTGCTTTTCCTCCAAAATGATGATAATCACGAACATTGTATCATAGGAATCCATTGGGGGGCAACTATATATTTGTGATTTTTTATTGAAAAAAGAAAATAAGTATAATAATATAATATCATAAAGAAATAGCTAAGAATTCGGCTTTGCGTCGCCTGGCTTAAAGATGGGAGGATGGCATGAAGAAAATAGCGATCGTCGAGGATGATCCGGTGATCAGCGGTCAGCTGGCGGACTTTCTCGTGAATAATGGATATGAGTGCAGCAGCGTGACGGACTATACGGATTGTGCAGAACAGATCCTAGCGGCGGGGGCGGATATGGTTCTACTGGATCTGACGCTGCCGGGGGCGGACGGGACTGCGGTCTTAAAAAAGGTCAGACAGAATTCCGAGGTGCCTGTCATCATCGTAACCAGTAAGAATACCGAGATGGATGAAGTGATCTGTATGAGTTATGGCGCGGATGATTTTATTGCGAAGCCATACAATCCTGCCATTCTTTTACTGCATATAGAGGCAGTATTTAAGAGACTGGAGCGCTCTTCCGAACAGCCAGTGCTTACCTGTGGCTGCCTGCGCCTGGATAAAGAGCGGGGAATCCTTTATATCGGAGAGGAAGAGGTGGATCTGACAAAAAATGAGATGAAGATACTTGTGTATCTGATGAAACATCAGGGAAAGATCGTGGCAAGGGATGAGCTGATCAGCTATCTTTGGGATGCGGAAGAATTTGTGGATGATAATACTTTGACGGTAAATGTAAACCGTGTCCGGTCAAAACTAAAGGAATATGGTGTGGAAGATCTGATTCGGACCAGGAGAGGGATCGGGTATGTGATGGGATGAGAGGAAGAGATTTTTTAAAAGAAAAGGCGGGATGGATCACGATCCTGTTGCTGCAGATGCTGCTGGTGGCGCTCATTGGTTTCGCGTTGAAAGTTCATACTTTTTTCTGGGGGAGCGTTGTATTTCTGGAGACGGTGGTTCTGGTTGTGATGTGGGTGAGTGAATACCAGAAGAAAAAAGTGTTCTACGGGAAATTGTTTTATAACCTGGAAGAACTGGATAAAAAATATCTGATCACAGAGATGGTACGAAAGCCAGAGTTTTTGGAGGGACAGCTTTTCTGTGATGCGTTATACGATATCGACAAATCCATGAATGAGCGGGTGGGAGATATGGAACGCCTGGTCCGGGAGTTTAAGGATTATGTGGAGATGTGGATCCATGAGATCAAGATTCCCATCTCAGCACTTTCTCTGATGAATTATAATGAAAAGATAGATATCGGGAGTTACCGCCTGCAGGTGTCGAAGATCTCCCAGTATGTGGAGCAGATTTTATATTATGTACGTGCGGATGCGCCCCAGAAGGATTATCTGATGAAAAAATGCCAGCTGAACCAGCTGATCAACGAGGTACTCCTGGAACATAAGGAAGAGTTGATTGAAAGCCGCTTTAAGATTGAGAAGGAAAATACGGAAGTAACAGTCGTATCCGATGCGAAGTGGATCAAGTTTATGCTGGGACAGATCATAAATAACAGCGTCAAATACCGAAAACCATCGAAACCGTATATTGGCTTTTTTGTGGAGGAGGACTCTGATGTGGTGAGGCTGTCTGTGGAGGATCATGGTTTCGGCATCTGCTCCGGGGATATCCTGCGGGTTTTTGAGAAATCATTTACCGGAGCAAATGGAAGAAAGGTGACTGCCTCTACCGGCATGGGATTGTATATCTGCCACAAAATGTGTGAGAAAATGGGACACCGGATCTGGCTGGAGTCAGAGGAAGGAAAATTTACAAGAGTCACAATAGAGTTTGGCAGGGATCATTATTATTTATAAAATCATGCAGCAGGCAAAAACATAAAAAACCGGAAAACTGATAGTGTATTCCGGTTTTTTTATACGTTATTTTTTAAATATATAATTTAGGGATAGTTTATTCCTGTTCTGGCAGGAAACGTGCCAAAACCCGTGTCAAAACGTCCATATCAATAGGCTTTGAAGTATGGGCGTTCATCCCATGATCCAGACATTTTTTTACGTCCTCAGAAAAGGCGTCTGCGGTCATTGCGATGATCGGCAGATCGGAATCAGGGCGGTCGAGAGTACGGATCTTTGCGCTGGCCTCATATCCCGTCATGATCGGCATACGGATATCCATGAGTACTGCATCATAATAACCTTCTTCCGAATTCTCAAACATTTCTACGCATATCTGACCATTCTGGGCCCACTCAACTTCCATGCCTATGCTGGTAAGAAGTTCATTGGCGATTTCATAATTCAGGTCATTGTCCTCTGCCAGCAGAATTTTAACTCCATTAAAATCTCTTCTCGTTTTCGTCTGCTCCTGCTGTTTGCCCTGGATCGGATCCATAAACTGCATCAGCCCATGGTAAAGGGTGGATTTGAATAATGGTTTGCCAATAAATCCACTGATGCCGGCGCCTTTGGCATCCTCTTCAATATCGCTCCAGTCGTAAGCGGATATAAGAAGGATTGGAATGTCATTTCCAAAACGCTTACGCAGCTCCTTTGCTGTTTCGATGCCGCTCAGTCCCTGCATCTTCCAGTCCAGCAGAACGATCTGGTAGTCATTGTGTTTTCTTAAATGTTCTTCCACCATCTCGATGGCGGACTGACCGTCAAGAGTCCAGTCACAGTTGACAGACATTTCTTTAAGATTTGCTGCAGTATCTTTGCACAGCTGCTCATCATCATCCACAAGAAGCATGTTCCAGGCAGGAAGAATCATATCTGCCTCTGAGACCGTAGCTCTTTCCAGATCAAGGATGACATGGAATTCAGTTCCCTTCTGAAGTTCGCTGTGGACTTCTATCGTTCCCTCCATGGCATCGATGATATGTTTGTTGATTGCCATGCCAAGACCGGTTCCTTCTGTTTTGTGTACTCTCAGATTGTCCTCCCGCACAAAGGCGTCATACATTTTTTCCTGGAATTCCTTTGTCATGCCGATGCCGCTGTCCTTGATGCGGAAGTTTACACGGACAAAATTGTCGCCTTTGGGTGATTCTTCCTGATCTACATAGATATGGATCTTACCGCCTTCCGGTGTAAACTTGAAGGCATTGGACATGAAGTTGATCAAAACCTGATTCAGCCGGACGCTGTCACAGTACACATTCTCAGACAAAATATTTGAAATAAATATATCAAATTTTTGATTTTTTGCTTTCACCTGTGGCTGGATCACGCTTACTATGCTCTCCATAGCCTCCCGCAGAGAGATCAGCTCTATGTTCAGTGTCATTTTTCCGCTCTCGATTTTTGACATGTCGAGAATGTCATTAATAAGACCGAGCAGATGACGGCTGGAAAGTGTTATTTTCTTCAGGCAGTTTTTTAACTGTGCTTTGTTATCAATATTCGCTGTGGCGATGGTGGTCATACCCACGATGGCATTCATAGGGGTACGGATATCGTGGCTCATATTTGACAGGAACTCACTCTTAGCCTGGTTTGCCTTGATGGCTTCATTGCGGGCCCGTTTCACCTCAATCAGCTGTTTTTTTGCCAATTTATAAAATGCCGCAAATACCACCATAAATATAATATACATCAGCGATAATGCCATCAAAAAGGAGTTTAGTCTCTGATCGTCCAGCTCGAGTATAATATCGTCCAGAGCATCATAGGACATAGCGGTCACCAGATACCATTCGGAATAAGACAGCGGTGTACAGTATACACACCGGATTCCTTCACTGGTGGAGATGATATCGGAGTATAAAACCCTATTATTTATGGCGTTCTGAAAGTTCTTTATATAATAATCCACGCCCCGCTCATCCGTGTCGAGCACCATTTTATCCAGGCGTTCATAATAGTTATTCAAGACGGCAGAACCGCTCTTTATGACAAAATCACCATTTCTTCTTATAATATGTGAATAGGTCTCGGTATTCTGATCGTCAAGGGAAAGGGTGTTGCTTATAAATTGGATATCGATACCGCCCACCAGTGCGATACTTTTTTTCCCATTGTTCATTTCATATTCGCAGGGAACACCCAGCAGTACAAGTTCTAATTCCGGGTCAGGAGTACTTGCGATGGCTATTTTTTTATTATTATTTTTCAAGGAGGAAAAAAATGGTTCGGAGTCGGCAATGGTAACATTGTCACCGAGGATTAGTTCCACACTGCCATCTTCTGCATAAAGTCCCAAAAAGTTAAAATTTCTGGAAGCAGCACTTGCCGCCAGGGCTTCTATCAGTTTATTGCCTTTCAGGTCTCCTTCAGGCGGTGTTGCGTTGATCATGCCTTCCACCTGGGACAATTTGATGTCCATCGTGGTTTCAAAATGTTTGGTGATCTCCGTGCTCATTCTTTCCATATAAAAATTTCCGATTTTAGCAGAGGTTTCTCTGCTCTTTTCTGCCATACGGTTCATAAGAAAGATAAATATACATGCACTTAATATAAATACCAGAATGAAACTTCCAATGAGAAAGCGGGATGTTTTGTTTTTCATGTTGTTCACCTCATAATAGTTAAAGTACTTTGACCATGGTATTATTATATATCATAAAGGAAAATTCTACAAGACTTGAAAATATCACATTTACTGAATTGATATTGTTTTTGTAAGTTGCTATAATAAATAAGACATAGTTATTTGCGAAGGAGGCTCGCAGCATGAATAAAAAAATAGCGCAGAACAGGGTATTGATCGTGGAGGATGAGATCTCCATTGCGAAGATGATAGCCATGAATCTTAAAGTGGCGGGGTATGAGGCGAAGATGTATCATGATGGCAGGGAGGCGGCGGATGCGTTAGAAGAAGATCACACCTATGATATTGCCCTGCTGGATGTCATGCTGCCTGGAATGGATGGATTCGCACTGTTTGAGATTGTCAGGTCCTATGAGATACCAGCTATATTCTTGACTGCGAAAGACGATATCAACTCGAAGATACAGGGTCTGCAGGGAGGGGCAGAAGATTATATTGTAAAGCCCTTTGATATGCTGGAGCTTATGGTGCGGATGGAAAAGGTATTGGAGAGGACGAAAAAACTCGGTGATGTCATCCGCATTTTGGATGTGGAGATCAATTTTCTGGAACATTCCGTCAGAAAAAATGGCGAAGAGGTATTATTGAAGCCTATGGAATTTGACCTGCTCTGTGTGCTGGCGCGGAATAAAAATATCGCCATATCCAGAGAAGAGCTGCTGCGGCGGGTGTGGGGAGTGGATTACCTGGGAGAGACGAGAACGGTAGATGTGCATATCGGGCAGCTCCGGAAAAAGCTTTCCTTAAATAACAATATAAAAACTGTTTCAAAGATGGGTTACAGGCTGGAGGAATAGATTATGAGATTAAAGACAAAGATTATTCTCATATGCTGTATCAGTACTTTGCTCTCATGCGCGTTCTGCGGTGTGGCGGTCTTTGGCCTGGTAAAAAGAATTTCTATGGAGGCAGCAGAAGGACAGAGTTTAAAAAATGTAACAGAGGGGATTTCACAGCTGGAAGACCGGATCAATGCAATTAGTGACGACATGAGATTTTCCCTGGATGCAGAAGTGATGCAATACATTCTGAAACAGCACAACGATGAGCTGACGGTCTGCTTTTCCGCAGAGAAGGATGGGGAAGAGATCTATAATGAAACCGTTTTTAAACAGAAGGAGCTGAATGCTTTAGAGTATAGGTATATTTCTGATCCTGACCTGAAGGTGGCGCAGATGGAGTGGGAGGATCAGCATTTTTTTGTTTATAATACTTATATAGGAGACAAGTGTGCTCTTTACAAGCTGGAGGATATTACTTATGTGTGGGAACGGATGGAGCTGCTGGGATTCGGGCTGGCTGTTCTGACCTGTATGATTACGATGGCGGTCTGCCTGCTGCTCTTTATCGTGTTAAATAAGGTGCTTTATCCTCTGCAGCAGTTAAATGCCGGGGCAAAACACATCGCCAGGGGCCAGTACGATGAGAGAATCCAGGTGGAGAGAAAAGATGAGATCGGAGAATTAAGCGAGAACTTTAACCAGATGGCAGAGGCGGTGCAGTTCCGCATTGAACAGTTAAAGGAGGCAGAGTGGAAGCGGACATTGTTTATGGGAAATCTCACTCATGAACTGAAAACTCCTATGACAGCCATCTCCGGATATGCCAGGACACTCCTGACAGTAAAACTTCCGGAAGAGGACAAAGAGGAGGCGCTCTCTTATATATATGAAGAAAGCTGCCGGCTGGAGAGGCTTTCACGAAAGATGATGGATCTGTTGTTGCTGGAAGAAAATGACAATATTAATTTTGAAAAGATAGCGGCAGGTGTATTGTTTCATAGAGCGGCGGAGGCCTGCCGCCAGAGTCTGGAGCAGGACGGTATCTGTCTGGAATGCCAGGAAAAGGGAGAGGTTTTCCTGGTGGACGCTGACCTGTTTACCGAGGTGCTGATCAATCTCATTGACAACGCCAGGAAAGCCAGCCGGAGGGGAGACCGGATCCTGCTCTCCGCCTCAGGAAATAGGATCTGCGTCAGGGATTTTGGAACCGGTATTCCAGAAGAGGAGAGGGAGAGGATCCTGGAACCCTTTTATATGATCGACAAGTCGAGGAGCAGAAAAAGCGGTGGTGCCGGACTTGGACTTGCTATTACTGCCCTGATATTAAAAAGGCATAACTGCCACATCCGGATCGAGAGTGAAATGGGACAGGGAACTCAGATGATTTTACAATTTGTTTAAAAAACGATGAATACTTGGTGAATGCGTCCATGTTAGAATGATTTCAACATGGACGTTAGTAGTTTACAGGAGGGAACTGGCATGAGGAAAAAATGTATGGCACTGATGTTATCGGGAGTGATGGTTTTTACACTGGCTGGATGCGCCAGCAACCCGGAGAAATCTGTGGTCAAAGAAAAAAATATGGATAAAATGCTGCAGGAGGCACAGAAAACGGATGATACAAATACTTTTGAACAGATCAAGGAAGAGGTGAAAAAGTATGAAACCTACAAAACCCGCATCGAAGATAACAGATTAAAGGTTGTTGTTGATGTAGATGCGAAAGTAGAGGTGCCGGAGGTAGAAAAGCTTTCGGTATACCGGGTGCGGGCACAAAAGATCAAGCAGGATTTTTTAGACCGTGTTCAAAAGACGCTGACACCTGGGCTGGCTTATTACGACGGCAGTAAAGCTGAGATCCGCATAAAATCTGATATTGCCAAAGAAATAAGAGACTGTAAGAAAGAATTAAATGAAGCTAAAAAATCAGGAGATGCTGTCACGGCCGAAGAGTATGAAGGTAACATCGCGGATCTGAAAAAGGAATATGAAAAAGCGCCGGACAATGTGAAACTTACCGATTATCCATCTGAGAACAAAATTCTCAACATAAAGAATCTATATGACAGCGACCCAAAGGATACGTTTTACAGCTGGCTGTATGAGCTGCACGGGGATGGAGAGATGTTTTATGGATTGAGCGATGGAAAAGATGGAAATTATCATACGCTGTTTGTTCAGAATTCTGATAATTATGGAAACTGCCTGCGGTACGAGTGCAGCAAAAATGGGTATAGTGACAAACTGAGCTCTGCCGTTGTGGACAATGATCTTCAGATGATTACACCGAAAAAGGATGGGCAGGAACCAGAATTTCCCATGGTTGATCTAGGGGAAGCCATTTCCTGTGTGAGCAATGAACCCTTGACCCTGTCCCAGGAGGAGGCAGAACAGAAAGTAAATACTCTTCTTGAGCAGCTGGGACTTGATGATTACAAATGTTATGAACAGGGGGTATACTCCCAGCTTCTACAGAATGAAGACGTGACAGATAAATATAGGAATGTTTATCGTTTTCTGTGTCTGAGAAAGCTGGATAACGTTTTTGTCAATAATCAGGCGGGTTATAAGCTGACGGATGGCTGGCAGGGAAAAAATTATGTAAAAAAAATGTGGGGAAGCGAAGCGGTGGCAGTCGCTGTAAATGACAGTGGAATCGTAGGTTTTCATTATCTATCACCACTTTCCATAAGTGAAACGGTGGTGAAAGACAGTCGCATAAAATCCTTTGATGAGATTAAAGAGACATTTGAGAAAATGGTTGTCATAGAAAATGCGGCACAGGATAAGGAGGCAGAAGGGAACGTATCTGTCAAGGTGACAGATGTAAACCTCGTATATACCAGGATCAGTGAGAAAGACAGTTTTGACACGGGACTGGTAGTTCCTGTCTGGAATTTTGAGGGGACTCTGGTGGACGAATACGGAGGTGGAAAGGCGGGGAAAAAGACAGGCATTATCCTTTCCATAAATGCTATCGACGGCTCCGTAATAAACCAGGAACTGGGATATTAATCAAATATCAAGGGGCTGACCAGAGAAAGGATTGCGGCTATGAATAGTTTTGAAACGGATATAAAACGGGCATTCTGCAGTGCAAATTTTCTCGCGGGACTGCTGATCGAGTGTATTATTTTATGGCGCGCGGGGGTTGAGTCAGAACTGTTCCGGATCAGTGTGCCGGTCCTGGCCTCCCTGCCCTATTCTACGGCATGGCTTGGCGATTATCAGAGCGGCTACATCAAAGAATACCTGCCCCGGTGTGGGAGAACATCGTATATCCTGGGAAAATTTCTCGCCTGCGGCATAAGCGGGGGCGGTCTGCTCACAGCGGCATGTTTATTCCGCCTGATGACAGGAGGCGGGGAGCATATGGAGTGGAAGCTTCTTTTGATCTTTCTCTCCGGGATGTTGTGGGCGGTGGTGGCGGCGACCCTCGCCGCCGCTGCAAACAGCAGATATGTTGCCTACGGTGGTGCATTTGTATTGTTTTACATGCTGGTTATATTATACCAGCGCTATTTTAAGACATTGTACTGCCTGTATCCGGTGGAATGGTATGCTCCAGAACATACGTGGGTGCTGGGGGATACGGGGATCGTACTGCTGCTGGCGGGAATGATCCTGCTTATCGGCGTTCTCTATTATGAGATTCTTGGGAGGTGCATGAAACATGTGTAAAATCAGACAGATTCTGTACATCGCCCGCTCTGATTTTAGGAAATGGCGCAGAAATCCCCAGATCATAATGTGCTTTCTCCTCGCCTTTATATTCTGCTTTCTGCTGTCCGATAAGGTGATGCAGTTCGCACAGGAACATGGCACGTATCTGCAGGGAATGGAGGCCTTTATATGGACCTTCGGAGATGCGCAGTCGGTACTTGCCATCTCGATCTTACTGCTTCTTTTGTTTTCAGATATGCCCAGCCTATCCAATGAAGTGCCTTATTTTATGGTAAGAACAGACCGAAGGGTATGGATGCTGGGGCAGATTGTATATTTGATATCTGCCACTTTTTGTTTTATGCTTTTTATCCTTCTGGCGACGGTGCTCCTGTCGGCAGGAAGGGCATATCCGGCAAACCTGTGGAGTGACACGGCAGCAATATTAGGATATTCGGGAATCGGAGAAAAGATTGCAGTTCCTTCCTTTGTGAAGGTTCTGGAGCTGACAGATCCTTATCGCTGTACGCTGCACATCTTTTTATTGATGACAGGCTATGCAGTCTCCATGGCGGGCATCATTTTGTTTTTAAATCTTTGCCGAAGCAATGGCGGAATGATAGGCGGTGTGATCTTTAGCGGATTCGGGCTTCTGATGAATCCAGATATTGTGGCGGAATGGTTTGGGATTTCTATGGAGAAGATCCGCTTTGCCAATATTATAAGCGGCTGGATCTCGCCTCTGAACCATGCCACCTATTATATGCACAGCTTTGGATATGACAATCTGCCGAAATTGTGGCAGTCCTATCTGTTCTTTTCGTTGTTTAGTGTGCTGCTTTTTGTGGTTTCCCTTATGAAAATAAAGAATTACCCATTTTCTTTTACTGGCAGCCAGGCAGGTTCGAATTAAACAAGCTAATAGAGGAGATTGATCATGGAAGATATTACAGGAATCGAAGTAAATCATGTATATAAATCATTTGGAAAAGAACAGGTGCTGATCGACGTAAATTTCTCCATCCCGCCGGGACGTATCTATGGGGTGGTGGGAAATAATGGAAGCGGCAAGACGGTACTTATGAAATGTATATGCGGCTTCATGAAATGTGACAGAGGAAAGATTATTGTAAATGGCAGGCAGGTGGGGAAAGAAGTAGATTTTCCGGACCGGCTGGGCGTGATCATCGAGACACCGGGTTTTATCCCAAATCTGACTGGATACAAAAACCTTAAGATTCTTGCTGCATTAAAGGGAAGGATTGGAAAATCAGAAATACGGGAGACGCTGCAGAGGGTGGGGCTTGATCCGGATATGAAAAAGCCGGTGTCCAAGTACTCTCTGGGTATGCGCCAGAGGCTGGGTATCGCCCAGGCGATTATGGAAGATCCGAAGGTGCTTGTCCTGGATGAGCCCTTCAACGGGCTGGACCAGTATGGGGTGGTAGAGATTCGGGCGCTGCTCAAGGACTTGAAAGCCGATGGAAAATCCATACTGCTGGCAAGCCATAATGCCCAGGATATCAAAGAGCTTTGTGACCATGTAAAGGATCTGATGTTGGAAAGGAATGAGATGAATGAGTAGGAGATGGAAGAAAGCAGCGGCTGTATTGTGTCTGATGGGCTGCCTTGTATTGGAGGCAGGGCCGGAAGTTTCCTGGATTTATGCTGCAGGACAGGAGAGAACAGACAGTTCCAGGGCGGATTCTCCAGAGGAAGACAGTAAACAGGGGATGTCCGATTCCGGAGGTATGTCGGGTTTTAGCATTGATAATCAAAATACTTACGAGGGAATGGAAAATTCCTATGCTGGAGGTTATGTCCCAAAGATAGAAAAAAACAAGGCAGTGATTGTACTGCCGCTGCAGGCAAAACGAAAACTGTTGGGCAATAAGATAACGGTCACCCTTCGCTTTGGGGAGTTGGAAAACCATCCCTTTGTGTATAAGAATTATGAAAAGACGGTTTCCTTTGGATACCATAAAACAGGAAAACAGGGACAAAAGACAGGTTGTTATCTTGTGGCCTTTCAGCTGGATCTAAAGAAGGAGCGCTGCAATGGAAGTTTTCCTGTCATGTTGTCCGTCAGTGGACAGGATGAAGCTGGAAATGAGATCAGCCAGGAATTTACGGTGTATGTCACTATCACGGATGGAAAAAAGGCAGGAGAGACAGAGGACTCCCAGGAGGGCGGGGAAAATACTGTGGCAAAATTTGCGCCCAAAGTGATGATTGATTCTTATCAGTTTTCCAGGAAAAAGATTCTGTGCGGAGAGAAGTTTACTGCGAAAATCACCCTGCATAATACCAGCAGTTCCGAACCTGTGAAGAATATGATGGTCTCTGTCACTCCAGGGGAGAATGTAGAACTCCTTGGCAGGACGGGCAGCAGTTATGTCCAGGAGCTGGCAGCCGGTGGCTGCTGTGATCTGTCTTTCCGTTTCAGGGTAAATGCTTCGGCGCCCCGGGGACAGTATAGTATTGGAGTGGCCATGGATTATGCGGACGCGAAGGGGGGGACCCATACAGCGGAGGGAGCGATGAAGGTATCCGCTGAACAATCGGTACAGATTCAGATACCTCCGGTGAGCATGGTCAAAACGATACAGCTGGGGGAGACAGTGGAGCTGCAGCCCCAGGTGATGAATCTGGGGAAAGGAAAGCTGTACAATGTCCGCGCCACGCTGGAGGCGGATGGACTTACCCCTTCTGGAGCCGCATTTATCGGGGATGTCGAGGCGGGCACTTCCGTGTCGGGAAGCATGGAGGTCACGGCGGAGGGGCTGACTGGTACGAATCTGTATGGTACCACCCAGGGAAAGATCACATTTTATTATGCAGATGAGGCGGGAAATGAGATGACTCAGGAACAAACCTTTGAGACAGATATTTTATCTCCGCTGAGTGGTGAAAACGAGGCAGAATCAGAGGACGATACCAGGCAGTGGTGGGTGATCATGGCTGCGATCGTGGCATTACTGATTCTGGCGGCAGTGATATTCTTTATGAGAAGATCAAAAGGAATACAGACCGGAGGCGGGGATGTGAATGAATAATAGGTTCCGAAGCTTTCTAAGGCTTAGAAAACAGAGCGATACGGTAAAAATGATCTGCTTATTCGTATTGGCAGCAACCGCCTTTTTTATCAGCGTGATATATCACGTGTGGGATATCTGCCGTTTTGTCAATACGCCGGCAGAATATGTGCTGACGGGAGAGGGGACGGTTTCCCAGAAACGGTTGGATGAGCTGATTCAGATGGGAGATGTGGCAGCAGTGAGCCGTCAGATGGAGGTTCCCGTCACGGTGATGTACCAGGGAATGAGCACCACGGTCAACTGCAGTCTGCTGTCCCAGGGCTATATAGAGAAACTGTTAGCTATAAAACTTGCCACTGGAACAAAACGAATTTATATGAATGAAACGGCATTTTCTGAGATGCTGCAGGGGTTCTCAGAAGAGAATGAGGATTTGACGGTTATGGAAAATCTCAAGCCGTCAGATGGCAGTACAGAGCTCGATATCCGCTATTCCATGGAAGAGACCATGGCAGATCCGGCAGGGGATGGTGTGGCTGTCTCCATGGAGGCAGCCACGGCGGAGAGATATAAGTCGGCGAGGCTGAACGTGGTGAAAGACGATGGGCAGGAGGAGAAGGCTCTGACCTGTACCGCAGAAACGGAGGGACGGCTGTTGAAAGAGGCCTGCAGCCTGAGGGTGTTATTTGACAGGCACGACCTAGATGGACTTCATGTGGAACAGTTAGGAAAACTGGGGTATACGATTGAAAATGAGGAGGCAGTGGTCGCGGAGGAAAACGAGATCGGGACGAAGCTGCTTCATATACAGTATGGACTACTCGCTTTTGGAATGTGCCTCATTGCTATCTTTGCCCTCAAACACGCGGCACAGAAAGGCTGGGACAGATCGTAGGCTGCCTTTGTACTTAACGCAATACAATAATATGAATACTTTGTCAAGATAAAAGTGCAATTTTTTTTATAGAAGCGAATCATTGGACTGAATAACAATGAACGCTTCTTTTTTTGATGGAAGTTAATGCCTGTTTCCCGCCTGAAAGTGCTTAACACAATATTGTAATATGTATATAAAGCCGGGTAAAAGTTTGTGGCGAGCAATGCAAGAGAGGAGAGAAACAACATGAATAAGGAGAAAAATTATGGAAAAAAAGAAAAAATAACGCCCGACATGATTATTGCACAGGCGAAGAAGTTTGAAGGAGTAAAAGAGTCCCCGGCAAACAGCAATAATGTAATCTTCAATACCCATTATTATGGGAAAGAGGTAAAAGGGGCGGCGTACCCGTGGTGCTGCGCCTTTGTATGGGACGTGTTCCGAATGTGCGGAGCTTCCAAATTGTTTTATGACGGCCAAAGAACAGCGCTTTGTGCTGCTGTGGAGAGCTGGGGAAAAAACAAACATCTGGCGATCCGCAATAAGAGCAAAGGAAAGAAAGGCGATCTTGTGCTATTTGACTTTACACATAGTGGAAGGTCCTGCCACATAGGGATTATTATAAAGAATAATAATGATGGAACCTATACAACGATCGAGGGAAATACTGATATGGGGAATAACAGCAATGGAGGAATGGTGATGAAACGGACTCGGAGCGTAAGCCTGATCCGGTGCATCATACGTCCTAAATATGATACATAAAGGGGGTTCGTAAGGAAGAAAGGCTGGTGCTGAGTGGAAACAAAGATGTACCAGCTTTTTTCCTGCTTTTGGCAAAAAAGACATGCACCTTAGATATACGGGGAAAATGCAGGTTTTTGTTTGTGTTATTATACATATTAGTTATAGAAATGGGGCGTGTACAATGAAAGACAAAATGATAGAAGCGTACAAAGATTTTTTGGTTGAAGAGGATAAAGCAAAAAGCACAATATCTACTTACATACGACAGGCGCGGCGTTTTGTGGCAGCCTGTGGAAGATACCCTGCCAGCAAAAGCGTGGTGGATCACTATGTAGAGATGTTAAAAAGACAGTATAAACCAGCAACGGTCAATTTGTATGCGATCGCCATTAACAGCTATCTGAAATGGAGCGGAAATGAAGGTATGAAAATACATACGAAGAAGCTCAAGAAAATGTTTGTGCTGGACAATGTCATTTCCGATGAAGATTACAGGATGATGCTGGACTATGCCAGGGAGACGGGGCGCGAAAAATATTACTATATTATGAAGGTGCTTGCCAGCACGGGGATCCGGGTGGGAGAGCTGAGGTATATAACAGTGGAAAATGTAAAGCGCGGGCGGGGCGTCGTTTACAACAAGGGAAAATGCCGGGAAATTTTTATTTCTCCTGGACTTCAGGCCGTTTTAATGGAGTACTGCAGACAGGGAGATATCTGTCAGGGGGCTATCTTCACCGGGACGAAAGGCAGTGTGCTGTCCCGCAGCGCCGTGTGGCAGATGCTTATGAAGATCGCTGACAGAGCGGGAGTGGACAAGGCAAAGGCACACCCTCATTCTTTTCGCCATTTTTTTGCAAAGACATACATCAGTAAGTGCGGAGATATCACAGCGCTGGCAAATATACTGGGGCACAATTCCCTGGAGACGACGCGGATCTACACCATGCGCACAGGGGAGGAGATCAGAGAGCAGATGGATGCGCTGGGGCTGTGATGGGGGGAGAGGGGGGCAGAGCTAAATTATGAATTTGTTATTTTTCTATTGTAAGGAGAAAAATAAGTGTATATAATATAGTCAGGAAGAATCCGAAAAGCAAGGACTGCAGCTGAAAAGCTTTGTTTGAAGAATATGAATCGGATATTGACGCACTTGATAATCGCAGAAATTCTATTTCACATGGAAATTTCCGTTCAGGTATTTCACAACCCCCCCCCCAAACCTTACAAATCTGTAAGCCTCTGTAAGAAAATTCGATGGAAAAATCCCCTCTTTTGCGTTATGCTCTGACTATAGAAAGGAGCGATGCACAATGAGCACAATATTAAAACTTGAAAATGTAGAAAAATATTATGGAAATACTTCCAATCTCACCAAGGCGGTAGATCAGATATCTTTTGAGGTGGAGAAGGGAGAATTTGTAGGCATCATGGGAGCCAGCGGTTCAGGAAAGACCACTCTGCTGAACTGTATCTCCACGATTGATAAAGTGACCAGTGGCAGGATTTATGTGGAAGGAAAGGACATCACCAGGATAAAAGGAAATGCCCTGAACCGGTTTCGGCGGGAAAAGCTTGGTTTTATCTTTCAGGAATTCAATCTTCTGGATACGCTGACAGCATATGAAAATATTGCGCTGCCATTGTCCATTCAGAACATGGCACCCTTGAAAATAGACGCAAAGATTGATGAGATTTCGGGGATCCTTGGCATCAGTGATGTGATGAAAAAGTATCCTTATCAGATGAGTGGAGGACAGAAGCAGAGGGTTGCGGCGGCGCGGGCGCTGATCACGGATCCGGCGATGGTGCTGGCAGATGAGCCCACGGGGGCGCTGGATTCCAGATCAGCCAGGAGCCTTCTGGAGAGTATGGAGGGGATGAACCAGAATTATAGTGCCACTATACTTATGGTGACGCATGATGCATTTGCGGCGAGCTTTGCCACACGAGTCATCTTTTTAAAGGATGGGCAGATCTTTAATGAGGTGAGAAAGGGATCGGATACAAGAAAAGAATTTTTTGATAAGATAATGGATGTTGTTACGCTGATGGGTGGTGATCTCAATGATTTTTAAACTGGCTTTCCGGAATATGAAAAAAAGCATGTCGGATTATGCGGTATATTTTGTGACGCTTATTATTGGCATTTCTGTGTTTTACGTATTTAATGCTATATCAGACCAGACAGTAGTGACGAAAATATTTACAAATGACTATGATATCCTAAATCTGATGAAAAGCACTCTTTCGGTGGCAAGTGTGATCGTGTCGGTGGTACTGGCATTTCTCATCGTGTATGCCAGCAGCTTTCTTATGAAGAGAAGAAAGAAAGAGTTTGGGATCTATATGCTCCTGGGCATGGGAAAGAAAAAAATTGCTGGAGTCCTTATGGCGGAGACAGTGATCATCGGAATACTTTCCCTGTTGGCAGGTATGGGAGTGGGCATTATATTGTCCCAGGGAATGAGTCTGCTGGTGGCGAAACTCTTTGAGGCGGATATGTCCCAGTTTACCTTTGATGTGTCTGCGGAAGCTGTTGGGAAGACCGTGATCTATTTCCTGATCATGTATGCCCTGGTACTTTTGCTGGATATATTTGTAGTAGGCAAATCGCGGCTGATCAATCTTTTAAATGCGGAGAAGAAGACGGAGAAAAATATTGCGAAGAACCCGTGGATCTGTCTGGTGGTATTTGTAGCGGCGGCAGTGGTGCTCGGTCATGCTTACTGGATGGTGACGGCAAATGCTGAGCAGCTGACGGAGCAAAGTCAGATATTATTTCAGATCATAAAAGGGATCATAGCGACCTTTTTGATTTTCTGGTCGCTGTCTGGTCTATTGATATTTTTGTCAAAGATCAGAAAGAAAAGCTATCTGAGGGGGATCAATACCTTTACCACAAAGGAGATCAGCAGCCGTGTAAATACAAACGTTTTTGCCGGAAGCATCATCTGTCTCCTGCTGTTTATAACTATTTGCATATTTTCCACAAGTTTTTCTATCAACAAATCCATGAATGATAATCTTAGAACACTGGTGCCGGTGGATGTAAATCTAATGTACTGTTATGATCAAGGTCTTCCGTTTGACAGTGAGAAGGAGTTTATGGCTGAAAAACTGCAGGCAGAGGGAGTAGATATAGATTTGTTTAAAAATTCGGTGGAATTTACGGGTTATGAGTACTATAACTGGGATGAAAAAGAGGAGGTGAACTACAGTGATAGTAGAAATGTTTTTGCAAATACAGGTAAAATAATAAAATTAAGCGATTATAATAAAGTTGCAGAAATCTATGGACTGAAGAAGCAGACATTGGCGGAGGATGAGTATCTTGTGATTTCAAATTATGATTCTACGGCGAATTCCTATAATGAACATTTTCTGAAGAAAGGCCATGTGATCCGGCTGGGAGGAAAGGAATACCATCCCAGATATAAAGAGTGCCAGGATGGTTTCCTGGATATGTCATCCAATCCTTCCGAGATAGGTTTTACCGTTATGCCTGATGATATCCCGGCGGATGAAAATCTCCATCCGGACCGTAGTTACTACATTGCAAATTATGATACAAATAAAAAAAGTGTGGAGGAGATGGATCGCCTTCTAAACAATGAAAAGATGATAGAAAAGGGTATATATTCCTCTACCAGAACAGAGATATATCAGAGAAGTATTGGACTTACTGCACTGATCGTTTTCCTGGGTCTGTATCTAGGCATTATCTTTGTTCTTGCCAGTTTTGCCCTGCTTTCGCTCAAGGAGCTGTCCCAGGCGGCGGACAGCCGGGAAAAATATCGGATCCTGCGAAGGATCGGAGTGGATGAGAGGATGATTCACCGCTCGTTATTCCGGCAGAACCTGATCTTTTTCAGCACACCTCTTTTCCTTGCCGTCATACATTCCATTTTCGGTATTCAGGTATGTATATATATCATGGAGGTATTTGGTAAAACGGGACTGCTTTTTTCCATTGTAGCTACTTCGGTGGTACTTCTCGCAATATATACTATATATTTTACAGTCACCTATCGTTGCAGCCGGAAAATTATAAATGAATAAAATGCAAACAAATGTTTGATATTTCCGAACATATGTGTTATAATAATGCAAAACGGATGTTCGGAGGTGGAACAATGGAACTGACGGCGGATATTTTTTCAAAATTAGAGATCCTTTCGGATGCGGCGAAGTATGATGTGGCATGTACCTCCAGCGGCTCCAGCCGTAAAGGGGTGAAGGGAACTATGGGGAATGCTGTGGCTGCGGGGCTCTGCCACTGCTTCTCCGCAGATGGGAGGTGTATCTCGCTTTTAAAGATATTACTGACGAATGAATGTGTCTACGACTGCAAATACTGTCTGAACCGTCTCTCCAATGACGTGCCCCGCGCCTCTTTTACTCCAGAGGAGGTGGCGGAGCTCACCATCTCCTTTTACCGGCGGAATTATATCGAAGGATTATTTTTAAGTTCCGGGATACGAAAGAATCCGGATTTTACCATGGAGCAGATTTACCAGGCGGTGCACCTTCTGCGGGTTCAATACCGTTTTAATGGATATATCCATGTCAAAGCGATCCCCGGGGCGGATCCTCTGCTGATCGAGAAGACGGGATGGCTGGTGGACCGGATGAGTGCGAATCTGGAACTTCCTACGGCAGATGGCCTGAGATCACTGGCCCCCCAGAAGTCCAGGAAGACCATACTGACTCCCATGCGCCAGATCCAGATGGGGCGCCGGGAGAGCCGTCTGCTGCTGGGAAGCGGCGTGCCGGAACTGCCGGTCGCTGAGGCAGATGTACCAGGAACCGGAAAAAGTTTTGCACAGAGAGAAGCCCTGCCAGGGGAGTTCAGTGGGAAGATGGGAGACGGACAAAGTGCAATGGGTGGAGGAAAAAGTTTTGCACAAAGAGAAGCCCTGCCAGGGGAGTTCAGTGGCAAAACGGGAGATGGACAAATGGTAATAGGTGGAGGAAAGAGCTCTGTAAAGTCCGAAGCCCTGCCAGCAGTAAAACAGAGTTTTGCCCTGCAGGAATTTCATCCAGATGCCAGTTTTGTGCCGGCGGGGCAGAGCACGCAGATGATTGTGGGGGCGTCGGGAGAGAGTGATTATGAGATCGTACACATGGCAGAGGCGATGTACCAGAAATTTGATCTAAAAAGAGTTTTTTATTCGGCGTTTGTTAACACTACAAAGGATCCGGCGCTGCCAGAAGGAAGGGAGGGACCGCCGCTGCTTCGGGAGCATCGGCTCTATCAGGCAGATTTTCTGATGCGCTTTTACCAGTTCCGGGCAGAGGAGATCATTTCAGCGGAAAATCCTTTTCTAAATGTTCATCTGGATCCAAAGTGCAACTGGGCGCTGAACCATCTGGAGTTTTTCCCGGTAGAGGTACAGATGGCAGACTATCATACACTGCTTCGTATTCCAGGAGTGGGAGTAAAATCAGCGAAGCGCATCATGGCGGCGAGACGGCTTGGAAGTCTGGACTATCAGGCATTGAAAAAATTTGGGGTGGTATTAAAGCGGGCGATGTATTTTATTACCTGTGGCGGTAAGACGATGGTTCCCCTTCGTATGAACGAGGGCTTTATTTTGACTAATCTACTGGGACTTCGGGAACGGCTTCCGGCTTCTGTTACTGGGGGAGACCGATTTGAGCAGATGTCGCTTCTGGATTTGTATCCCGGCGCTGTGACAGCCCCAGGAGCAGTGGAGGTGGCGAGGTATGGATGAGAGATGGATCTACCTCTGTGACGATTCTCTGGATGGGATATTTACCGCTGTATACCGTGCTTATGAGGAACGCCATCCTCACGCCGCCAACCGCATTCAGATCAGTGACAGGATGTACCATCAGGAGCTGTTTGCCAGATATATTCCAGTGGAGACCGACTATGAGCGGGCGGAAAAGGTGGCGCGTACCCTGCGCAATAAGGTATCTGTTCCGGTCTATGAATGGCTGAAAAAGTGCTCTGTCTCTTACGATCCGGGAAAGGCAGATGGGATTTACCGGGGGATCATCCTGGCGCTGCACATGGGTGGGAAGGTGATGGATCACTTAACCCGGCCGGAGATCCAGTATCTGATGGAGCTGGAGCGCCACATTATAAATGAGATACAGCATGAACTACAGTTTCTCCGGTTTGAGGAATTGGAAAAGGGAGTGCTTTTTGGGAAGATCAATCCAAAGAACGCTGTCCTTCCCTATATGGCAGAGCATTTCGCTGACCGTTTTTCAGGAGAGAACTGGGTGATCGCTGATACGGTTCATCGGACCGTGCTCATTCATGAGAGTGGAAAGGGATGCTCCCTGGCAGATATGTCAGATGTGGATCTGGAAGCATTAGAGTTCAGTGTCTCAGCCAGTGAAGAATTGTGGCAGAGACTGTGGAAGCGGTTCGTGGATTCCATCGCGATCAAAGAGAGAATCAACCCCAGACTACAGATGCAGATGCTGCCCAAACGTTTCAGAAAATACATGAAGGAAATGCAGGAGCCTTAATGTATTGTGTTAGTGATTTTTATAATTGCTTAGTGTCATTATACTGGTTTAAAAAAAGGACTTGGGATAAATAATAATTATTTAAAAGAAGAGTACGGTTCCGTGCTCTTTTTTTGTACATTAAATAAGTTCTTAATTATAGATTAATGGCGCGAATTTGAACCTGCCGTTGAGCTGGGACAGGTCTCATATCTTTCAGTGAGGGTTTTTGGTTGGCCCGCCATAAGGTGCCGGTTGAAATAATTACCATAATGTGGTATATTTACCATAATGTGGCATAAAACTAAGTACATGAAGATGGAGACATATGAGTGAAAAATGAATTTTTACTCGGCAAGTTTGCGACTGCGCATTGCTTGCACAAACATTGCATTACGCGCAGAAAGCAGCGCAGAAATGAGGTAACACATGATACGTTCTTATGTTGGGAAAAATGTATTTGACGCTTTGCAGGAGCGGTTAAAGTTTATTTTTGATGAATTTGAAAATATATATGTTTCATTTTCAGGTGGAAAAGACAGTGGACTTCTTTTAAACCTTGTGCTGGATTATAAGAAGAAATATGCACCAGAAAAGAAGATTGGCGTGTTCCATCAGGATTTTGAGGCCCAGTACACGGTGACGACAGAATATATTGAGAGGACCTTTAAGCGCATTGAGAAGGATGTGGAGCCGTACTGGGTATGTCTTCCCATGGCGACGAGGACGGCCTTGAGCAGTTATGAAATGTTCTGGTATCCCTGGGATGATAAGAAGCAGGAGGCGTGGGTGCGCCCGATGCCAAAGCATGATTATGTGGTGAACCTGGAAAATAATCCAGTGACAACATATAAGTACCGGATGCACCAGGAGGATCTGGCAAAGCAGTTTAGCAGGTGGTACAGCATGTCCCACGAGGGAAAAAAGACAGTATGTCTGCTGGGCATGCGTGCGGATGAATCCATGCAGAGGTACAGCGGTTTTCTAAATAAAAAATACGGGTATCAGGACGAGTGCTGGATCAGCAGGCAGTTTAAGGATGTATGGTGTGCTTCCCCTATCTACGATTGGTCCACCAGCGACGTCTGGCATGCCAACTATCTGTTTGAGTATGATTATAATCATCTTTATGATCTGTACTATATGGCGGGGCTGAGCGCTTCCCAGATGAGGGTGGCTTCACCCTTTAACGACTACTCCAAAGACAGCCTGAACCTGTACCGGGTGATCGACCCAGAGATCTGGGCAAAGCTGATCGGACGAGTCCAGGGAGCAAACTTCGCGTGTATTTACGGAAGGAGCAAGGCGATGGGATACCGCAACGTTACGCTTCCTGAAGGGCATACATGGGAGTCCTATACAAAATTTCTGCTGGACACACTGCCTGTACGGCTCAGAAATAATTATGTTAAAAAATTTAATACATCCATCAAGTTCTGGCATAACACCGGAGGAGGTTTGGATGAGGAGACGATTGAGGAGCTTTTGGCACATGGTTACAAGATCCGGCGCAATGGAGTCTCAAATTATACTTTGAATAAGAAATCCAGAGTTGTCTTTGAGGGAAGAATTCCCGACCATACAGATGATATCAAATCCACGAAAGACATACCCAGCTGGAAAAGGATGTGTTACTGCATTTTAAAAAATGATCACATCTGCCGGTTTATGGGCTTTGGCCTGACCAGGCAGCAACAAAAGCGTATTGATATAATCAGGATGAAATACAAAAACGTGAAAGAGATAGGATGAAACGAGGGAAAAACAAATGGCATACAAAAGTCCAGTTTACAATGTGATATCTGTACCAGTGGAAAAAGTAAAACCCAATACATATAATCCCAATGCGGTGGCGCCGCCTGAAATGAAACTTCTATATGAGAGTATAAAAGAAGATGGGTATACGATGCCTATCGTCTGCTATTATTCCAAAGAAAAGGACATATACGTGATCGTGGATGGATTCCACCGCTATCGTATCATGATGGAATTTCAGGATATCTACGAACGGGAAAAGGGAATGATCCCGGTCTCCGTCATTGATAAACCTATTGACCACCGGATGGCAAGTACTATTCGCCACAACCGCGCCAGAGGAAGCCACAATGTGGATCTTATGAGCAATATCGTTAAAGAACTCCATGAGATCGGACGATCCGATGCCTGGATCAGCAGACATCTAGGTATGGACAGGGATGAAATACTGAGATTGAAGCAGATTACCGGGCTCTCGGCACTGTTCCGGGATGTAAAATTTGGACAGGCATGGCGTCCAGAGGATGAAGAAGAGATGGAATAGCCCGGGGGCGCTATTAGCTAAAAAAGTTCTTTTGGAAAAATTTCGTATATTCTATGTAAATTCTGGTAATGCTATGGGAAAAATAAGTTTTCAAGGAGGAATCCAACATGGCAGTGGAATTTAAGAACAGCGAGACAAAGGACAATCTGATGCGTGCATTTGCCGGTGAAAGCCAGGCGAGAAACCGTTATACCTTTGCGGCGCAGAAAGCACAGGAGCAGAACCAGCAGGTCATCTCTATGGCATTTCTTTTTACGGCAGAGCAGGAAAAAGAACATGCAGAGATTTTTTATCATCATTTAAAAGAACTTTCTGGAGAGACGATTCATGTAGACGGAGGCTATCCGGTGGACATCTCGGAGGACCTGGGCCAGCTTTTGAGAATGGCGCAGCATAATGAATACGAAGAGCATGACGACGTATATAAAAAATTTGGTGAAAAGGCGATGGAAGAAGGATTCACGAAAGTGGCAAATTCCTTCCGGATGATTGCAGAGATCGAAAAAGTGCATGGTGACCGTTTTGGACGGTTTGCAGAATATCTGGAGCAGAATAAGCTCTATGTATCCGATGTGAAGGCAGGCTGGATGTGCCTGAACTGCGGTTACATTTTTGAGGGTGAAAAGGTGCCGGAAAAATGTCCAGTATGTGACCATGATAAAGGATACTTTATCCGTGTAAGCCTCGCCCCGTTTACTGACGGCCAGAAGGCATGGGCATAAGGGAGCAGACGGGAGATGTACGATATCATTGTGGTAGGCGCTGGGACCGCGGGGCTTTCTGCGGCAGTGTATGGGGCGAGAGCTGGGAAACGTGTTCTCGTTTTAGAACAGAAAAACGCAGGCGGTCAGATCGTGAACTCGCCGGAGATTGATAATTATCCAGGCATCAAGCATATCTCTGGATTTGAATTTATACAGGGCCTGCAGGAGCAGGCAGAGGAAGCAGGAGCACAGATTCGATATGCTCCTGCGGAAGCCATCCGGTGCGAGGGAGAAAAAAAGCTGGTGAGATGTGGCGCTGAGGAGCTGTCATGTGATTCTATCATACTTGCTACTGGCATGGTGTACCGTAAGCTTGGACTGGACCAGGAGGAGCAGCTTACGGGAAAAGGTGTATCCTACTGTGCCGTGTGTGACGGCGCATTTTTCCGGGGAAAGGATACAGCAGTGGTAGGAGGTGGAAACACGGCGCTGGAGGATGCCCTTTATCTGTCTGAGGTTTGCCGTAAGGTCTGGCTGATTCACCGCAGAGACCGTTTTCGGGGAGAAAATGCCATGGTTAACAAACTGCTTCAACTAAAAAATGTAGAATTTGTCCTGGACAGTGTGGTGACAGAACTGCGGGGAAAGGAGCAGCTGTCGGGCATTATCGTAAAAAACAGGATTTTAGGGATTGTCAGTGAGCTGTCCGTCAGCGGAGTGTTTGTGGCGGTGGGGCAGATGCCGGAGAATGAACGATTCAGGGATGTGGTGGAATTGGACTCCAATGGTTATATAAAGGCAGACGAGAGCTGCCACACCAGTGTGCCGGGAATCTATGCGGCAGGGGACTGCCGCACCAAACAGGTTCATCAGCTGGTGACAGCGGCGGCAGACGGCGCGGTGGCTGCCCTGGCAGCCTGCGGGCAGACAGAATGAAAAAGTACCTTTTAATTCACGAATAAATCCCCAGCTTTTCCACATACTAACTCCATAGCAATGATTTGGAAAGCAAATCTTTGTAACGAACAAGAAAAAATGGCTATGGAGGAAAAAATAAATGAAAGCAACAGGAATCGTGCGTCGGATCGACGAACTTGGAAGAATCGTGATACCAAAAGAAATACGAAGGACATTGAGGATCCGCGAGGGGGATCCTCTGGAGATATTTACCAACCATGAGGGCGGGATCATTTTGAAAAAATATTCTCCGATAGGAGAGCTTGGAGAGTTGGCAAAAGAATATGTGGAGTCTGTGGCAAATGTAGCCAAATGCACGGTCTGTGTGGCGGACAGGGATCAGATCGTGGCGGCAGCCGGCCCGGACAAGAAAAATTATTCAGGAAAAGACATTCATAAAGAGTTAAAGCAGTGTATAGATGAACGGACAAATATATTATCCACAAACAAAAAAGAATCCCACTGCAGGATAACGGAAGATGGGGATACCGAAGTGAACCAGGCGGTGGGAACCATTGTATCTGAGGGAGATGCCATCGGTGCGGTGATCCTGGTTTCCGGGGATGATAAATCAAAATTCGGAGAGTTTGAAGAGAAAATGGCATTGTGTGGTGCAAACTTTCTGGGAAGGCAGATGGAGAGCTAGTCTGATGGTGGCAAAAAATTGAACCAATAGAGCCAGAATATCGGCTTAAAAATGCCAAAAACTGCAAAAAACCTTGACAAATGGCTGAAAAAAGGTTATAAATATGTTTAGTAGGTTTACAGGGATTGTAGGTTTACGAAAAAATAATGCAAAATCACGAGGAGGATATATTCCATGAACAAGACAGAATTAGTTGCAGCTATTGCTGATCAGGCAGATTTGTCAAAAAAAGATGCTGAGAAAGCATTAAAAGCATTTGTTGACGTTATTACGGATGAATTGAAGAAGGGTGAAAAGATTCAGCTTGTTGGATTCGGTTCTTTTGAAGTAACAGAGAGAGCAGCAAGAGAAGGAATCAACCCACTTACAAAGAAGCCGATGAGCATTCCTGCATCTAAGGCACCGAAATTCAAAGCTGGTAAAGCATTGAAGGATGCTGTTAACGCATAATTTAGCGTTTGTATGGGATTTTCAATTGTTGAATATAACGTCGATTCTGGATGCTGTCAGGATCGGCGTTTTTGCGCGTTTGTATACATTAAGAATGGAGGATAATATGAGATTAGACAAATATTTAAAAGTATCCAGATTGATCAAGAGAAGACCGGTGGCGAATGAGGCATGTGATGCCGGGCGGATCCTGGTAAATGATAAAGTGGCAAAGGCTTCCCTTAATGTAAAACCAGGGGACATCATCGAAATACAGTTTGGAAATAAGAATACGAAAGTAGAAGTGCTCAGCATTGAAGAAACCTACAAAAAGGACGAGGCAAAGGAGCTGTACCGATATCTGTAGGAAAGACGTACATGCTTGTGTTCTGTCATATCTGCCCAAGCTTCCGCATATATTATGATAAATGGATTTTTGAGGTGGGCAAATTGCAGGATTCCCAGAAAAGCAGATACAACCAGTATGCGGAGGCGAGGAATGAAGGGCTGACGGGAAGACAGGATGTAAATATGATCGACCGTGGGAAAGCAGCGGTGTCCGGCGTTAAGGAGGTGATCTCCTTTGACAGCAACGAGATCCTGCTTGAAACCACCAGAGGAATGCTTGCATTTCGGGGAGAGGATCTCCATGTCAAGCGGCTGACCCTGGAAAAGGGAGAGGTGGATCTGGAGGGAAATATCTGTGAGCTAAAATATTCCGATACCCATTCTGTGAAGGATGCTGGCTCATTTTTTGGAAAGCTGTTTAAATAATGGATGAGATAAAAAGTCAGGTTATTTTTCTTCTGGGATCCTTTATTAGCGGCGTGGCGGTGATGCTTGCCTATGAGATCATTAATATTATTCGGGGATTGTTCCGGCCGGGGATCGTGGGCAGATTAATCCTGGACGTGATGTTTTTCACAGCCAGTGGAATCTGTGTATTTCAGATGATCTTTTTGTGCAACAACGGAACGATCAGGAGTTTTTTTATCTTTGCTTTCGCAGCGGGGGCGATCCTGTTTCGGAAAACCTTTGGAACAAAGATATCCGACCTCTGCGTGAGGGCGGTACAAAAGACCTTCCGGTTTCTTACCCGCCCCCTTTTATTTGCTTGTAAGAAATTCAAAAAATTAATAAAAAAAAGCGAAAAAAACTCTTGATATTTGCTAAAAAACACTTTATAATATCAATTACACAGCAGTCTACAGCTATAGAAAACAAAGCGATGGGAGAAACAGCTGCCCCAGCGGAAATGAGGAAATATATGAGAAGAAGAAGGCGAAGAAACCGCACTGGACTTTTTCTGGTGATGACGGTGGTTCTGCTGTTTTGTGCTACTCTTGGGATTCATAGTATTTCTTTGAAGGCGAACTGTCTTGAGCTGCAAAAACAGGAACAGGAGCTGCAGCGGAAGAAAGACGAGCTTCAGAAGGAAAAGAAGTCCATTCAGGAGCAGAAGGCATACATGCAGACAGATGAATACATAGAAAACGCGGCCAGGGAAAAATTTGGCCTTGTATATGATGATGAGATAATTTTTAAAGCAGAATGAGAATCATGTCGAAAAGTTTTTTTGGCATGATTCTTTTTTTGACAAAATTTGATACCCACTTTGTCTATACTTATTTGTACTACAAGTGTAATTTGTTGAGACGGGGCGCGGGCAGCGGTTTGGTTTTCTGTTGCCCTGGGAAGCGTCTCAGAATGGAGGAAATGATGATTCAAGGTGCGGTTTCAAAAAAAAGGTGGATATTGCAGGCGGTGCTGGGTTTTATGCTTGGGCGGGTGTGGATGTTTTCCATCAATCCTTTTGCCCCTGCCTATCTGTGTGCGGCGGGAGTCTGCCCTGGCAGCCGGATGCTGGTGATGGTATCTGTCCTGGGAGGTGTGCTGACTCAGGCGAGAGGGCTGAACTTTCTGCAGTACACCTTTTTGATCCTGTTAACAGGGTTTGTGCAGTACGTCATGCGGCGGATCGATGGCAAGGAGGGGAGTGTCCTTGCGGTGGCATGCGTCAGCGGAATATTAAATTTTATCCTGGGATTCACTACGGGTGTAGTAAACAATAATATGATGGGGGCAGTCTGGCTGAGCCTGCTTGAGAGCCTGTGTATCGTTGCCATGGCAAATGTATTTCAGTGGGGCGTGCGTTTCTTATTATACGAGGACTGGGCAAAGATCCTTGGAAATGAAGAGATGATCAGCCTCATTTCCCTGGCTGCGCTGGCTGTCTATGGAATGCCGCGGACTTTTGAGGGGGTATACTCCTTTATCGAGACCCTCAGTTATCTTCTCGTGTTGTTTGTGGGATACCGTTATGGCGCGGCGCCGGGAGCGATGGCAGGAGCGGCTGGTGGGATTCTGGCAGCGGCATCTGGCAGCGGCATGGTTCTGGTGGGGGTATACTGTCTCCTGGGCATCGGCGTAGGGATCTTCCGGGAGATTGGGCGTATTATGAGCACGATGGCATTTCTTGTGATGGGGATCATCATGGCATATGTAATACGAAATGAGGTGCTGGGCATCGTGGAATTGCGGGGAATGGTCTCTGCGGTGATCATCTTCCTGTCTATCCCTGGTTCCTTCATCCGGACGATTGAAACTGATCTGATGAAAGATCAGGAAAACCCTTTTGCTAAAGAGGACCTGAGAACCCTTGCCAATTATAAGATCGACGGGTTCGCCACAGCCTTTAAACGGCTGGCAAAATCTTTCAGTGACTTTACGGAAAAGGAACGGCAGATATCCGGTGATGAGATCCAGGAAATCTTTGATGACCTGTCTGGTAAAGTCTGCCGGCAGTGTGTAAACTGCCACTACTGCTGGGAAACGAATTACGAAGAGACTTATGAGAACATAAAAAATATTCTTGCAGCGGCAAGTGAACAGGGTGTGGTAGAGGAAGAGAACATCAGTGAGAAATTTTTAAACCGCTGTCTGAGACTGGATGAGTATATAGAAAAGATCAATGAGCGTATGGCGGTAGCCAGGATGAACCTGAGCTGGCGCAATAAAATGGCGGAGAGCCGGGAGGCGATGGCGGGGCAGATGATGGAGATCGCTGAGGCTCTGAAAGAATTTACGATGGAGCTGAACCAGACGGCGGAGGTGCCGGTGGAGATGAAGAAAAAAGTTCTTTTTTCTCTGCGGAGCCTGGGGATCCGTGTTAAGAACCTGTCCTTTAAGACAGACCGAAAAGGAAATCTGGAAGTTTGCTTTGTGGCGAAAGCCAGGGGAAATGCCTGCATCACAAAAAAAGATGTGTGTGTGGCGCTGGAACATGCGCTGGACCAGCGGATGTGTCCTGGCAGGTACATGAGAAATGTTATTCCAAAAGAGTATGAGGCGGTCTCTTTTGTGCGGGATATGAATTATAAGACCCTTACTGGTCTTGCCAGAGTGGCAAAAAGCGGTGAGACTGTATCCGGTGATAATTTTTCCTTTATGGAGCTTTCGACCGGGGAGCTGATTATGGTACTCTCAGATGGAATGGGCAGCGGAAGCCGGGCATGCCAGGACAGTGAGAATCTGGTTGAGGTGTTGGAGAGCCTCATTGAGGCGGGGTTCCGCAAAGAATCAGCAATTCGTCTTATGAATACGCTGTTCGTCATGTCTTATGAGGGAAAAAAGTTTACAACCCTTGACATGACGGCGATAGACCTTTATAGTGGAGAATGTGAGACGGTAAAAAATGGTGCCGCAGCCACATTTATCAAACGTCCTGAGGGTGTAGAGACCATATTTGCCAGAACTCTTCCTATGGGCATTGATATGGAGGCGTCGCCGGAATCCACCCGGACAAGCCTGAGGGATGGCGATATGGTGGTTATGGTATCAGACGGTATCATCGATGCATTTCCGGGGGAGGACAAAGAATTTTATGTGGAAAATATACTGCAAAATATAGATAGTAATAACCCGTCTGATGTGGCAAACGGAGTATTAATGCAGGCGCTTGCCAGAAATGCCAGAGAGGCTTCGGATGACATGAGCGTCCTGGTGGCAGGAATATGGAAAAAATGAATGGAGAACAATAGTGTTTAAGGATAAAGTACTAAAGTACAATAAACGGAATAAACTTTTTCATAGAGGGGACCGAATCGTCGTGGGGGTATCCGGCGGCAAGGATTCGGTCTGCCTGCTGGACGTATTGGATCGGTGCCGGGAGGAGTTTGGCCTGACGCTGCTGGTGGTTCATGTCAACCATGGGATCCGTGGTGAAGCGGCAGACCGGGATGAACAGTTCGTAAGGGATATGGCGGCAGACCGGGGGCTGGAATTTTACAGCGAGAGGGTGAATGTCCGCCAGGCAGCCAAAGAGAGGAAAATGTCAGAGGAAGAGGCAGGGCGTTTTCTCCGGTATCAGATCATGCGTCATGTGTGTATGGAAAAAAGCTTTGATAAGATTGCCGTAGCACATCATCAGGATGACGTGGCAGAGACCGTACTTTTTCAAATGTTCCGCGGGAGCGGTCCCAGAGGTTTGTCTGGAATCCATCCCAAGAGAGAATATGTGATCCGTCCGATCCTGTTTGCAGAGGGACGGGAGATCGAAGAATATGTGCAGGAGAAAAAACTGGCGTACTGTGAGGACCAGACCAACTATTCTGAGGATTATTCCAGAAATAAATTGCGGCTGCGGGTATTTCCTTACGTAGAACGGGAAATAAATAACAGAGCGAAAGCCCATGTGGCTAAGGCTGCACAGAAAATTGCCCTTCAGAATGCATATGTGGAAAAACAGGCGAAAAAAGAATACATGCGGGTGGTGCAGGCAGACCAGGGACAGTATTATTATAATTGTGATGAATTCGACCAGCTGGACCTTGTTATACAGATCGAGATTATCCGCCTCGTTTTGAAAAATTTCCGGGAATCCTTAAAAGATATCAGCGAAACCCATTATAAAAAGATTATTGCCATGTCCAGAATGGAGGTGGGCAAACAGGTCAGTCTGCCAGGAAAAGTATGTGTTGAGCGGAGATACGGATGTGTCTGGTACCAAAATATAACAGAACAGAGCAGGGAAATGTTTTGTCAGAAATGTCAGCTTCCTTATGAAGGACTGGTGAAAATCCGAAAAGACAGAATGCGGATCGCCATGGATGTGGTTCCCAGAAGGAAACTCCCGGAAGAAATTCCAGAAAAAGACTATACGAAATGGCTGGACTATGATAAAATAAAAGGCGACTTATGTCTTAGGAACCCCAAAGAAGGGGACTATTTTATCATGGATGCAGCGGGAAACCGAAAAAAACTTTCCCGATATTTTATCGATAAAAAAATTCCTGCGTCAGAAAGAGCAAAAGAGATCGTGCTGGCTGAAGAAAATCATGTGATCTGGGCAGTTCCGGGACGGATCAGTAATGCATATAAAGTTACTAAGGAGACCAGATTAGTTCTAGTGGTTGTGCTGGCATGGGGATGATAAGGAGAGAACGATGAAAGAAGAAGTAAATGTATTATTTAAAGAAGAACAGCTTATATCAAAGATCCGGGAGATCGCTGATCAGATCAACCGGGATTATGAAGGAAAGGAAGTATATCTGCTCTGTATTCTGAAGGGCAGCGTATATTTTACCTGTGAACTTTCCAAATATATAAAAGTTCCTGTGAAGCTTGGATTTTTAAGTGTGTCCAGTTATGGGGACGGAATGACCAGTTCCGGGGCAGTGGAGCTTAGCAATGATGTAGACCTGGATGTTAAGGGGAAAAATGTTATCGTGGTTGAAGACATAGTGGACAGCGGAAGAACCCTTGCATTTTTGCTTCATATGTTAGCAAAACGAAAACCGGAAAGCCTGCGGCTGTGTACACTTCTCGACAAACCGGGAAGCCGTGTGACAGAAGTGACAGTGGATTATGTGGGATTTGAAGTCCCGGACGTTTTTGTAGTTGGCTTTGGGATGGACTATGCGCAGAAATACAGGAATCTGCCATATATCGGTGAACTGGTCTTTAAGGAGGGCAAATAATGAAGACGTTTAAGGGCTATGGCTTTTTCGTGCTGATGCTTCTGGTGCTGGCGTTAGTGTTTATCGCCAATGAGTATTTTATAAATTCTAACCGGGGCAATTATTCGGTGACACAGTTTAAGCAGGACATAATGGAGGAAAAGATCCAGAGCGTGGAAGTGAGACAGAACGCCGAGGTGCCGACAGGCGAGCTGACTGCAAAGTACTCCAATGGAGAAAAGCGGGTCTATGTATCGGATGTTAACCAGATCCTGCAGTTTCTGGATGAAAAAAACTTCACCCATGTGAAGGTGGGGGATGTGGCGAGAACTCCCTGGTATCTGGAGGTTCTGCCATATATCATCGGAGTCGTATTGATCCTGCTGCTGTTCAGCATGATGTCCTCCAATGCCAACGGCGGCGGTGGCGGCGGAAAGATGATGAATTTTGGAAAGAGCCGTGCCAGACTTACGATGCCGGATGATAAGGTCAAAACCTTTCAGGATGTGGCAGGGCTGGTAGAAGAAAAAGAGCAGCTGGAAGAGATTGTAGATTTTCTTTCGGCTCCTGGTAAATATACAAAACTTGGAGCCAGGATTCCTAAGGGAGTCATTATGGTAGGACCTCCGGGTACAGGAAAAACTTTGTTGGCGAAAGCGGTTGCCGGGGAAGCTGGTGTTCCGTTTTTCAGTATTTCCGGATCTGATTTTGTGGAAATGTTTGTCGGTGTGGGTGCTTCCAGAGTACGGGATCTTTTTGCAGAGGCAAAGAAAAATGCACCATGTATCGTATTCATTGATGAGATCGATGCGGTGGCAAGACGCCGGGGCAGCGGTCTGGGCGGCGGCCATGACGAGAGAGAGCAGACCCTGAACCAGATGCTGGTAGAAATGGATGGTTTCGGAATAAATGAGGGAATCATCGTTATGGCAGCGACAAACCGTGTAGATATACTTGATCCGGCGATCCTGAGACCAGGAAGATTTGACCGGAAGATCACAGTAGGCAGACCGGACGTGCGGGGAAGAGAAGAGATTCTGAAGGTTCACGCCAAAGATAAACCGCTGTCGGATGATGTGAATCTGGAGGATATCGCCAGAACCACGGCGGGCTTTGTGGGGGCAGACCTGGAAAATCTGCTGAATGAGGCGGCGATTGCGGCAGCTAGGGATAACCGGGTATTTATTGTAGAAGAAGATATAAAGAAATCCTTTATCAAGGTAGGCATTGGAGCAGAGAAAAGAAGCAAGGTCATTTCTGACAAAGATAAGCGGATCACTGCTTATCATGAAGCGGGTCATGCGATCCTGTTTCATCTCCTGCCGGATGTGGGACCGGTATACACCGTTTCCATTATTCCTACCGGACAGGGAGCCGCAGGGTATACGATGCCGCTGCCAGAAAAGGATGAGCTGCATTTGACGAAGGGCAAGATGCTCCAGGACATCACCGTATGCCTTGGCGGACGGATCGCAGAAAGCATTGCCTTTGATGATGTGACGACCGGCGCTGTCCAGGATATCAAGCAGGCGACAGAAGCTGCCAGGGATATGGTTACCCGGTATGGATTCTCAGAGGAACTGGGAATGATAAATTACGATACCTCGGATGATGAAGTGTTTATAGGAAGGGATATCGCCCACACCAAGACCTTTAGTGAGGGCACTGCAGAGATCATTGACAGAGAGGTCAAAAAGATCATCAACAGCTGTCATGAGAAAGCAACCAGCATTTTAAAAGCAAACCAGGATATTCTTGACCGTCTGGCAAAACTCCTGATCGAAAAGGAGAGAATTACCAGAGATGAGTTTGAATTGCTGTTTGAGCAAAATGACGATGAAACCGTGGAAAATGCTTAAGCGATTGTGCAGGTTCTCAAAAGAGGAGAAATGATTGGGCAATACTCACAAATAATTTTTTGAAATTTATAAATGTTTGTGCACACTTATTTACGATAAGATGCTATACTTCTTATCGTAAACCCCAATACATTATATAGTTTTTGCTACACCCCATAAGTAACAAAAATACCTTCTCCCAAAAGGACAGCCGACGTGAAGCTGTCCTTTTGACTATTTTGAATCATAAAAATGAGGAGTGTGACTATGAAAACAGGAAAATTAATTCGGGAAGCAATATTTAGTTCAGGTACGGAACAGTATGTCTCACCGATGGAACCTGGGATCAATGAGCAGGTAGTGATTCGTTGCCGTACAGGGAAAGATAATGCTGATATGGTGTATCTTGTGACAGAGAATGGAAAGATCCAGATGGAAAAAGATAAATCCGGACAGCTGTTTGACTATTACAAAACTACAGTGCAGCTGGGCACAGAAAGTTTTGGGTACTGTTTTCTTGTCCAGCGGGGAGAGGAAAAAGTTTACTTTACGAAGAAAGGCGACGTGGATCAGCCGGAACAGAGGTTTTACTATCGTATCTATCCGGGCTATAAGACGCCGGACTGGGCAAAAGGCGCTGTATTTTATCAGATCTATGTGGATCGATTTAACAACGGGGACCGCGCCAATGATGTGGTGAATGATGAGTATTCCTATATTGGAGAGCATGTAAAAGGCGTGTCAAACTGGAGCAAATACCCTGCGTCCATGGGAGTGCGGGAATTTTATGGCGGAGATCTCCAGGGAGTTCTGAATAAGCTGGATTACCTTCAGGATTTGGGCGTTGAGGTGCTTTACCTGAATCCCATCTTTGTTTCTCCCTCCAATCACAAATACGATACACAGGACTATGATCATATCGATCCGCATTTTACTGTTATTCAGGAAGACGGAGGGGAAACTCTCGAAGAAGGGGATCATGACAATGCCCATGCTTCCAGATATATAAAGCGTGTTGTGGATAAGAAGAATCTGGAGGCCTCCAATAAGTTTTTTGCCTATTTTATGGAAAAAGTACACGAGCGGGGAATGAAAGTCATTTTGGACGGTGTGTTTAACCATTGTGGTTCCTTTAATAAATGGATCGACAGGGAAGGGATCTACGAAACGGATGCTTCTTATAAAAAAGGAGCATATATAGAAGAGAAAAGTCCCTATCATGATTTCTTCAAATTTTTTCCGGACGGAACCTGGCCCCGCAATACCCACTACGACGGCTGGTGGGGTCATGACACTCTTCCAAAGCTGAATTATGAAGATTCTGATAAACTTTATGAATATATAATGCGTATCGCGAGAAAATGGGTATCTGCGCCTTATAACGTGGATGGCTGGCGGCTGGATGTGGCGGCGGATCTGGGACACTCCCAGGAATTTAACCACAAGTTCTGGCGGGATTTCCGGAAAAACGTGAAGGAAGCAAATCCAGAAGCCATCATCCTGGCGGAGCATTACGGAGATCCCTCATCCTGGCTGGAAGGGGACCAATGGGATACTGTGATGAACTACGATGCGTTTATGGAGCCGGTAAGCTGGTTTTTGACAGGAATGGAGAAGCACAGCGATGTGAGCCGTCCCGACTTAAAAGGAAACGGCGACCTGTTTTTTGCGCGAATGACAGAGTTTTCAGCCAAATTCAGCATGCAGTCTCTTATGGTGGCGATGAACGAGTTATCCAATCACGATCATTCCCGGTTTTTGACTAGAACTAACGGGCGTGTTGGAAGAACGGCATCTGCCGGACCAGAGTCAGCGAATTATGGTGTACGCAAAGCTGCCATGAGGGCAGCGGTGATTATTCAGATGACCTGGCTGGGCGCGCCCACCGTCTACTATGGTGATGAAGCGGGTGTCCGTGGCTGGACCGATCCGGATAACCGCCGGACTTATCCATGGGGCAAAGAGGATCATGAACTCATTCTTTTTCACAAAGAAGCCATCCGCATTCACAAAGACTATGATGTGCTCCGCTATGGTGGGCTGATTTACCTTGTCAATGAGAGAAATCTGATCGGCTATGGCCGCTTCGATGATAAAGATAAAGTCTTTGTGCTGGTGCAGGCAGGCGGGGAAAGACGCCAGGTAGAGGTGCCAGTGTGGCGTCTCGAGATGCACGACGGAGAAACCATGGCTTCCATGATCTACAGCGACAACGGTGGATTTGATGTTAACGCCCGGATCTATGTGGTGAAGGATGGGAAAGTTACCGTAGATCTGGAACCAGACGCAGCGATCATTGTAAAGTCTGTGGAACGGGGGTACTAATCTCACCTGGGGAGATAAAGCAGACTTCCGCGCCGGTGCCATTTGATCAAGTAAATAGCTTAGTTTTAAAAAGGTATTCTTCAAGTCATTATGTGACTGGGGAGTACCTTTTTTAATGTAAAAAAATCTTAAAAATAACGTTTTTCCGTTATGGAGAGTGTCGTTTGTCGCAAGTTTGTGTCGTTGGTTCCAGTTTGAGTAAATCAGGGGATTTATGTGGTATAATAGAGGAGTAGCATTGGCTTTGGGGCTACGTGGGAAGCGAGGTGAAAGAATGCAGATTATTCATGTTTGCAGAGAAAAAATTGTGTATTGTGTTCTTTTCATAAGGTAGTCATTGATGAATGATATACAGAAAAGGACACAGGAAAAGAGTCATAATAACAGTTGCGTGCAAGCAAAATAAAAAAGGAGAGATGCATAATGAAAATGAAAACAATTATAAAAAAAACAGTTGCAGTAATTGCTATGGCAGTAATAGTATATGGAGTGATTGGAATTTCTGCCTCAGCCATGACGTATTCACCATATGGGGGGTCAACAACCTCATTAACTCAGATAAGTGTTACGGCATGGTTCAATTCGGGATATAAGACGACAGCTGCCGATACAAAGTATGGTGTAAAAAAGAATGCTTATATTAAACAGTGCTGGGTACGGATTCAAGAGGGATCATATGATAAAAAAGTTTGGAGTGAAGCTTTTACAAGAGCTGAGAAGAAGCAGGGAAGAGCCTCTTTGACTTGTGGAAACAATCCATTTTATGTAGCTACTGCAACATGGGGATGGAAATATAACTAGAAAGCATAGCTTTATTATAAGTGAATAATTAGCGGTCTTGTATTCAGTAATTGTGTTTTTAGATTTTTATATAATGGAGTTATTGGATACAGGACTGCTCATTTTTAATAATATGAAAATAAAAGGGAAGGATTATGAACAACCAATTTTTATTTATAATAAACGACATCCGCAAAAACAAGGTGTATTTTTTATGGAATATTATACAGATCAGCATTGTCTGTGTGCTGTTTTCTATTATTTTACAAAGTGTTTTTGAATACAGGGATGTGAAATGTAAGTTTGATGAAATTACAGAGCAGTCAGAGATCTACATGTTCCGGGATGAAACAACAGATGAAAAGTTTGAGGAGTTATTAAATGACGAAAACAAACTTCATCAATTAGCCGAATTATATGATTCGGTTCAGAAGAGTGTGGAAGCTTCTCATGGAGATATTTTAAGTTTCACAGCAAACTCAAATAAGAGATTCTATATGTCAGAGGAATTGGCAAAAGACATCGCGCAAACATGGGAAGTGCCAGAGGAAACCAGGGACTCGCTGGATATGATTTCAGTAACAGAAAACTTCTTTCAGATATACCAGTTAAAGATAGAGGGTGATATGACTCAGTTAAAGAAGTCGTCAAAAGAAAAGATCCCTGCTATCGTTGGCAGCAGCTTTCAGAAGATGTACCAATTGCACGATATCATCTATGATTCAAATGATCTGGCATATGAGATAGTGGGGTTTTTGGAAGAAGGCGCCTACTATATTGCTCCAGGGGAAAGAAGAGAACCTGTTTATCTGGATCAGTTTATCCTGAAGTTGTCTGAGATTGACCCAGAGGATTCTGTTGATCTGCTGGATTATTTTGTTACCACCTATTATATTATAAAGGGCAATGATTTTATGGAAAAAGTGGTTGAGAAGTCAAGAGACAAGGATTTGATGGATCTTAGTATTAATAACTTTTCGTTTCAGATGAACGCCATTACCGAGGATATAAAAGATGAATTGATCTTAAATGGAAGCATTATGGCAATTTTATTTATATTTTGTCTTGTTGCAATGACAGGCAATGTTCTTCAATTTATCTCTGATGCAAAAAGAGAATTTGCTGTTCATATGATGTGCGGAGCAAGCAAAGGAGCTGTTATTTTCCGGATCATAATGCAGATGTGGTGCATATATATATCATCTGCTGTTTTTGTGATTCTAATAAAAAAAGCAAGCAAAACGACTTTTATGTCATTAGTTTTTTCGGCGGTATATATCCTATTGTTGTGTCTGCTCCCCATATGGATATTAAAACGGCAGACAATACAGACACTGTATAAAAAAAGTTACGAATAGCCCTGAATAATGAGGGATAGAAAGGTAAAGCAATGAGACAGCTTTTTTATAAATCTGGATTAATTATTGTGATTCTGACTATGGTATCTGTGCTGTTCGGTTTATGTGGAATCGCAGTAATTAGACAAAAAAATATTTATAAGCCAATACCAGGGATGTCATCTGACTATGTCATTTTTTATCCTAAGAACGGACAGCCTTCTGATTGCAGATATTATTCTGAAATTTTAAGGCAGATCGGTGATTATCAAATGAAAGGAATAAAGCTGCAGGGTGGGTGCGCCGTTGACCTGGGAAAATCAGATTATGAAGGGATAAAGCTTCGGCAGGGAAGACTTTTTTCACCGGACGAGTATGACGCTGGGAGCAATGTAGTTTTAGTGCGGGAAGATATGCTGAAGTTGTGCCGTCAGGAAAATAATCAGACATGGCTTCATATTTATAATACGGATTATATGGTAGTGGGGGTATATTCTAAGGGAAATATAAATGACAAAAGATCAAATAAATACCTGGTGAATTTATATGCAGAGGGAATCCTGGATCAGGCAGGGGGAAGTTATGGCTTCTGCGACAATGGGGTGGAAAGTATCGCTGCTTTTCGTGCAGTATCTGAAAATGGTAAAATGATCTATAATAAGGCAGAGAATGAAACGGCTAAATTAAACCAGAACATGCAGAGCACTGTAAATGGAGCGATAGCAATGTATCTATCTGTCAGCATTATTGTTCTGTTAAATATATTTTCTGCCATTTATATCTGGCTGCGGGGGAGACGCAAAGAAATTGTTCTGCGCAAATTAGCTGGAGCAGAAATCTGGCAGATCTTTTGGTGGGTTGTCCGGGAATTTATGATATTTGTATTGGGAACCTTTGTCTTGGGAGTGGCGGTTATAAAGATATTTCTAATTTTTCTTGCGCGTTGGGAATTTTCAGCTTCAATGATTACCATATTTGGTACAGAGATGGAGTGGATGGGAATTCTGTTAGCTCTGATGGCAATTTTTATCATTGGCTTTGCGATTATAAGCGTTGTTGTAAGTAGATATTTACACAAAGAAATCATTCAATTAGTAAGGCAGGAATAGAAAGAGAGGTACAATGCATGTTGTTAAGATTTGAAGATATATCTAAAATGTATCGGAATAATGGAATACAGGTAGAGGCGCTGAAACATGTCGACCTGGAAATAGATGAGGGGGAGAGTGTTGCCATAATGGGGACATCCGGTTCTGGAAAGTCTACCTTGTTAAATATAATGGGTTGCATGGACAAAGCGACAGGAGGAGAATATTACATAAATGAAATAAATATCCGCAATTATTCTGACAAAAGAATGGCGGGTTTGAGGAATGAGGTTTTTGGATTTGTAATGCAGGATTTTGCATTGATTGAACGATGGACGGTGGAAAAAAATGTAATGCTGCCGTTATACTATTCCCCAAAGTATAAAAAAGAGAAGAAAAAACGGGTAGAAGAAATGCTGGACAAGGTGGGGCTTTTGGAGAAAAAACAGCAGCTGGCGATGCGGCTCTCCGGGGGCCAGAGACAGAGGGTGGCGATCGCAAGGGCATTAGTAAATGACGCCAGTATTTTATTATGCGATGAGCCGACAGGAGCTTTGGATCAAAAAACAGGAAAAGAAATCATTGATATTTTTTCCGCGGTTAATCGGCAGGGAAAGACCGTCATTCTTGTGACACATGACCCAAATGTAGCAAAAAACTGTCAACGGGTTTTAACTATATCGGATGGGGAGATCGTATCAAAATTGAAAGGATAATGTAAATTTTCTGATGAAATGAAAAGAGGGGCATCTGCATGGGGGATATGAATCTCTCGTGCAGATGCCCCTGAACGAATATGTTGTTTATTATTCCTCCGTCTTTGGAGTAGAAAGTCCATCGCGCCAGTCTTCCATTTTCTTTACGGCTTTGTCAATGGTCTTCTGGCAGATATCTGGAAGTTTGCCTCCCCATGCCTTTGCTGCCTGGTCAAAACCTTTTTTGATCGCAGCGATCATTTTATCTGCTTTGGCAGAATCTCCACCGCTGAGAGCCTGAGCCATGGAAACCAGACGGTCGCTGGTCTGCTCGATTCCCCAGTAGCCATCATCGGCAATGTCCTTCTGTGCCTGAGCTACAGTGCTCGAATCAACGCTGATCTTTCCGTTTTTAACATCCTCGAATAACTGCGAAAGATTGGTGTATTTGTTTGCCTGCTTGTTCAGAAGCTGGTTTACCAGATTCTGCAGCTGCTGATTTTTTGTATTCAGCTCACCTTTCATCTGCTTTGCAATACTGGAATAATCTTTTACTTTTGAACCGGCGCTCTCCGTAGCTTTAGATGGTTCATAAACAACACCTGCCTCCGTATTAGTAGAAACAGATTCGTTTTTTGTTTTGTCTGCAGCCTTTGCGGTTGTACCAGACACCGGACTATAGGCTGTGGACTGAGAATTAGAAACTCCGTTAACACTCATTTTTTTCCCCTCCTTGGTTTTAATTTACGGACATAAATCCTTATCTAGTATATATATCGGACCAAATATTTAAAACTTAACCTTGAGATTCAAAGAATTTAGAGGTAAGATAAGTACAGAAAAAAGAGTGAAATATAAATTTTTCATTCTGCTGGTTTGTGCAAATGAGGTAAGATATGATAAAAAAAATTATACTATTTACAAAAGGGATAGAGACCCTGTGGTTTTTCTCTGAACAGATGGGAAAGACTTTTGAACTGCTGGGGTATGAAGTGTTTTACTTTGACCAGTGCAAGGAGTACCGGAGCCTCAGTGATCTGATCTGGTTCTGTGAGCCAGGGGTGACGGCAGCCATTAGTTTTAATTTTGATGGTTGTGCTGGAGAAGAGTACTTTATTGATTCAGAAGGCGTATCTTTTTTTGATGCCAGGGATGTGCTCTTCATAAATATTGTGGTGGATCATCCATTTTATTATCATAAGTTTCTTCCCTATCTGCCTAAGAAATATATACAGATTTCGATAGACAGGGAACACGAAGCTTATCTCAAACGGTTTTTCCCGGAGATGAAACGGGGGCCTTTTATGCCGCTGGGAGGAACCAGTTTGTGGGAAAATGGAAAATTCCCTGGTTATGATGACAGAAAGTGTGACATTGTGTTTACAGGCAATTATAATCCGCCTTCAATCTTTCATGAGGCGATCCATCGCCATGGAGACGAATACGCGGAATTTTATTATGATATCATCCATGACCTGATCTGTCATCCCTGGAAGTCCATGGACGCCACGATCATGGAACACCTGAACAGGGATGTGGAGGATATCGATGAAAAGGGGCTGAAAGAGACCATGCCCAATATGATCTTTATTGACCTGTATGTACGTCACTATTTCCGTGGCGAGGTGGTGAAGACGCTGGTGGATCATGGTTTTCAGGTTCACTGTTTTGGGGCGGGATGGGATCAGCTGGACTGCCGCCATCCCGAAAATATTGTTAACGGAAATGTACTGGACTCCCTGGGGTGTCTCCAGCAGATCAGCCGCAGCCGTTTATCTCTGAATGTTATGCCCTGGTTTAAAGACGGAGCCCATGACCGTGTATTTAATTCCATGCTGAATGGGGCAGTCAGTCTCAGTGACAGTTCACGATATATGGATGAGTTACTTGAAGATGGAAAGCATTTTGTTCAGTATGATCTGGCAAAATTGGAGGAACTTCCGGAGAAGGCGGAGCAGGTACTATCGGACAAGGAGAAATGGGAATATCTGGTGGGCCAGGGGTACCGTATGGCGAACAGAGGCCATACATGGGCGCACAGGGCGCGGTTTCTTCATTCAGAAATACTTTGCAAGATACTATAAATTATGATAAAATGATTTGTATGCTTAGACTTAGTATTTGATGGGAGGCTGTTATGGCTAAGAATAAAGAAAAAAAGAAAAAGCAGAAAAAACATCCTAAATTCTGGTTTGGCTTTAAAATATTTATTTTGCTGTTCCTAGTCGCTCTGCTTGTAGTAGGAATTGTATTTTACGTAAAATACGGGCGGGATATTTTTGCTGCACAGGATCAGGCAATCCAGCTGGTAAAAAACTCCACACTGGAAACCTTCCGCAGCTCTGAAACATCCATTGCTTATAATTCCAAGGGAAAGCAGATTGCCGTGCTCAAGGGCGATAAGGATTCTTATTATCTTCCAATTGATGAGATTCCTAAGTATGTGCAGGATGCCTTTGTTGTGACAGAGGATAAGAAGTTTTATTCCCACAATGGAATAGACGCGGAAGGAATTATTCGTGCCGTGTGGGTTCAGATTCAGAATAAAGGTGAGATCAGTCAGGGAGCCAGTACAATCACCCAGCAGCTGGCAAGAGGGATTTTCCTGACTACGGAAAAAACGTATGAGAGAAAGATCAAAGAAATATTTATAGCAATGGAGCTGGAGAAGAAATACAACAAACGGCAGATTTTTGAGTTCTATCTTAACAGTATTTATTTTTCCAATGGCTACTATGGTATTGAAGCGGCGGCAAAAGGGTATTTCAGCTCCAGCTGCAAAGAGCTGAGTCTTTCCCAGCTCTGTTTCCTTTGCGCGATCCCGAATAACCCGACTCTTTACGATCCGGTGGAGCGCATGGAAAATACACTGAAAAGGCGTGACAGGATCCTTAAGCAGATGCTGGAAGATAAGGTGATTACCCAGGAAGAATATGATCTGGCGGTGGAAGAGAAGATCAAGCTTAATATCACCGAACCGGTAAAACGAAATTTCATTCAGACCTTTGTGACCTATTGTGCTACCAGAAAACTGATGGAACTGAATGGTTTTAAGTTCCACAACAAATTTGATTCTGATAAAGAAGAGAGCACATACAAAGAAGAATACAACGATGCCTATGCGGCGGCACAAAAACAGCTTTTGAATAACGGATACCGGATCTATACATCCATTGACCTGAAAAAGCAGAAGGCTCTGCAACAGGCCATCAATACCAACCTGGCAGGATTTACTGAGAAGGGGACAAATGGTATTTATAAGATGCAGGGCGCCGGCGTCTGTATTGATAATAAAACCGGAAGAGTAGTAGCGGTAGTTGGTGGAAGAAGCCAGAAGACCAGTGGTTATACCCTGAACCGTGCCTACCAGTCATACCGGCAGCCGGGAAGCAGCATCAAGCCTGTACTCGTGTATACTCCTTCCCTGGAGAGGGATTACACGCCGGATTCCATAGTGGATGACCATAAATTTGAAGATGGTCCTTCCAACTCCAATGGAAAGTATCACGGACATGTTACCTTGCGGTATGCGGTGGAACAGTCTTTGAATACCATTGCCTGGCAGCTCTTTGAGGAGCTGACCCCGGAAAAAGGGCTTGAATATCTGCTGAAAATGAATTTTTCAAAGATTGATAAGAATGATTATTTCAGCGCCTCGTCCCTGGGTGGTCTTACCTATGGATGTAGCCCACTGGAGATGGCATCGGCCTATGCAACCATAGAGAATGACGGGAAATACCGGGAACCTACCTGTATTGTAAAGATTCTGGATTCTGAAGGAAATACCATACTGGATGATGATGTGGACGAAAAATACATCTATGATGCCCTTGCGGCCAATACGATGGTAGATATATTGAAAGGTGTTCTTGTGAGAGGTACAGGTTCGGCACTGTCACTGGACAATGGCATGACCGCAGCAGGCAAAACCGGAACTACCAATGATAAGAAAGATGGCTGGTTCTGTGGTTTTACACCTTATTTTACAACGGCAATATGGGTGGGCTGTGACAACCCTGTCCCGATTTCAGATCTGTATGGTGCAACCTATCCAGGACGCACGTGGAAGGCATATATGAATGAGATCCATAAGGAGCTGGAACCTAAAGAGTTTGCTTACGAAAACCGGGATGAATGGAAAAATAAAACTTCTTCCGACAAGAAAACATATTATGATCCCGATCCTGATGATGAAAAGAAGGATAAGGACGACAAGGAGGATGAGAAGAAACCGAAACCAAAGAAGACGAAAAAGCCTAAAGCGACAAAGGCTCCTGTAGAGGATGATGATATTCCGGCACCTGAAGAAGAGGAACCTCAGCCGCCTGTCACAGATCCTAATGTTGGTGGAGGCGCACCGGAAGGTGGAAATCAGGGAGCAGATCCAGGTGTGGATCCAGGAGATGGCACAGGGACAGGAAACTCGTCTAATGACGATACAAGTTATTCTCCGGATGATACCACTTTTAAAGATGAAAATGGGATAGTACAGCCGTAGCAACATGTTTGAAAGTTAAAAATATAAATACAGCGGCGCCCTTCGCAGATGTTAACTGTGAAGGGCGCCGCTGTATTTATATTTGGTTCTGCCTGACTGGTCATTTGAAGTATAAGTTATTTTTTGTTTTCATAATTTTTTAAGATCCGCTGTATCCGTTCTGATGGATCCAAAAGACCTGCAATGGAAGCGTCATGATTCAGCGTATTGATGAGGAGGGCGATATATTTACTCATATCTACATTGATGTAATACTCTCTTTTCAAAAGTTCATCTGGCTGGTAAACCAGGTTGGTAGTCATAAGGCGGTAGATCAGTCCGCTGCTAAAAGCTTTATCAAATTTCTCAAGACCATTGGTAAAAAGACCGAAGGTTGAGGCTACAAAAATACGGTTTGCCTTACGGCGCTTCAATTCGGTAGCGACGTCGATCATGCTTTCTCCAGAAGAGATCATGTCATCAATGACAACTACATCTTTTCCTTCTACATCTGTACCAAGGAATTCATGGGCTACGATGGGGTTTCTTCCCTCTACGATCTTTGTGTAATCCCGGCGTTTATAGAACATACCCATGTCCACACCAGCGACGCCGGCAAAGTAAATAGCCCGTCCTGTGGCGCCTTCATCTGGACTGATGATCATCATATGTTTGGGATCCATTTTAAGATCAGGCACATTCTTCAGCATTGCCTTAATAAATTGGTAGGTTGGCTGGACCGTCTCAAAGGTATTCAGAGGAATTGCATTCTGAACCCGGGGATCGTGGGCATCAAAGGTAATAATGCTGTCCACACCCATATTTACGAGCTCCTGGAGCGCCAGGGCACAGTCCAGGGATTCTCTTGAACTTCTCTTATGCTGGCGGCTTTCATACATAAATGGCATGATAACGGTGATACGTCTTGCTTTGCCGCTCACTGCCGCGATCATTCGTTTGAGATCCTGATAGTGGTCGTCTGGCGACATCCGGTTGATCTGGCCGCATAGCTTGTAAGTGAGGCTGTAGTTGCATACATCCACCAGAATGTACAAGTCCTTGCCCCTGACGGACTCGTTGAGAATGCCTTTTGCCTCCCCGGAACCAAAACGCGGGCAGGAAGCATCCAGCAGATAGGAATCCTTTTTGTAGCTGGCAAAGTGAATGGATTCTTCATTGTTTGCGCTTGTGGTACGCCAGGAAGAAATGTAACTGTCCACTTTCCTGCCGATCTCTTTGCTGCTCTCCAATGCAATGATTCCCAAGTCTCCATAGGGGATGATGTCTGCAAAATTGTTCGAACTCATGAATGTCTCCTCCAAAATGTATTGTTTTATTTATGTACTAATGCCAATGTGGGCAATAGCAGGTTTATGAATGTCTGGCGGTAATCGCTTTTTTGAGACGGATGTCGTCTCCAGTCAGTTTCAGCAAGGTGTAGTTGCTGGTTATCCTTGAAAAGATTCGTTCGCTGTACTGTTCCCTGAGATCGTCAAAGGAAAGATTCGTGGAGATGATCGTGGATCTCTTATGGATCAAGCGGGTATCGATTACCTGATAGAGCTGTGAAGAGGTAAAGCCGTTATTCAGCTCCGTGCCCAGGTCATCGATGATTAGAAGATCGCAGTCAAGAATATAGGACACCGTGGCGCTTTTCTCCACAGAACTCAGATCCTTATCAAATTTGTTCTTCTCTAAAATATCAAATAGACCGAGAGAAGTCAAGTAGACAACGGTGTGATAGTGATCGAGAGCTTCCCCGGCGATACAGTGTGTTAAAAAGGTTTTTCCGACACCAGTATTTCCATATAGTAGCAGATTGTCGTGGGTCTGATCAAAATTCCGGCTGAAAAATAATGCAGTTTCATGTATCCTGCGAATGTTATCCCGGGGTGTCATTCCGGTAGAATCTTCTACATAGTCATCTGGATAGTATTCTTCATTAAAGTGAGAAAAATTCTCGGTTTTGAAAACATCTTGAAGATTGGATTGTTCATAGAGATATGAGACGATCCGTCTACGGAAACAGTGGCATTTTTCATCATCAATATATCCGGTGTCCCGGCAGTCCGGACAGTTATAGACTGGCTGCAGGTAGTTTTCCGGATAGCCATGCTGTGATAGAAGTACAGCTTTTTTTTGAGAAATTGTTTTAATGGTATGTTCGAGATCAGGTGAATCCGTTCCAGATCCCTCCAGCGCCAGTTTTACGGCGTTGAGGGAAAGTTCGGAGATCTGACGGTCAAGTTCTGCGATTTCCGGAATCCTGGAGTGGACTTCTTTCTGCCGCTCCAGCAGCAGACGGCTGTTCCGTAGCTGGGTTTTATCGTATTCCGAATAAATAGAATTAAATTGTTCGTTTAATAGCTGCATAGCATATTTTTCTCCAATCACACAGGATTTATGTTGCTGCCGGCTAAAAAATACATATGTGCCGGCATAGTCGATACTTTAAACAGTAAGTATTATTGGTTCAGCAGCTGTTTTTCGAGATCGGCGTATTCCTTTTGGGAATAATCCCGTTGTGGAAAATTCTGAAATTTGTTCTTTGCCGCTGTAGAAGCCCGGTTATTGTTTTGAGCTGCTATCGTTTTCTGCCGGAAATATGATTTGTCACAGTCGTCGATATCTTTTAAGCAGGTAACACCCTTTTTGTGCCAGTCTTCCAATATTTTAGAAGTGTAGTTAAGATTTGTGTCTCCTGACTGAAGAACGGTGCGGCTGCATGCCTCTTCAATAACAGAATCTGCAAAATGGTAATCTTCCCATTTGTCGATAATACGTTTTTCGGCGGGAGCCAGAGTGCGCCGGATTCCCAAGGCGCTTGACACGAGCTTGTATGTACCGTTGAAGGAAGAAGCTTCCTCCAGTGCTTCCTTTGCTGTATGTATCCCCTTTTTTGCCCAGTCCAGGGCAATGGTCTCGAGGTAAGCTGTCTTACTCTTTCCCCGTGACAATGCGGTCTCATATAATGTGATTACAAGTTCAGAAGAAAATCCAAGATCCGACATAAGATAGAGAACCAGCTGCATATGGGAATCTCCCATGGTAGTGCCTAACAGAGCTTCTACCATACTCAGGCAGGAATCAATCTCTTCGTCTTTTTTTAATGCTTCTGCCTGAAGAGGGGAATATGTATGGCGTTTAGGAAGATCTGGTCCGGAAGTGTATTGGAAGTCTGGCCCGGAAGTGTATTGAAAGTCCGGCTCAGTAATTTGTTCCGGATATGTCTCTTTCGTGGCGGCTGTCTCCTGTTCCGCTATTCTTTCTGGCTGGCTGCCAGGGGTTGTATACGGAAGAACGGAAGAACTAACAGCTTGTCTGTCAGAACTGTTTGTCTCTGGAAAAGGAAGAAGGCAGATTCCCTCTGGCTGTCCGTCCTTTTCTGAGATGGATAATAGTCCCTGCTTTTCCCAATAATGTAATGCACGCAGGATATCCGCCTCTGTATTGGAGAGCATGTCCGCCATACCCTCGATGGTCAGTGTGGCTGTGCCGGAGCCCATCTGTCTTAGCAGATATAGATACACTTTAACGAAACTGCCATTTGCGTGGGGCATATATTCATCGATAAACCGATTCGGAACCTGTGTGCTGTATTCTAAAAAGTGATTTGTTAATGTAACCCCCATGCTCTGTGCCGCCTCCTGAAAATGTAAGTAAACTACAGACCAACAATATAAAGTTAGCTGCAGATCAAATATAAAGTTAACTGCAGGTAAACGATGGAAATAACCATCATACTATTTGCTTTGCACTCTAGATAATACTCTAATTTTTTAAATCTGTAAATAGGCAAAAAAATGTACTTTTTCAGTAGAAAAAAAGCTGTGGATAATGTGTATAGTGTGGATAACTATTAATTGGACATACTATTCATGTAGAAAAAAATCTTAAAAATGACGGTTTTTCGCCTTTTAGGCTAATTTGTAAAAAAAATATAGTTATTCACAAAATCAAAAAGACCAAAAAGTATCCACAGCCTGTCTTTTCTACTCATTGTTGATAAGACTGTGGATAATGTGGATAACTTATTGTTTGAGCAAGGCTTCCCCAACTTCCACAATGTTTCCTGCTCCCATAGTTATCAACAAATCACCGTTCATTAAATTTTTTTCAAAAAAGTTTTTTATGTCGTCCAAACTACCGATGTAGAATACTTCTTTGCCGGATTTTTTTAGCTGTTCCGCCAGGTCTTTGGAGGAAATGTTGCCGGGATCTTTTTCCCTGGCGGCGTAAATATCCGCAAGAACGACTTTATCGGCGAGGGAAAGTGCATCGCTGAAGTCTGTCAGGAAGTTTTTGGTTCGTGAATAGGTATGGGGCTGGAAAGCAACCCACAATGTCTTGTGGGGGTAGTTTCTGGCGGAAGTCAGCGTAGCACGGACTTCTGTGGGGTGGTGTGCGTAATCGTCAATAATCGTCGCCCCGTTATACTCTCCTTTCAGCTCAAAGCGGCGTTCTGTTCCTCTGTATTTGGAAAGTCCCCTCTGACATACTTCTGGTGGAATGTCAAAGAGGGAAGCCATAGCCAGACAGGCAAGAGTGTTGGAAATATTGTGTTTTCCCACGACACCAAGAGTATAATGGTCAATCTCAGAGCTGTTGTGGAGAAGAGTAAAGCTGCCACAGCCCATGTTGTCAAATTCGATGTCGGAAGCTGAAAAATCTGCCTTTTTATTGTCCACGGAACAGGTAATGACCTGACAGGAAAGTCCCCTGGTAATCTCCTCATAATTATCTATATCTGCGTTGATGATCAGAGTGCCGTCAGCGGGAAGAAGCTCAGCAAAACGACGGAAACTGTCCCGGATGTCCTGCAGATCTTTGAAAAAATCAAGGTGTTCCGCTTCTATATTAAGAATAATTCCAATGGTAGGATAAAATTTAAGGAAGCTGTTGGTGTATTCACAGGCTTCTGTTATAAAATGTTCGGATCTTCCTACCCGGATATTTCCTCCGATCTCCGGCAGAATGCCACCCACTGAGATGGTAGGATCCATATCTGCTTCGAGAAGGATATGGGAGGCGATGGAGGTGGTGGAGGTTTTGCCGTGGGTGCCGGCAACGGCAATGGCGGTGGAATAATTTTTCATCACCTGACCAACCATGGAAGCCCGCTCCATCATCGGAATCCCCAGTTCTTTTGCCCTGACATATTCTGGATTATCCTCTGAAATTGCTGCTGTATAAACAATAAAATCTATTGTTGAGGTTATATTTTCACGCTTTTGTTCATATACTACTTTTATCCCAAGCCCTTCCAGATGTCTGGTGATTTTTGACTCTGTCCGGTCAGAACCTGTTACCGTAAATCCCATGGTCTGAAGAAGCTCCGCAAATCCACTCATACTGATACCGCCAATACCGATAAAATATGCAGTTTGTGGAACACTAAAGTCAATATTATACATAGCTCTGAAACCATCCCTTCTTTTCATTATTAATAAGAATATGATAAAACTGCTATAAGTATAAATCGAATATACAGAAATTACAAGGGAAAGGTGAAAATGTATGAGTGAGCTCTTTGGGGTTTGTGCAAAATTACCAAAAAAGTAAAAAAAAACAAAAAATTTTTATGAAAATTATTTATTTTTTGTATCATGTGTGTTATAATCTTTTTATACAAATACGGCCTGCGGGATTCACGTCTCCAGCAGGTACTAACTACAACAGGGGTGATTACATGATAAAGAAAGAAATGATAGCTATGTTGCTGGCTGGGGGCCAGGGATCCCGCCTTGGTGTTCTGACCGCCAATGTAGCAAAACCTGCTGTTGCTTTTGGGGGAAAGTATCGTATCATTGATTTTCCATTGAGTAACTGTATTAATTCAGGAGTAGACACTGTGGGTGTATTGACACAGTATCAGCCTCTCAAACTGAATACTCATATTGGGATTGGTATTCCATGGGATCTGGACAGGAATGTGGGAGGTGTCTCTATTCTCCCTCCTTATGAGAAAAGTAATAGCAGTGAATGGTATACCGGTACCGCCAATGCGATTTATCAGAACTTGAAATATATGGACTATTACAATCCGGATTATGTTCTGATACTGGGTGGAGACCATATTTACAAGATGGATTATCAGGTAATGCTAGACTTTCATAAGTCAAACAATGCGGATGTTACTTTGGCTACGATTCCAGTGCCGATTGAAGAGGCAAATCGGTTTGGGGTGTGTATTACGGATGACAGCCGGAGGATTTTGGAGTTTCAGGAGAAACCGGAGCAGCCAAGAAGTAATCTTGCCTCCATGGGGATTTACATTTTCTCCTGGCCTGTGCTCAAAGAAGCCTTGATCACGTTGAGGGATCAGCCGGGCTGTGATTTTGGAAAGCATATCATTCCATATTGTCATGAACGGGGAGACCGGATTTTTGCTTATGAGTTTAATGGCTATTGGAAAGATGTGGGGACTCTGGGGTCTTACTGGGAGTCCAATATGGAACTGATTGACCTGATTCCCGTATTTAAT